>JBOFSX010000192.1:0-23727 GCA_051651765.1 Anaeroplasmataceae bacterium | reverse complement strand
ATTTCTTCAATCATTTTGTCTAACAGATTATCTCTTTGAGTTCTTTTATTATATATTAAGTTAGTAATCTTATTATACATTTCACTATTAACATATTTTAGTGATATATCTTCTAACTCTGCTTTAATTTTGAACATCCCTAATCTATGAGCAAGTGGAGCATATATTTCTAATGTTTCTGTAGCTATTCGAATTTTAGCTTCATCACTCATAAATGATAATGTTCTGATATTATGTAATCTATCAGCAAGTTTAACTATTATTACTCTAATATCTTTAGACATTGCAATTAACATTTTTTGATGGTTTTGCACCTGTCTTTTTTCTAAGCTACTTAGTTTAAGTTTTCCTACTTTAGTAACTCCATCTACAATACTTGCTACATCTTCATTAAATTCATTTGTAACATCTTCAAGAGTTATATATGTATCTTCAACCACATCATGAAGTAATCCTGCAACAAGTGTATTAGGTCCTACTCTTAATGTAGCTAGTATATAAGTTACTGATAGTGGATGTATTATATATGGTTCTCCACTTTTTCTAAATTGATCTACGTGTTGACTTAAAGCAAAATCATAAGCTTTATGAATTAAAGCTAGATTTTCTTTGTTATGGATATACTTTTCAATTTCATGAAAAAGTATATCAACGGTTATATTGTCTTTCATGAAATCACCCCATTTAGTACTTTAATAAAGTAAATACATCATATCCTTCAATTTGTTTTCTACCATTTAAGTCTAAAAGTTCAATTAAACAAGCTATACCAACTACTTCTCCACCTAGTTTTTCAACTAAGTCGATTCCTGCTTTTAATGTACCACCAGTAGCTAATAAATCATCTACTATTAATACTCTTTGTCCAGGTTTAATTGAATCTTTATGCATACATAAAGTATTACTAGCATATTCTAGTTCATATGAAGTTTCTATAGTTTCTCTAGGTAATTTGTTTGGTTTTCTAATAGGTATAAATCCTACTTCTAAATTGGCAGCTACTGGACAACCAAATATAAATCCTCTAGCTTCAGGTCCTACTATTACATCTATGTTTAGCTTTTTAGCGTATTCAGTTACTTTATCACAAGTATATTTAAATGCTTTTCCGTCTTGCATTAATGTTGTTATATCTCTAAATAATATTCCTTTAATTGGAAAGTCTTTTACATCAGTTATATAGTCTTTTAAATTCATTTTAGTAACTCCTTATTTGTTATTAGATATTATAACATATATATGTTATATTTTAAAATTATTTTAGATAATATGTTTTAGTTTTGATATATAAAATGAATTAAATAGTGATATAATATAAGCGGTGATAATATGAATCCTATAGCATACAAAGTAAGACCTAAAACATTTGAAGAAGTTATTGGCCAAGACCATTTAGTTGGTAGTAATGGGGTTATTAGAAAGATGATTGATAATAATAATCTTACATCTATTATTCTTTATGGAAAACCTGGTACAGGTAAAACAACTATTGCAAGTATTATTAAAAGTTATTATAAAGATAATTGTTTTAACTTTAACGCTTCTACAGACAATAAACAAATGTTAAAAGATATAATTAATACTGATTCTATTTTTTATGATTTTCAAGTATTAATTATAGATGAGATACATAGAATGAAAAAAGATATACAAGATTTTTTACTTCCTTATTTAGAAAGTGGAAAAGTTAAGTTAATAGGTTTAACTACTGAAAATCCTTATATATCTATTAATCCAGCTATTCGTTCTAGATGTCATATATACAAATTGAATCCTATAATAGAATCAGATTTAATTGAATTACTTAAAAAAGTTAATAATGATAAAGTTGATATATCTGATGATATATATGAATATATACTACAAGCATCTAATTTAGAAATTAGAACGGCGCTTAATATACTAGAATTAATATATTTGATTGATTTACCTTTAACAATTGAAAAGGTAGTTAATATCACAGGTATCAAAAGTTTAAACTTAGATAATAAAGGTGATAACTATTATGATATATTAAGTGCTTTTCAAAAATCTATTAGAGGTAGTGATGTTGATGCTTCTCTTCATTACTTAGCTCGTTTAATAGTATTAGGTGATCTAGAAATTATTTGTAGAAGACTTGCTATAATAGCTTATGAAGATATCGGCCTTGCTAGTCCTCAAATAGGACCTAGAGTAATGGCTGCAATCAGTGCTGCTAAATTAGTAGGTTTTCCTGAAGCTAGAATACCTCTTTCAAATATAACTATTGAATTAGCATTATCTGCTAAAAGTAATACTGGTGAATCTTCTATTGATAAAGCTTTAGCAGATTTAGAGAAATTTAATCATTATGAGATCCCTAAACATATTTTAAATAGTGAACTTAAAGGTGGTAAGGTTGTTTATAAGTATCCTCACGATTATGAAGATGGTGTAGTTACACAACAATATATGCCAGATTCTTTAAAAAATAGAGTTTATTATGAGGCTAAGAATAATAGTCAATATGAACAACAATTAGCTAAAAGAAATAATGAATTTTTAAAACCTATATTAAATAAAAAACTAGATTAATTATTTAATCTAGTTTTTTATTTTGTTCGTTATTTAGTTTGGTTTTTTTATGATTATGAAATTGTTTTTTATTTGGATCAAGTTTTTGTTTTGGTTTAATTTGATTTGATGAATCTTGATTTTCTTGATTATTAGATACAGGTTTTACTTCTTTTGAAGGAACATTCTTAGTTTTTACCTTTTTAGGTTTACTAATATCGTTTTGTCCATCTGTTGAAATAAGCACAGGTATAATAACAGGATTTCTTTTTAACTTTTTAAAGATAAATCTTTGAAAGTCTGACTTAACATCATTTTTATAATCATTCCAATTAATAAATTTTGTTTGAAAGTGTTTATTAGTAACATCAGTAAACATTCTAATAAAGTCTTCTGTAAAATCTTTTTCTTGATTTAACACATAACCTTTAGTAACTATTTCTGGTCCTGATACAACCTTTTTTTGTTTAGGATTGATGTTTGCAACAATCATCATAACACCGTCTTCAGCTAATAGTTGTCTATCTCTCATAACAACATCACCTACATCACCTACAGCATTACCATCTATCATTACTTCTCCAACAGCAACATCACCAACAATACCTACTAGATTTTTATTATCAATAAGTAATTTATCTCCACAATCAAGAATTACAATATCATCTTTATCATAACCTATACATGTAGCAACAGTTATAAATGCATATTGATGTCTATATTCTCCAATTACAGGTACTAAGTATTTAGGTTTTAAAAGATTTATCATACCTTTAACTTCTTCTCTACTAGAAAATGGAGCAGGTAGTAAATTGTTTTTAAATTGTTTTACATTATTAGTTACTTTATATAACATATCTAGTGTACGAGAAGCCATTTTTTCAGTTCCTAAATATGGAACTGTTAATATAACTACAGTATCATTAGAATTCAATTTTACAAGTCTGTCTATTCTTTTACTCATTCTTTGTAGCATATAGTATGGTTCATGTCTTTCACCAGTTACTATTACCACTAAGTCTTCTTCTTCATTTTTATTTGTTTCATCAACAAATTTTAAGTTAACAAGAATTTCATCTGGAATAACTAAATAACCTAAGTTTATAGCTTGATTAACTATTTTTTGTGTTTTTCTTCCTAATACAGCAACACGTTTTTTAAAAGTGATTGCTATATCAATAATTTGTTGTATACGTTGAATATCATTAGAAAATAAACTAAAAACTATTCTACCTTTAGCAAAAGTAAATATGTTATTAATTCTTTGTCTAAATTCAAAAATAGTACCTCTACTATCTCCATTATTTGTACCTATACATTCACATAAAAGAGCTAAAACTCCTTCTTTAGAATACTTTGTTATATTAGAATACATTTCTTGAAAATTAGCTTTAACATTTTGATCAAATGAGAAGTTTCCTGTGTAAACAATATTACCATCTGGTGTGTTTAAGACAATACCTAAACATCCTGGAATATTATGGGCTACTTCAAAGAATCTAACTGACATTTTATTTTTAAATGTAATTACACTATTAGAGTTAACTTCTATTAATTTTTCTTCATTAAATTTCACTTGCGCTTCATTTAAAGTATCTTTAACTAAAGTTAAAGTAAATAAAGAACCGTAAACTTTAACATCTATATTTTTAAGTATTTGTGGAATAGAACCAATATGTTCATCATGTCCATGTGTTAAAAATATCCCTTTTATTCTATGCTTGTTTTCAACTAAAAAAGTGATATCTGGTACTATTATATCTACACCATAAAATTCACTTGTAGGATACTTTAATCCTGCATCAAAAACAAATAGATCATTATCTACTTCTATTACAAATAGGTTTTTTCCATTTTCTTGAAGTCCACCTAATCCTATTATATTAATTTTACTCATTCAACAATTAATTAGTTATACAAAAAGTGTATAACTTTCCTCCTATGATTTATTTTCTATTTTTTAAAAGAATCGTTAAAATACTCTATTAGTATAACGTATTTAGATATACATAACAATGAATATTTATACTAAAAGCGTTTTCTTAACAATTATTATCTTTTTATTAAATCAAATTAACATTTAAGTAATTTTTTAATTACTTTTATATTATTTAATAGAGGTGATAAATTGATTAAAAATTACATTAATAAAAATTTAAAGAATCATTCAAATAGAGGAATGAGCTTTGAAAAAGTTATAAATCTTACTAATCAATATTACATAGATAAAAATATCGCTATAATTCATAAAAAGCCTACACCTATTCAAGTAGTTAAAGTTGATTATCCTACTAGAAGTAAATGTAAAATTACTGAAGCTTTTTATAAAACTCCATCTACTACAGATTATAATGGAGTTTACAAAGGTAGGTATATAGATTTTGAGGCAAAACAAATAAATAGCAATACGTCTTTTCCATTTCAAAATATTCATATACATCAGTTATCTCATTTAAAACAAATTGATTATCATAAAGGTATAGCATTTATACTCATTCACTTTACAAATTTAAATGAAACATATTTAATATTTTATTCTGATTTTAATTTAATTTATGAAAGCTATGTAAAGATAAATAAAAAATCTATTTCATATTCTACTGTTAAAGCGGTAGGATATAAAATAGATTTAATTAATAATTTATATCTTGATTATTTAAAGATAATAAATTTGGTTATAGAAAAAATTAATTTTTAATAATTGTATTAATAACATATGATGCAAGTAATAAACCTGATATAGGCGGTACAAAAGAGATACTTGCTGGAGTTTGTCTTTTACTTGAATCATCTGATAAATCAATCTCAGCAATTGGTTTTAATGGTAATTCATCTGAATATACTACAGTTAATGATTTAACATTTCTTTTTTTAAGTTCTGATCTCATAACTTTAGATAAAGGATCATTTTTAGTTTTAAATATATCTGAATACTTAAATTTAGTAGGATCCAATCTATTACCTGTACCCATAGAACTAATTATTTTAATATTGTTAAAATAGCAATATTCAGCTAAATATAGTTTAGATGTAACTGTATCAATAGCATCAACAACAAAATCATATTCATTTAAGTCAATTTCATTGTATGTATCTTTAGTATAAAACATTTGCTTTACAGTAACATTACATAAAGGATTAATATCAAGTATTCTTTGTTTCATTACATCTACTTTATATTTTGATATTGTAGAATTAGTTGCAACAATTTGTCTATTAATATTAGTTATGCTTACAGTATCATTATCTACAATTGTAATATTACCTATGCCAGCTCTAACAAGGGCTTCAATACAATAACCACCTACTCCACCTACTCCAAACACAATTATATTTGCTTGTTTCAACTTATCAATATTAGAGTAACCTACTAGTAAAGCTGTTCTACTTATAAAATCTTTTTCCATACATAATACCTCTTATCTTTAAAAAAACCTTCTATTAATAGAAGGTTTTTAGTTTTATTACATTTTTTCGTGCATTGTACGATCTATAACATCGTTTTGTTGTTCTTTTGTTAATTTGTTGAAGTTAACAGCATATCCTGAAACTCTAATAGTTAATTGAGGATATTTTTCTGGATGTTTTTGAGCATCTAATAATGTTTCTCTATCAAAAACGTTAACGTTTAAGTGATGTCCACCACTAGTAGCATATCCATCGATCATGTTTACTAAGTTATCTACTTTATTTTTCATATTATTCATCCTTTCCTAATGAGTCTGGAACAATTGAGAATGTATTAGAAATACCATCTCTTGAATGTTCATATGGAAGTTTAGCTACTGATTCAAGTGATGCTAAAGCTCCGTTTTTATCTCTACCATGCATTGGATTAGCTCCTGGTGCAAATGGTTCTCCTGCTTTTCTTCCATCAGGTGTTGTACCTGTTTTTTTACCATAAACTACATTTGAAGTAATTGTAAGTATAGACATACTTGCAACTGATTCTCTATAAGTTTTATGAGATCTAATTTTATTCATAAATATTTTAACAAGGTCTGCAGCTATTAAGTCTACTCTATCATCGTTATTACCATATAATGGATAATCACCTGTAGTTTCAAAATCAGTAACGATTCCATCAGCATCTCTAATTGCTTTAACTTTACCATATTTAATAGCTGATAATGAGTCAGCAACACATGATAATCCAGCTATACCTGTAGCAAAGAATCTTCTAACATCATGGTCATGAAGAGACATTTCTAATGCTTCATATGAATATTTATCATGCATATAGTGAATTACATTTAATGTATTTACATAAAGGTCAGCTAACCAAGTCATCATTTGATCATATTTAGTCATAACATCATTATATTCTAAATATTCTGTTGTAATAGGTGCAAATTTAGGTGCAACTTGTTTTTTAGATTTTTCATCTACTCCACCATTTATAGCGTATAGTAAACATTTAGCTAAGTTAGCACGTGCTCCAAAGAATTGCATATCTTTTCCGACTCTCATACAAGAAACACAACATGCGATAGCATAATCGTCTCCCATATCAATACGCATTAAATCATCATTTTCATATTGAATAGATGAAGTTTCGATTGAAATTTTAGCACAGAAACGTTTGAATTCTAAAGGTAATTTTGTTGACCATAAAACAGTTAAGTTTGGTTCTGGTGCTGGTCCTAGGTTAACAAGAGTATGTAAAACTCTAAATGAGTTTTTAGTAACTAAAGTTCTACCGTCAATACCCATACCACCAATTGATTCAGTTACCCAAGTTGGGTCTCCACTGAATAATTCGTTATATTCAGGAGTACGCATGAATTTAACTAATCTTAATTTCATAACGAAGTGATCAATATATTCTTGAGCTTGCGCTTCAGTAATTAATCCAGCATTTAAATCTCTATTGATATATATATCTAAGAATGTAGATGTTCTACCTAAACTCATTGCTGCTCCATTTTGATCTTTAACAGCTCCAAGGTAACCGAAGTATACAGCTTGAACTGCTTCTTGTGCAGTTGTAGCAGGTTGAGAAATATCACAACCATAAATTACAGCTAATTCTTTTAAAGCTTCTAAAGCTCTAATTTGTTCAGCTATTTCTTCTCTGTTTCTAATAACGTCAGCGCTCATAGCTCCAACCATAATATTTAAGTATTCTTTTTTATCAGCAATTAATCTATCTACACCATAAAGTGCAACTCTTCTATAATCACCAATAATACGTCCTCTACCATAAGCATCTGGTAAACCAGTGATTATACCAGCACTTCTTGCTGCTTTCATTGAAGCAGTATAAGCATCAAATACACCTTGGTTATGAGTTTTACGATATTTAGTAAATATTTCTATTACTTTAGGATCAATATCAAAACCATATGCTTTTAAAGCATTTTCACTCATTTTAATACCACCAAATGGTTGTAATGATCTTTTGAATGGTTTATCAGTTTGAAAACCAACTATTGTTTCTAATTTTTTATCTAAGTAACCAGCTTTGTGACTTGTTAATGAAGATATAACTTTAGTATCAGCATCTAGTACTCCACCTTTTTCAGCTTCTAATTTATTTAACTCAGAAACTTTTTCCCATAATTTCAATGTTCCTTTTGTAGGTGCTGCTAAGAAACTATCATCTCCTTCATAAGGAGTGTAATTTTTTTGAATAAAATCTCTAACATCAATTTCGTTTTGCCATTTACCTGGAACAAAACCTTCCCAACCTTTAAACATAATAAACCTCTTTCTCTTCTCTTGTTTTTATATTATGAACAGATATACTGTTATAACCTTTTTTTGAATTCTTCGATTTTAGCGTCAACCCATATTTCTAATATTTCATCAGGTTGAAATCCTGTAACTTTACCTATTAATGTTGTATCATGCAGTAGTAATACTGTGGGTATTGATACAACTTTATATAAATCAACAATTTTAGAAATATCATCCGAAAGTTCTAAAACGTTAAAGTTAATATTTTTATCATTTGCTACTTTTTGTAATACTGGTTTTAGTGATACACAACTTGCACAACTACTACCGGTAATTTCAATAATGTTAAAACCTTTTAACACTTCTATATAATTATCATTATTTATCACTTAAATCACCCTTTAATATACTTTTAGCTAATTTAACTTCATCAGATGTGGGAATATCTGTATTTTCTAGTCTATATTTAATTCCTAGACTTTTATACTTAACTTCTCCCATTTTGTGATAAGGTAATACTTCAACATTTTCAACCGTTTTAAGAGTATCAATAAATGCTCTTGTCTTCATCAAACTTTCTTTATTCAAATTCAAATTAGGAACTATTACGTGCCTAATCCACATTGGTTTATTATTATCTGATAAGTAGGTTGCAAACTTTAAAATATTTTTATTTGATTTTCCAGTTATTTTTATATGATCTTCATCAACTATGTGTTTAATATCAAGTAAAAATAAATCTACATATTTAATTAATTCGTTGAATTTATTTAAAACAGTTAAATCTGTATCGTCAAATGTAATTCCTGAAGTATCTATGCATACATGAATATTTTCTTTTTTTAATAATTTTGTTAGCTCTATTATAAAATCTATTTGTGATAATGGTTCACCACCAGTTATGGTGACTCCTCCATTTTTTTCAAAATAATTTCTATATTTTAAGATATTAGTTAAACAGTCTTGAACTGTATATTCTTTTTCTTTTTTGAATTCCCAAGTATCTGGATTATGACAGTAAAGACACCTCAGTGGACATCCTTGCATGAATACTACAAACCTAATACCTGGTCCGTCGACCGTGCCAAAACTTTCAAAAGAATGAATGTAACCTTTTGTTTGCATAAGTATCCTTCCCTTATATTTGATTAAACGAAATATAACTCAAATTCACAACATATTAATAATACAATAATGCCATATAATTGTCAATTTTAATACACAATTATTTACTGTATTTCTAGCATTATTTATGGCTTTTTTTAAAATGAAATATTTATATTGAAAACAAAATCGAATATTCAAATTTCAAAGAGCTTATTATGTATAAATTGATAGTAATAATAATGATTATCATTACTATACAATTATTATATACCTCTTTAATTTAAAATAAAAATCATTTGCTCAATAAAAAAAAAGCAAGCTGTTTGCTTGCTTTAACATTTTCTATTGCAATATTTTTTAAAAAACTCAAGTAATATTCTTCTTCTTCAATAACTGGATTTCCATAATGAAATTCTTCAACTAAATTTGTTGTAACACTTGTATTAACTCCAATTACCTTAACATTATATTTTTCTGTTGTAATAATTGTTAATAATTCCCATTTAGAGTTAAATGATATATCTAATTCAATATAACTAAATACTGCAGGTGTATTAGAGCCAGCATATTTTTGAACTTGTCTAGTATAATATTTTCCAGCAATACTAGGATCAAGTTTCAAATTGATTGTATATTTATCTTCACTAGAATTCATATTAGAAGAAAGTATTGTATTTTCGTTTATAATATAAGTTGAAAATTCAATAGGATAAATTCCATACATGTTAAAGTAATCATCATCCGTATATAACTTAGGATCTATTTTAGATAAATCATCTAATTTTTTTACACTTTTTAAAAGAATAGAATCATCTGTATAAAATTTTTCTTCAAATAAATCCACTATACCAACAGTATTAACCTTAGAATATGAATAATTTTTATTAATTTTTCTAATATTATATATACTTTGAGTTGTAGATATAGGACCAACTTTTCCAACAGATTTACCTTCTGTAATACTACCAAAACCTCTTTTGCTCTTTATGTTATAATTAATAAATCCAATATTATCTAATACTGAGTATTCATTAGGTTTAGTATTATTGTTAGGTGTCTTTAATAAATAAGTTTTATCTCTTCCATCTTCTTTATCGACGTAATCAGGTATTGACTCATCTGGTTCTTTATCTTCTTCAAAAACAAAGTCGTCATTAGAGTCTAATGAAGGAGTTTTATTCAAATAAGCTTGAATTACAAAGAATGAACCGAAAAAAACACCAATTGTTAAAAAAGATGCTAATCCAACTTTTAATAATCTGTTTCTTAAAATTTCACTCAAAATAATCACCTCTATACTATAAATATTTTATCAAAACAAAAAAATAATGTCAAGTAGGCTTTACAAAGCTAAAATAGTGAAAATGCTTTCATTAATTATTATATTAAATTATTTAAAAGAATAAGTGTTGAATTAATATTTGAGAACCCATAAATATTAGAATAATACCACCAATAAATTCTGCTTTGTTTTTAAATTTAGAACCAAATTTAAAACCTATAAATGTTCCTAACATTGAAAGCACTAAAGTTATAATACCTATTGATAAGCAAGCAACTAGTATATTCATGTCAAATAATGAAAAGGTAATACCTACAGCTAAAGCATCTATAGATGTTGCTACAGCTAATATAAACATAGATTTAAAAGCAGTTGGATTACATTCTTCTTCTATTTCTTTTTTTTTAAATGACCCAATAACCATTTTAAGCCCTAAAATAAATAAAAGACCAAATGCTATCCAGTGATCATAATTAGAAATGTACTTTTCAAATGTACCACCAAGATAATAACCAATTAGTGGCATTAATCCTTGAAATACACCAAACCATATACCACATATTAAAGCAATTCTTATTGTAAACTTCTTTACAGAAATACCTTTACATATAGATACAGCAAATGCATCCATAGATAAACCTATTGCTATTATAATAATTTCTAATACTCCCATAAATCCTCCAAAATAAAAAGACACACTAAAATAACCTTGAAAAAGGTTATTTTAGTGTGTCTCATTGTTTAATGTAATACCAGATTAAAAATAATCAGTATGTTGATATTACCACAAATAATATTGTCAATTACTCCCACACAATAAATGTATTATAGCAAATAGTATTTAATTATTAAATAAAAATTATTTTTTTCTTTCAATAATATTTATTTTAGGTTCTTCAAAAAATACTATACTATTATCTGGAATACTAGATGTAACTATTACATTACTTCCTATTGTAGTATTATTTCCTACTACAGTATCTCCACCTAATATTGATACTCCTGAATATATAGTAACATTATTTAATATACTAGGATGTCTTTTTTCTCCTTTAAGAGCTTGTCCTCTTGATAAAGATAAAGCACCAAGTGTAACTCCTTGATATATTTTAACAAATTCTCCTATTGTAGTTGTTTCACCTATAACTACTCCTGTCCCATGATCTATAAAAAATGATTTTTCTATAGTAGCTCCTGGATGAATATCAATACCAGTTTTTTCATGAGAATATTCACTTAATATTCTAGGTATATACGGAATATTAAGTTTATAGAATATATTAGCTATTCTATGTATAAATATCGCAAAGTATCCTGGATATGTAAGTATTATTTCATTATAGTCAATACAAGCAGGATCACTATTATAATAAAATTCTAAATCTGATTTTAGCATATCTGATACTTTATCTATTTGAGTATATATTTCATCAATAATACTATCTATATTATTAACTTGTTTGTTTGCTGTAATAAATGATTTGTTTATTTCTTCTTTTAATAATGAAGTTATGTTTTCAGTTTTAAGTTTAATATATTCTTCTTTTTCAATACATACTTCATCAAAGTAACCTATAAATAATATATGTCTAAATAATTTAATTATATTAATTATATTTTTTTTATTAGGAAGATTATTAAATTCATTTTTACAATTCATTAAACATTTCATATATTCACCTATATTATACTTAGACCATTAATATTAAATTTAAATTCAAGGTTTAATGCGATACATGCTTTTCTACAAAGAGTCATTCTGCCTAAGAATATTTCAAAATAATCTAAAACAGGACATATATTTGTGTCTAGTGTTATATTTAAATAAAGTTTAGTTAAATCTTTTGAAAATTCTACATTACTTTCTATAACTGAATAATTTACTCTATCATGTATATCATAACTTGGAATATCTGTATTTCTTACTCTGCTACGTCTTACATCTGTCTTATCAGCTAAAATTACTGCTGCCGCAATACTATTTACAGGAAAAGCTGTTTGTTCATCATGATTACCTATTGCTGTAATTATTTTAGCTATATCATGATGTGGCATGTCTAATTCATTTAGAATTCTAAATGCCATTAGTGCACCTGATTGAGCATGATCATTTCTATTAATTACATTTCCAATATCATGCATATATGAAGCTATTTGCGCTAATCTTATATCATCTTTAGAATAACCTAGAGTTTCTAATATGTTTTTAGCTACTTTAGCACATTTAGAAACATGTACTATAGAGTGTTCTGTATATCCCATAGCTTTTAGCGATTCATCTGCTTGTTGAATATATATTTTAATCATTTCATTTTTTTTAATATCTTCAAATGTAATCATATTAATTAATCCCTTTCAAATAGGATATTTCCTAATCTTGTATGTGTAGTTTTAGCTTTTAATGCTTGTTTATAATCATTACTCATTCCAAGTGATGTGTAGTCTAAATTTAGTTTGTTTTTCAAATCAACTATAGTTTTGTAGTAATTAAATATATCTACTTCTAAAGTATCTACATCCATCATAGTCATTAGACCAACTACATTTATGTTATCTAGTTGTTTTAAGTTACTTAAAAATAAATCTAATTCATTTAGTTTAATACCTTGTTTTGTATTAGAGTTAGTTATATTTAATTGTATAAAACAATTCAATGGAGTTTTTCTATATTTATTTATAAGTAATGCTAATTCTATATTATCTAGACTATGAAGATAGTCTAGATGATTAATAATAGTTTTAACTTTATTTTTTTGTAAATGTCCAATAAAATGCCAAACAATATTTTCATTTTTAAGTAACTCATATTTAGATAAAAAAGAATCTACTCTATTTTCTCCAAAATTGTTTATATTTTTTTTTAATAGTTCACACATTAAATTATAATCTATATATTTAGTTGCTGCTATTATTGTTGTATTAGTTAATTTACATTCATTTATAATATCATTTATTTTATTTGATAATTTCATAAATTAATAAGCTCCTTATAAATGTATGTATTTTAATTTTTTTGTAGTAACCGCCATTCCATCACCTATATCGAATATAGATGTGTCATAGTTTTCATGATTTAAAATAAATTCATGATATGTATTTATTTTTCTGACTAATTGTTTTAAGTTACGGTCTTTAATTACAGCATCTTTACTTGTTAATCCATGAAAGAACATATTATCTGATACTATCATTCCATCTTCAGTTAATAGATTTTCATATATAGTAAAGAAGTTTTTATATTGTGCTTTAGCAGCATCTATAAATATTAAATCAAATTTATTTGATTTAACTAAATCATATGCTTCTAAAGCATCATGTAAATATATGTGTACTCTATTATTTAGGTTTAATTCATTAATATAGTATTTTGCTTTTTCATACATTACAGGATCTCTTTCTATTGTATGAACAACAGCATTGCTAGCTAGCGCCATTCTTGTTGATGAATAACCAATAGCACTACCTATTTCTAGTATTTTTAGTGGACGTTTTATTTTGATTATGCTTTCTAAAAAAGCTAGTCCTTCATCTTGAATGATTGGTACATCGTTTTTAATAGCATAATCTTTCATATCTAAGTGTGTTTTATTAAAATGAAGATTTAGTAATTTTACCAAATCTTCATTGTTAGTTATATTATTCGTGATTTCCACATCCACATTCATGGTCTTCATCATCATGGTCTCCACAAGAACCACAACCTCCACCACATGAACCGCATCCGCCTTCATTTTCTTCTTCTAAGCTATCAGCATAGTCAGCTAGTAATTGTTCTAACATTTCCCATTCTGCTTCTGTTTCTACTTGAGATAAGTTTCCTTCTCCGTTTTGATTTGGAGTGTATACTGCAGCACTAGCTTCATTTGTATCTTTTTGTACAAATAATACATAGTCTTTTTTAAATTTATCAGAATGATGAGTGAATAATATTTCACATAATACTTCTGTACCATCTTCTTTTGTAA
This sequence comes from Anaeroplasmataceae bacterium, assembly GCA_051651765.1. GTDB lineage: Bacteria > Bacillota_I > Bacilli_A > Acholeplasmatales > Anaeroplasmataceae > JBOFSX01. The sequence continues at coordinate 9,159 of JBOFSX010000192.1, read as the reverse complement.
TTGTTAATAAGTTATCTTCTTTCATTTTAATTCCTCCTGTTTTTTAACCCATCTAGGTAATTTTGTAAAATGATTACAGCTGCTAGTTCGTCTTTTTTTTGTTTTCTGTTTTCTCTTCGAACATTAGCTTCAATCATTGCTTTATTTACTGTAATACTTGTAAGTCTTTCGTCTATAAGTATTACTGTTAAATCTGATTTAGATTCTATCATTAATTTAAAGTCTTCAGAAATTTTTGCTCTTATACCTAAATCACCATTCATGTGTTTAGGATATCCTAGTATAAGATTTTTAACATTATTTTCATGAGCTATTTTAATTACTTCATCACAAGCATATTCATAGTCATCATTTTTAAATCTTAAAGTAGTTAGAGTAAAAGCAAACATATTTAATTCATCTGAGAGTGCTAGTCCTAATGTTTTACTTCCAAGATCAAGTCCTAAATATCTTACTGAATTAGACATTTTTATTATTTCCTTTGTTTTAAATTTTATGAGATTATTTTACTTCATTAATAACAAATTCAAGTGCTTCATCTGTTTTAGTTACATCTTTTCCTCCGGCTTGTGCTAGTGTAGGTTTTCCTCCACCGCCTCCACCTGTGATTGATGTAGCTTTTTTAATTATATCCATAGCATTATATTTATTTGATGTAGCGCAGATAAATGTTAATTTATCGTTGTTAATTGATGCAAATAATACTATATCTAAATTAAAGTTATTTTGAAGTGCTTGTGCTATTTCTTTTAAAACGTTTGTATCTGTTATATCAGTTTTTTCTATAATATGGTTATTAACTATTTTAGATTTATATATATCTAAGTTAGATAAAAATGATGAAGTTATTTTAGAGTTAAGTTCTTTTTCAATTACTTTTATATACTCTTTAATTTTGTTTAAATCATTTTTTAAGTTAATTACTAACTTGTAACCACATTCATTATTATAACTTGTTTTAAATGTGTTTACAAGAGTAATACCTTTAACTGATGCTTCACTAATTATATTGTTTATCTTATTATTTAATGTATTAATATCTTGTATTTGATTTTCTAGATTTGATAATAATAAAGTATTATTAGAATCATTTGTAACTGATAATATTCTATAAGTACCTGAACCTATACTTTCTATATTTACTATAGAAAAGTTATTTATATCTTTAGTATTTGAAACATGTGTTCCTCCACATAATTCTATACTTACATCCATATTAACTACTCTTACGTTATCTGTGTACTTATCATCAAATAATGCTGTAGCATTTAATTTTTTAGCATCAGTTAAAGACATTTCTTTAACTTCTACTTTATTGTTTTGTTTTATATATGTATTTACTAGTTTTTCTATTTCTAGTAATTCAGATTCTTTAACTTGTTCAAAGTGATTAAAATCGAATCTAGCATAGTTTGCTGTTACATATGATCCTTGTTGGTTAACATGATCTCCTAATACTTTTTTTAATGCTGATTGTAGTAAGTGTAAGCTTGAATGGTTTTTAGTTATTTTATTTCTATTATCTACATCTATACATGCTTTTACTATATCATTTTCTTTAAAGTTGTTTTCTTCTAGCATATGTAAGTGTTGAGAGTTAGGAAGTTTAATAACATCTAATACTTTAACATCATTTATAAAACCTATATCTGATACTTGACCACCACTAGTAGCATAAAATGGTGTTTTATCTAATACTATATTATTATCAAAGATTTTAATAATCTTTGATTCTGTAGATGTATTTGTATAACCTACAAATAAAGAGTTATCTTTAAAATTTAAGTATTCTTCATTCTGTTTATTCATGTTTGAAGATTCTTTTCTAGCGTTTCTTGCTAGTTCTTTATTTTTTTCCATTTGTTTTTTAAAGTCTATTAAATCAACTTTAAAACCAATTTCTTTAGCATACTCTTCTGTTAGTTCTATAGGAAATCCATATGTATCATATAAAGTAAATGCATCTATTCCTGATATTGTTTTATTACTAGATTTTTTAGAGAAAGTATCAAAGATTTTTTCTCCTGAAGATATTGTTTGTAAGAATTTTTCTTCTTCTGTTTTAATTATTTTTTTAATTACATCTATATTATTTTTTAGGTATGGATAATATTTATCCATTATAGATATAACAGTATCTACTAGTTTAAACATAAATGGTTCATTTAGGTTTATACTTCTAGCATGTTTAGTTGCTCTTCTTAATAATCTTCTAAGTACATATCCTCTACCTTCATTTGAAAGTATAGCTCCATCAGCAATAGCAAATACTACTGTTCTTATATGGTCAGCTATTACTTTAAATGATGTTTGCCCTGTATATTTAACATTAGATAATTTTTCTATTTCATTTATGATTGGTAAGAATAAGTCTGTTTCATAGTTTGTTTCTACTTCTTGCATTACACAAGCTACACGTTCTAATCCACACCCTGTATCTATATTTCTTTTAGGTAGTTCTTTATAGTCTTTTCTATCTACTCCTTCTTTAGAGTTATATTGTGAAAATACTATATTCCATATTTCTATATATCTATCATTTTCTAAATCATTTTCTAATAGAGTAATACCTTCTTTACCATACTTTTCTCCTCTATCATAAAAGATTTCTGTATTAGGTCCACAAGGTCCTTCACCTATTTCCCAGAAGTTTCCTTCTAATGGAATTAAATGATTCTTTTTAATTCCTAGACTTAACCATTTATTTAAACAGTCTATGTCAGATGGATGGTATGTAAAGTATAGTTTATCTATATCAAAATCAAAGTAGTCTTTACTTGTTAGTAATTCATAAGCAAAGTCTATAGCTTGTTCTTTAAAGTAATCTCCTATAGAGAAGTTACCTAACATTTCAAAGAATGTATGATGACGAGCTGTAAGTCCTACATTTTCAATATCGTTTGTTCTAATACATTTTTGTGCATTAGTTATTCTTGGATTGTTAGGTATTAGTGTTCCATCAAAGTATTTTTTTAATGGTGCAATACCAGCATTAGTCCATAATAATGATTTATCATCTTTAGGTATTAAAGATGAGCTTTCTTCTATTTTATGGTTTTTGCTTTTAAAGAAGTCTAACCACATTTGTCTTATTTCATAACTTTTTAATTTTTTCATAAAGTCCTCCTAAAAATAAAAAAGTATTCTTCCTAAAATGTAAGGACGAATGATATTCGCGGTACCACCTTACTTCTAGAAAAAATACTAGCTCTCAATTAAAATCCTTTAGTGCAGGATATACATTAACATTACGATTAGTAGCAGATAAAAACAATTACATATTTTTCAGCAAATAATATGTTCTCTAACTTGTTTGTTTTTTTATAAATCTAATCATCAACACGTTATATTAATTATAATATATTAAGTATAAAAATCAATAATTAATTTGAAATTGGTAGAACAATTTCAAATATTGTTCCATAGTCTTTTATACTTTTAACTTCTATTTTTCCTTTATGTATATCAATTATTTTCTTGGTTATGTATAAACCTAGACCTATACCTTTATTTTGATAAGTATTATCTGCTTGATAATACTTATCAAATATATATCTTATGTCATTATTATTGATTCCTATACCTGAATCTCTTACTGAAAGTTTTACTTCATCGTCATGTTTTTTTAAAAATATTTCTATTGTTGAATTATCTTTACTAAACTTTATAGCATTAGTTAATAAATTTAGTATTACTTCTTTCATTAAGTCTTTTTCACAAAATACATCTACATTATCTATATCTATATTTGTTTTAATTGATTTAAGTTTTAGATCATTATCTAAAAGTAATACACATTCTTCAATTTGATTAGTTAATGAATATTCTGTTCTTTTTAAAATATAGTTATTATCTACATTAGACATTAAAAGCGTGGAATTTGCGAGTGCGGATAATCTTTGAGATTCATTAATTATAATATCAAGATATTTAATTAATGAATCTTTATCTAAATCACTATTTGAATTAAGAATATCTTTTAATAATTCAGCATAACCTTTAATTGATACTATAGGTGTTTTAAATTCATGTGAGAATTGAAGAGCAAAATCACTTTTAAGTACTGAATTATATTTTAAGTCGTCTATCATTTTATTAAAGTCTTGTTTAATATTTTCTAATATACCATTAGGTACTTTAGATTCAAATCTTATATCGAAGTTTCCATTAGAAACTTCTTTAATAACATTTTTAATTTCACTAACTACTCTAAATTGTTTTCTTGTTATTATGTATCCAAGTAGTGTTCCAGTTATTAATACAAATAATAAAGAAACTAATAATAAGCTAATATGATTTATTGTTTTATCAGCTAGTATAAATCTTAATATAATTGCTACTACTACTAATATGATTATACATACTGTTAAAAATGAAAAGAAAAATGATAGAACTATTTTTAGTTTTAAGTTTAATACTGTATTATCTTTTTTATTTTTCATTTTTAATACCCCTATAACCTATACCTCTAATTGTTTCTATATCTATTGAGTCAAATACCTGTATTTGACTTCTTATTTTACTTATATATACCTTTACTATATCTTCTTCTGTATTGGTATCATATCCCCAAAACTCTTCGAATAATTGAGATTTTGTAAAAGATTTTTCAGGATATGATATTAGTTTGTATAATAATTGAAATTCCTTTTTAGGTAGTGTTAATTCATGTTTATCATCTTTAATAGTTAATGTATTAAAATCGATAATAAGATTGTTTATCACAATCTTATTATCTAATTTAATGTTATATCTTTTAAGAACAGCATTCATTCTAAATATTAGTTCATCAAAGTCAAATGGTTTAACTATGTAGTCATCTATACCTAGTTCAAATCCTATTTTTTTATCTATAATACTTCCTTTTGCACTTAGCATTATTACTGGGGTATTATAACCATCTTCTCTAATAGTTTTAATAAATTCATATCCATTAAGTACTGGCATCATAATATCAGTTATTATTAAGGATATTTGATTTTTATATAATAAATTTAATGCTTCGCTTCCGTTATTAGCAGTAAAGCAGTTATAGTTATATTGTTTTAGTCTTATTTTAATAAGATTTAATATATTTATTTCATCATCTACTATTAATACATTAATCATAAAATACCTCTACATTTAATTAAATAATAACATATATGAAAAGAAAATGCTTTTAAAAAAGCATTTTCAATATATATTTATTCACTTCTAAGAGCTCTAACAGGATCTTGTTTAGCTGCACTTAATGAAGGTATGAATCCTGAACCTACAGTAAGTACTACACTTATTATAATCATTATTATAGCTTGAGAAAAAGGTAGTGCTGCAATATTTTTAATATCAGCAAGACTTTCTACTATAAGATTTATAAATCCGGATAATAGATAAGTTACTGATACACCTATAATACCTGATGTTAATCCTATTAATAATGTTTCAACATTAAATAATGCACTAACATCTTTTTTACGTCCACCTAACGATCTTATTACTCCTATTTCTTTAATTCTTTCAATTACTGATATATATGTAATTATAGCAATCATTACGCATGATACAACTAGTGATAATGAAGTAAATGCTACAAGAGCTATAGTAACCATTTCTATCATCATATCCATCATTCCAGCCATCATACCTATTTTATCCGTATAAGTAATTTGTTCTCTTTGATCTGCTGTTACTTCAACTCCAGATATTACTAAAGTTTCATCTGAATTCCATTTATCTAGATATCTTAAAATTTTATCCTTAGCTTTAAAATCATCAGGATAGATAAGTATAGATGTAGGCATATCTGATCCACCAATATCTGATAGACTTAAAGTATATACAGTAGTTTGACCACCTAACATAGAAGTCATTCCGTTTGATTTACCAATAACAGATACTTTTTCAAATGCTTTTCCTTCGAATGTTATTGGCAATTTATAACTTAATCCTCTTAAGGCAACACCTTTTTCTATTATTGTAGGCAAAGATCCATCTTTTGAGTCTAAGAATTCTTTCATTTCACTTTTTGAAGCAGTAGCAATCATTTCTTTAGTTAAGTCGTTATGATAGTAAAGACCTGAATCAAGACTACCATAAGATACCTTAGCATCTAACTCAATAATTCCAACTATATTAATTTCTAAACCATTTTTTATGTTTTTATTAGTATAAGAATAATCAAATGGGAAAATTTCATTATTAGTTTTTGTATATACCTCATTATTAGGATACCAATAATATTTTTTATCCATTAATTCTTTGTAAGAAAATTTCTTAGGATCTATATTAGAATCATATTTATCACTACTAATAGATTTATATATTTTATTTTCTAATTGTTCTTGTGTAAAGTATCCTAGTTGAGTTAATGTGATATCTGAAATAGAACCATTTGAGTCTACTACTAAAATAGCTTCATTTTTGTTTTTAGGAAGTCTTCCTGTTACTTGATTATATTGAGTCATAATATATTTTTCATCAGCAGGAAATTCTTTCAATGGAGAACTAAAAGAAGTTACCATACTTGAAAATTCTTTTAGTTCTGTTTGTTCTAGTATTCCTTGGTATAGATTAGTTATAGCTGATAATGATAGATTATTGTTTCCATTTGTTTGTAACATATCTGTGTATATGTTATAACTCATATCAATACCGTAATCTAGATTAATGCTTGCTCTATCTTCTTTTGGCATTTGCAATACAAAGTCTATTAACATTTGATTAATAACGTTATTAAACATTACACTTGTTGATCCAAATTTTTTAGCTAAATAATCCATCATTTGGTCTATATTTACAAAACCATATTCTTTAGCTAATTGCGCTTTTTGTACATTAGTCATTGAACCCATCATAGAGTTCATATCAAATCCTGATTTATCTATCGATACAGGATTTCCACTTAACATATCATTTTGCATATCTGCTACATAAGTTTTAACTCCTGAAGAGAAAGCTAATACCATTGCAACACCTATTATACCAATAGAGCCTGCTAAAGCAGCCATTATTGTTCTTCTTCTTTTAGATAATAGATTTTTAAATGATAATTTAAAAGATGTTATAAAACTCATTTTAGCTTTATTAGTTTTATATAATCCTTTTTCTTCATCTGTATATAAAGAAACTTCATTAATTTCTTCATTTTCTGTATATGGATTAGAATCTTCTAATACTTCACCATCTAGTAGTTTAATTATTCTTGTAGAATATTTAGAAGCTATATCAGGATTATGGGTAACCATAATAACTAATCTTTCTTTAGCTATTTCTTTTATTAAATCCATTATTTGAACAGATGTTTTAGTATCAAGTGCTCCTGTTGGTTCATCAGCTAATAATATAGTTGGATTATTAACTAAAGCACGAGCAATAGCAACTCTTTGACATTGTCCTCCTGATAATTGATTAGGTTTTTTATTATACTCAACTGTTAAACCTACTTTATCAAGAGCTTCTTTGGCTCTTTTGGTTCTTTCTTCTTTACTTATACCAGCTATTGTTAAAGCTAGTTCTACGTTACCTAGTACAGTTTGATGAGGTATAAGGTTATAACTTTGAAATACAAATCCTATTTCATGATTTCTATATACATCCCAGTCTCTATCTGTAAAAGATTTAGTAGATTTACCTGCTATAAATAAATCTCCATCAGTTGCTTTATCTAATCCACCTATTATGTTTAGTGTAGTTGTTTTACCACAACCAGATGGTCCTAGTATTGATACAAATTCATTTTTTCTAAAAAATAAATCTATACCTTTTAATGCAAGTGTTGTGCCACTAGCAGTTTTATATTCTTTTTTAATATTCTTTAGTCTTAACATTAAACAAATCTCCTTTCATTTGATAATATAGTTATAACAAATAAAGGTTAAGTTAAGGTTAATATAAAAGAAAAGAATGAAGAAAATTTAATTTTCTTCATTCTTATTATTTGTTTTCTTATTTTCATTGTCAGATATTTCTTTTATTTCAGTAGGTTTATTAATAAATCTAATGTGTTCTTCTACTTTAGATAGTTTGAATAGTTCATAAAATAAAAATCCACCTATACAGTTAAATATAACTGACACTAATAATTTAATAAATAAAGTCCATGTAAACCCAGCAACTGTAAAGTTAAATGCGTTTGCTATACAGTGATCTAATCCAGTTAATATAAATAATGGTATTGGAATAAATATAAACAATATTTTAGCTACACTATTAGAAGATTTATTATATCCGTGAACTGATATAAATACTAATGCTCCACAAATAAGTGATTGTAATATAATTACTCCTATAGATGTTTGTTCTTTGATATATGCAAAGTTATTTGCTATGTCTATAAATGCATCTGATTTATATATAGTTTTTGCTGCTAATCCCATTAGAACAGCACCAAGTATGTTAAAAATAGCCATTATTATTAGATCTAATATATATTCAAATGTCTTTTCTCCAGCGAATGGTGCTCTACCTGTTACAAGGTGTAAGTCAAACGATATTATTATTAACAAACCAACAGCAAAAAATATAGCTCCTAGTATGGGATTTCCCATATCTATTAGTGCTAGGTTTGCCATGCCACCTAGACCTATTGCTATACCAGCTAATGTTGATGAAATTATAATGTTTCTAGTTCTAATTATATTATTCATACTTTCATTATACTATAAATATAAATTATGTGTAGCACTGTTTTTCTATAAAAAAAACTGTCGTATTAAACGACAGTTTATTATTATACTTGTTTTGAATTTGAAAGGATAAATTCTATTACTTTATCATATGATAATTCGTTATAGTATCTATCTCCATTTTCTTTAATTAAATCTTCAACTGATTTACTAGTAGCTTCAACATCTTTTTCAGCTCTAGCTTTCATATCTTCGTCTGTTGGGTTTAATTTTTCTGTTTCAATTAGTTTTGACATTACTAAACTAAATAAAACTTGTCTTTCACCATTAACTTTAGCATTTTCTAATAATGCATCAAGTGTAGTATTCATAAACCCTAATAAAGTTTCTAGAGGCATGTTATACATTTTAGCTTGTTGTTCGTATTGATTTTTAACTTGTTCAACTCTTTCGTTTACTAATGATTGAGGAACATCAACTACAGCATTATCTAATATTTTATTTATTAATGTATCAACTTTACGATCTTTTTCTGTTTTTTCTTTAGTAGATT
>JBOFSX010000191.1:0-8606 GCA_051651765.1 Anaeroplasmataceae bacterium | reverse complement strand
ACGAACCTACAAGAGGTTTAGACCCTGTAGGAGCAAGTGAAATAATGGAAATATTCTACGATATATACAATAAAACTAATAAAACAATTATTTTAATTACTCATGATATGAACATTGTACATAAATATTCAAATAGAGTTATAGCCTTAACTGGTGGTAAAATTTCATATGATGGTAGTAGTAAAGATTTGTTTAGTTCGTCTGAGTACATCAACTATAACTTAGTTAAACCAGATATATTAAAAGCAATTGATGTAATTAATGCTAAATTTAGTACTAATATAGGCTATAACAATTACAACACGAAACAGCTTATATCTTCTATAAAGGATGTGATTTGCCATGAATAATGTTACTATTGGTCAATACATACCTGGTAATAGCTGGATATATAAATTAGATCCAAGAATAAAGATTATGTTAACTTTTATTTCGATGTTAGTAGTTTTTATTCTGCCAACAATATTAATGATTTCTATTGCTCTTTTGATTTTCATTTTAATTATTTTAACAACTAGAATTCCTGTTATTAAAATGATCAAAGGACTTAAACCTATTCTATTTTTAATATTGTTTACTTTTGTGCTGCAAGTTATGTATAACTCAGAAGGTGATTTGTTAGCAACAGTTAATTTTCAAATAGGATTGTATCAAATACTAATAATAGCAGCAGTTATATTATTTTATTTTTTTACTTCTAAGTATGTACCATTTAAATTAATTTATTTAATAGCTACCATATTCTCTATTTTCTTCGTTCAATATATATTTAGGTTCGATAGTTTTATTATCAATGATTATTCTTTAAAAATATATAGTGGAGGCGTTGAAAGAGGGTTATTTATTTTGATTAGAGTTATTCTTATGATCAGCATAAGCTCTTTGTTAACATTTACAACTATGTCAACAGATATAAATAATGGACTTTCTGCATTATTAAAACCATTAAAATTGATTAAAGTACCAGTAGGAGTGATTTCAATGATGTTATCACTTACACTTAGATTTATACCAACTTTAATAGAAGAGACAAACAAGATAATGAAAGCTCAAGCTAGTAGAGGTGTTGATTTTAGTGAAGGAAAGTTTAAAGAAAAAATCACCCAAATAATATCATTGCTTGTTCCTATATTTGTAATTTCTTTTAAAAAAGCAGAAGATCTTTCTAATGCGATGGAAGCAAGAGGTTATGAGATAGATGGCAAGAGAACTCAAATAGATTTATTAAAATTTAAATTCATGGATTACTTTTCATTGATTTTAATGATTTCGGTACTAGGAGCATCTATTTATGCAGCAATCATTAACTAGATTTAAACTTACTATTTCTTACGATGGTACTAATTACTATGGATTTCAAGTTCAAAATGACTTACCTACAATTGAATTAGTTTTTAATAGTGTTTTAAAAAAAATATTCAATAAAGAAATTAAAATATATGGTTCTGGGAGAACTGATAGAAAAGTACACGCTAGAGGCCAAGTTATACATTTTGACATAGATATAGACATAAGTACAACCAATTTAAAAAATGCTATAAATTCAAGACTTCCTTCTGATATTAGAGTTAACGAAATAGAAGTTGTAAGTAATGATTTTCATTCTAGATTTTCTGTTATCGAAAAGGAATATAGATATTATATTAATACAAACTCTATTGATGTATTCTCCACAAACTATTACTACTATGATGATAAAATTGATGTAGATTTACTAGAAGAAGCAATCAGTAAATTTATTGGAACGCATAACTTTAAAGGATTTTGTAGTGCCCAAACAAACGATAATAAAAATTTTATAAAAACAATTAATAATGCATTTATTAATAACAATAATGGTATAATAGAAATAGTATTTAAAGGAAATGGTTTTTTAAAATACCAAGTAAGACGTATGGTTGGTTTGTTGATTGATATATCTAAAAACAAAAAAACCATTGATACAATTGATACAATACTACAAAGTAAGGATCCTAGAGTTTCACATTCTGTTGCTGAACCTCAAGGTTTATATTTGCACTCTGTAGTTTACTAGGAGGATATATGAGCGGATTATTTATAACTTTTGAAGGTACTGAAGGCTCAGGAAAAACAACGATTATTAATGAAGTGAAAGATTATTTGAATGTAATAGGAAATAACGTTGTAGTTACTAGAGAACCAGGTGGAGTTGATTTGTCAGAAAAGATAAGATCAATTATTTTAGACGTAAATAACCATATGTGTGGAGAAACTGAAGCTTTACTATATGCCGCTGCTAGAGTAGAACATTTAAATGAGATTGTTCTACCTTCGTTAAAAGAAGGAAAAATAGTTCTTTGTGATAGATATATTGATAGCTCACTTGCGTATCAAGGCTATGCTAGGGGTTTAGGTGTTGAAAAAATAGAAGCAGTGAATTTCTATGCAATGGAGCATCTACCCAATGTTACTTTTTTTATTGATATTAAGCCGGTTGAATCTCTTGCTAGAATTAGTAATAGAGATGATTTAGATAGGTTAGATTTAGAATCGATAGATTTTCATAACAAAGTTTATGAAGGATACTTAATGGTATGTGATGAATTTAAAGAAAGAATTATAAAAATAGATGGTAGTCAACCTGTTGAGATTGTAATAGCTGATGTTTTATCAAAATTGTCTAAATACTTAAAAACAACATAATGATGAATATATTAAGATTAGAAAAACAAAAAAACATAATGGAAATGTTTGAAAATATTTTTTTGAAAAATAAAATAAGTCATGCTTATATCTTTAACGCTACTAAAGGTGTTGGAGCACTAGAAGTTGCATATTATTTAGCAGCATTACATTATTGTGATAATTATGGCTGTTTAGAATGTGATACGTGTAAAAATATATTTAATGGCAAACATCCAAATGTGTTATTTATAGATCAGGATAATTTAGTTATTAAAAAAGAAGTTGTAACGGAAATTCAAAATGAATTTTCTAAAACCTCTTTAGTAAAAGGAAAGAGATTCTATATAATTAATAATGCTGAAAATATTAATGTTCAAGCATCCAATAGCTTGTTAAAATTTATTGAAGAGCCAACTAATGATAATTTAATTGCAATACTTATTACAAATGACATTGTTAAACTATTGCCAACAATTATATCTAGATGTCAAATTGTAAATTTCAACGGGATTACTAGAGATGTTTTCTTAGAAGAATTTAATCAGAAAGTTTCATTTGAAGATGACTGTTTCATATCTTTAATTACATTAGATATTGATTATGCTATTGATTTAATAAATAACGATAACAATGTTCTATTAATTGAACATGCAAAGAATTATTTTTTTAAAACTAATAGGTTTGAGTTTATATCTGAAATAAAACAAGTGAGTAAGATTATTAAAAATAAGGATGATCTTGTCATTTATCTAGAATTATTGATAGGAATACATTCATCCATTATTAATAAATTCGATTGCTTTAAAAATTCAAATAAAACACTAAATAATTACAAAGATAAAATTGGGCAAAAAAATATTTTACATAATCTAGAATTAATTATTAATATAAGAGACTCACTAGATTATAATGTTAATATTAAGACAGCTTTACTAGAGTTAATTACAAATATAGAATTGTAGGTGAACGTATGCAGGTATGTAAAATTAAATTCAAAAAAATGGGTCGTAGATACTTTTTTTCTACAACATTTGATACAAATGATGGTGACCAAGTTGTAGTAGAAACAATTAGAGGTCTAGAAGTGGGGACTGTCGTTGGTGAAGTCCTTAATCTTGATGAAAACCAAATACCTAATGACTTAAAGAAAGTTATACGTATAGCTACAAAGGATGATTTGAATAAATTAAATAAAAATAAAACGGATGAAGTTTTATATTTCAAGGAAATTAAAAGTTTAATTAAGGACCAATGTTTAGATATGAAACTTCTAACCGTTGAATACACACTTGATAGATCTAAGCTTATAATTAGTTTTGAATCAGAAGAAAGAGTAGACTTTAGAGATTTTATTAAAATCTTAATTGATAAATACAAATCCAGAATAGAGTTAAGACAAGTTGGTTCAAGAGATGGTGCAAAAGCATTTGGTGGTATAGGTCCTTGCGGATTAATTGTATGCTGTCAAACATTCTTGATGGATTTCAGCAATGTTTCAATTAAAATGGCAAAGAATCAAGGCTTGTCATTAAATCCTACCAAAATAAGTGGTAACTGCGGAAAGCTATTGTGTTGCATTAATTACGAGAATGAAACTTATCTTGAATTAAGAAAAACAGCACCTATTCCAGGTGACTTAGTTGATACAGAAAATGGTAAGGCTAAAGTTTTAACAAGTGATGTATTGAACAAAAAATTAAAAGTAAGGTATTTTACTACTGAAACGTTTGGTTATCTAACATATGATGATGTAAAAATTATAAAGGTAAACAAAGAGTAGCTATGGAAGTTTTAAATGAACTTTTATCATATCCATGCATAAAAATTTACCAAAATACTGACTACTTTAATTTTTCTATCGATTCAATATTATTGGCTAATTTTGTTAATATAAAATCTAAATATAAAAAAATCATAGACCTAGGTACAGGAAACGCACCTATTCCACTATATCTTACTTTAAAGACAAATATTGTAATAGATGCAGTTGAGATTCAAAAAGAAGCATATGATTTAGCGGTTAAAAGTATTAATTTGAATAAATTAGAAAATGCAATCAATATATACCATGATAATATTGTTGGTATAAATAAAAAATTAGGGTGGCAAAAATATGATGTTGTAATTTGCAACCCTCCATTTTTTAAATATGATCCAACTTCAAATATAAATAACAATGATAACAAAACAATAGCAAGACATGAAGTTTTAATTGATTTAGATAAACTTTGCTATGAAGCAAGCCAACTTTTAAATAACAGTGGAGTATTTTACATGGTTCATAGACCTGATAGGTTGACAGATATTATGAATACATTAAGAAAGTATAATCTTGAACCTAAAAAAATTAGATTTGTACATCCAAAAGAAAATACAGAAGCTAATCATGTATTAATAGAAGCAAAAAGAACTACAATGGTTGGAGGTCTTAAAGTCCTTTCACCACTTATTGTCCACAATTTTGACAATACATTTACTAAAGAAGTTTTGAAAATTTATAATTACAAAAAGGGGAATTAGAATATGTTTTTAAGTTTATTAAGTAGAAAAGAAAAGCTGAAATTCTTAGATATTGCTGTTCACATGATAGACATAGATGGAGAGCCTAATGTAAGTGAAAAGAAAATATTAAATAATATGTTTGGTGAAGTTGGATTAGATATATTTGAAGAATACACATTCAAAAAAAGTAAAAGTGTTGATGACACAATAAATTTTTTCAAAAAATCTAATAAAGTAGTTAGAAACATAGTATTTTTAAATTTAGTAAAAATCACTATGATAGATGATTTATATAACACTTTAGAACATTTGTTTTTAGAAAAACTAGAAAAAGATTTACAAATAACTACTTCTAAAAGAGAAGAATTAATGAGAATAGTTTATGAAGAAAGAGATATTAGAGAAAAAGCGCTTAGAGTTGTAAAAGAATAATGAATCGAAGTTTTAGCTATAATCATAATAAGTCTATTCTATATCTAGTAGCTACACCTATCGGTAATTTAGATGATTTTACTTTTCGCGCAGTTAAAACACTGAATAGCGTTGACTGTATATTTGCAGAAGACACAAGAAATTCTAAAGTGCTTTTAAATCACTACGACATAAAAACCAAACTAGAATCATATCATGAATTTTCTGATGAAAAAAAAGAAAACGAAATAATTAGTAGATTACTTAACGGTGAAAATATTGCAATAATAAGTGATGCAGGTAATCCTGTTATTAGTGATCCTGGATTTAATTTAGTTAGATTAGCGGTACAAAATGATATACCTGTTTCAGTTATACCAGGACCTTGCGCTTATATAACTGCACTTGTTGCTTCTGGACTACCAACCATGCCTCATACTTTTAATGGTTTTCTTGACAGTAAAAAAACTAAAAGAGTAGAGCAATTAAAAAGAATTAAAAACGATCCAAGCACACATATATTTTACGAGTCACCTCATAGAATCTTAGAAACACTTAAGGATGTATATGATGTATTAGGTGATGTTAGTATAGTGATTGCTAGAGAACTTACTAAGAAGTTTGAGGAGTTTATCAGAGGTAAAGTATCTAGTATAATCGATAAATTAGATAGCATTAAAGGGGAAATAGTATTACTTATATCACCTTTAATTCAAGAGGATAACAGTAATATTAATTATATAGACAAAGTTAACGAACTTATAAGTAAAGGATATAAGAGCATTGACGCAATTAAAGAAATAGCTATTATTTACAATATTAACAAAAAAGAACTATACTCTATGTATGTTAAATCTATTTAATAGCAATGATTAAATATTAAGGAGAAAATTTAAATGAGCAAAAAATTTTATTTAACTACAGCTATAGCATATACATCAAGCAAACCTCATATAGGAAATGTTTACGAGGCTATTTTATCAGATGCTATTGTTAGATATAAAAGAAAGTCCGGGTTTGATGTATTTTTTCAAACTGGTACCGATGAACATGGACAAAAAATAGAGCAAAAAGCAGAGTCGTTAAATCTAACTCCTAAAGCACATGTTGATAATATTTCTTCTTTAATAAAAGATATTTATAAATCAGTTGATATTAGTTATGATAAATTTGTTAGAACTACAGATAAACCACATATGGAGCAGGTACAAAAAGCTTTTAAAAAACTTTATGAAAACGGAGATATTTATAAAGGTGTTTATGAAGGTTATTATTGCGTTGATTGTGAGTCATATTATACTACTAAAGATTTAGTAGAAGGTAAATGTCCAGACTGTGGAGCTACCGTTAAACTTTCAAAAGAAGAAAGTTATTTTTTAAAATTATCTAAATATCAAGAAAGACTTGTTAAACATATTAATGAAAATAAAGATTTCATAAAACCTGAATCACGTAAAAATGAAATGTTAAATAACTTTTTAAAAGAACAGTTACCAGACTTATGTGTTTCTAGATCCTCTTATAAGTGGGGAATACCTGTAAGTTTTGAAGATAATCATGTTATATATGTGTGGATAGATGCATTAATGAACTATATTACAGGTATAGGTTATAAGATAGATTCAAAATCAGATGATAAATTTAATAAATACTGGCCATGTGATGTACATGTTATTGGTAAGGATATTCTTAGATTCCATACTATATATTGGCCTATTTTATTAATGGCATTAGAAATTGATCTGCCTAAGCAAATTTTTGGTCATCCTTGGATTTTAATGAATCACAATAAAATGAGTAAGAGTAAAGGTAATGTAATATATACAGACCAACTAATTAGTATATTTGGTAAAGATGCAGTAAGATATTATGTTTTAAGTTCTATACCATATGCACAAGATGGAAATCTAACATATGAGTTGGTATGTGAAAAAAGTAATACAGATTTAGCTAATACACTTGGTAATTTAGTATCTAGAACTGTATCTATGTCTGCAAAATATTTTGATTCAAAAGTATCGTATAAAGGTGAATTATTGTCTTTTGATAAAGAACTTAAGAATTTATGTTTAGATACGTATAAAGAGTATGTTTCAAGTATGGAAGAATACAAGATTTGTGATGCTACTGAAACTATTATGAAATTAGCTAGAAGAGCAAATAAATATGTAGATGAAACAGAACCTTGGGTTTTAGCAAAAGATGAAAGTAAAAAAGACGTATTGGAAAATGTACTATATCATTTACTTGAAACTATTAGACACTTAGCTGTAATGTTAGAAGTTATTGTTCCTGAAACATCTAAAAAAATATTTGAACAACTAAACTCAAAAAATAATAGTTTTGATTCTTTGTTGTCTTTTACTAATGAAAAAGATTATAATGTAATAAGTGGACCTATTTTATTTAGAAGATTAGATGTTAATAAAGATGTATTAGATTTAGTTTTAGAAAATGAAAAAGTAGAAGAATCAACTCCTACAAATTTGATTAATATTAAAGAATTTGATAAAGTAGAATTAGTTGTAGGGCATATTAAATCATGTAAAAAGCATGATAAAGCTGACAAATTACTTGTTTTAGAAGTAGATATAGATAGTGAAGTAAGAACTATTGTTTCAGGAATTGCAAAATTCTATGAATCTAGTCAATTGATTGGTAAGAATGTAGTTATTGTAAAAAATTTAGAACCAGTTAACTTAAGAGGTGTTAGTTCTCATGGTATGATTCTGTGCGCATCGAATGCAGATGATACTAAGTTGGAAGTTATTACATCAACTTTAGATAAAGGATCAATTGTTAGATAAGGTTTGAGGTGAGATGTTTGAAGAAAATGTCTAGAGACGAAGTGTACGAAGATATAAAGAATGATATAATTTATTTAAATATAGAACCAGATACTATGTTAAGTGAAACTGACGCTAGTGAAAAGTATAAATTGTCAAGAACTCCAATAAGAGATATGTTTAAAAAGTTAGAGCAGGAAGGGTTACTACGTGTAGTCCCTTATGTAGGAACGTTTGTATCCAAAATAGACTTAGATAAAA
>JBOFSX010000190.1:0-4549 GCA_051651765.1 Anaeroplasmataceae bacterium | reverse complement strand
AATAAATCTTTTTTAGCACCATTTTGTTCATATCCACCAAATTTAAGATTTAATCCGTATTCTTTATAGAACTCTTCATACTTCGCTTTATCATTAGCTAAAAGTTTAGATAATTCAGATAATATTTTCTTTTCAATGTTAGTAGATATTTTAGTTAGCATTCTATCTTCTTGTAACATCTCACGAATTATATTTAAACTTAAATCAGAGCAATCTACTAATCCTTTTACAAATCTTAAATACTCAGGAATTAACTCTTTACATTTTTCTAAGATGAATACACCTTTAGTGTATAACTGAAGACCTCTTTCATTTCTATCATCCATAGCAAACGGTGATTTTCTAGGAATAAATACTAATGCATTATATGTAATCATTCCTTCCACATTAACAAATAAACTTGTTAATGGGTCTTGAAAGTCCATAAATTTTTGTTTATAAAATGTATTTAATTCTTCTTCTGTAACCTCTGATTTAGATTTTTTCCATAAAGGTATCATAGAATTGATTACTTCAAGTGATAAAGATGTAGATCCTTCTTCTCCTTCTTTTTCAGCTGGTATATATTTAGAAACCCAAGTTTTAATAGGATATCTAACATAATCAGAGTACTTTTTAATTAATTCTTTAATTTTATATTCATCTAAAAATGAATCATAGTCGTAATTATCATCATTAGCCTTTAAATGAATTACAATCTCAGTACCATCAACAGTTTTATCTAACTCATCTATAGAGTAAGATTCTAACCCTTCTGATTTAAAAATGTATCCTTTATCGCTTAATGGAGATTTAGTTTTTACTTCAACTTCTTCTGCGACCATAAAAGCAGAGTAAAATCCTACACCAAACTGACCTATAATATCAACTTTATCTTTATCTTTTGACGATTCTATTTTTTCGATAAATTCTTTAGATCCACTTTTTGCTATAGTACCTAAATGGTCATTTAGTTGTTCGTATGTAAATCCTATACCAGTATCTGTTATAGTAATAGTTCTATTTTCTTTATTACACTCAACAACAATCTCATATCCTAAAGATTTAATTTTGTCATTAGTTAGACTTAAAAAGTGATGTTTATCTAAAGCATCTGATGAATTTGATATCAACTCTCTTAAAAAAATCTCTTTATTGGTATAAATAGAGTTAATCATTAAGTCTAATAATCTTTTAGTTTCAGTTTTAAATTTTATATTTTTTGCCATATTAACACTCCTTTTTTGAAACTCTAAATATATTATACATAAATCAACTTGCACTGTCAATATATGAGTGCCAAAAAAAATATCAAGTATTAAAATTATACTTTCTTCTTAACTTCAGTTTGATAGCTTCTATTCTATTATAAAGATATTTTTTTGTGATTTTATGTTTTAAAACAATCTCATCATACGACAAATTGTATACATAAATATCATTAAACACTAAAAGTTCTATCTTGTTAAATATAGAAGTATCTATATCAAACTTCTCATTAAATTCAACCTTGTCTTCGCAAGCAATATAATCTATCACATCATCTTCGACGGAAAGATCATACTTAGAAAATTTAATATTATGTCTTATTAAATCTCTTCTTAAGATTAATTCATAATATTTAAAAAAAGATTTATTGTACTTTTCATTAAAAGTATTTAAAGCAGTATTTAAGGAAATGTAGCCAATTTGCATAAAGTCATCTTTATAATTTAAATTAAGACCCATTTCATATACTTTTTTATTTATTAAATAAGAATATTTTTTATACATTAGTTCAAGAGCTTTTTCATTCATATCATTTATCAAATAGATTAGTTCATAATCATTTATTGAAGAAAAAATCATTCTTTCACTCCCTTATTAAATTACTTTAATAAAGCTATTATAATACCTGCACTTACACTTGCATTTAAACTATTTACATGTCCTGTCATAGGAATTTTAATTGTGTAGTCACATTGTTTTTTGACTAGCTTAGAAATACCAAATCCTTCAGAACCAATAACAACAGCTATATTTAAACTTTTATCAATATCTGAAGCTGTCTGTGTAGCTAATGCATCAGTTCCTACAATCCAAAAACCGTTATCTTTTAACTTAGCAATTGTATTATTCAAATTATTAACTTGTACTATATCTACATATTCAATTGCCCCAGTAGATACTCTTGCTACACTTTCAGTAATAGTAACGCTTCTATTTTTAGGAATGACTATAGCGTCAACTGAAAAAGCATCACAAGATCTAATAATTGCTCCAAAATTATGTGGATCATTTATTCCATCAAGGATTAAAATAATTTTTCTATCACTTTTTGCTTTATTTAAGACATCTTCAATATCTTTAAATTCGTAGTCTTTAGCAAATGCAGCTATCCCTTGATGATGTGTTTGAAAATTCGCATCCATAAACTTTTTATCTTTGATTTTATATTTGATTTTTTTAGAATCTAACATATCAACAAAGTTTTTCTCTTTTTGCACAAAAGAATCTAATACAAATATTTCATTAATTCTATCATCTTGTTTTATAGCTTCATAAATACAGTTTTTTCCATAAATTTTTATCATGTGTTCACCTTGTTTCATCTAATAACATTATACCATAATAACAATACATAAAAAAGATTAGTCTAAAATAGACTAATCTTTTTTTTATAATTTATTAAGTAAATTTAAAGCGTTCTTTATCTGGCTTCTAATCCAAGGAATTATTTGTTTCAATAATTCAATTAAAGGAAGAGATAGCACACATAGTGTAACCATTAATAGTATAGAACTTAAAGTTAATCTTTGTACTGTACCACCAATGGTAATTATTAGATTTACTTTAAAATTAGTTTCAACTCCATTAATAATTAAGTATCCATTTTCATCAACACTTAATGTAAATGTATTTCTATCACCGTTAGAATCAAAATCAGTATAAGTACCATCTAAAACATATTTACCTTCTTTAGATCTTTCGATATCTAGAGAGTATGTAAATTCAGAAGTAGTTGTTACTCCAGATTTTGTAAATAAATAATTAAAATCAGAATCTTCAGAAATAGATATAGAAATGTTTTCATTTCTTATCTGTTGTTTAGTATACTCTGTAGCATGTCCCCCAACAGCAAAATAAAATGTATTAGCCATTAAACCATCTTCTATTTCAACGTAAGATACTATTGGTTTTTCAATAGTATATTCTACTTTAGAATTATTTATATGTAGTTTATTATCATATATTTCAACTTTTTGCACTGTACCAGAATCTGTAGTTATATCTGTTAGTACTCCATTAATGATGAATTTACCACTTTCTATTTGTACCTCAGGTAAAATATTAAGTCCTGTAAAATAACCATTAAACACAACATCACCATTCGGCAATATTCTCATATCATATGTAAGTCTTTCATCATACTTAACTTTTGTTATATATGAGTCAACAATTAGTAAATCATTATTTGAAACATTGAAGTTTGTATCTTCAAAAGCATAAGATGCTTTTGGTTCGATTTTATATTCAATGTTTTGGTTATTGATATATAAATATCCACCATTATTCTTTTTAACTAATCCAGCACCTGAGTAAGTTTTAGATGTATATTGTCCATTTACAACATATCTTCCTTCAGCACTTATACTTATACTAGGAACTTCTTCAATTGTTTCTACTCTTAAACTAGAGTCATAATAATCTCCGATTCCTGTTAAGGGATTAAAATCAAAAAATTGAGGTAATAAAACAGTGATTAATGCAAAGACAGAAAATAGTGTTACGAACATGGTCTTTTTAAAAAAAGTAAAAGGTCTACATGTTTGTAACAATACCATCATACTTGTAAATGTAGCTGTAACTACTATTACTGTAGATTGAACTTGAGCATTCATATTTAATTCAGAAGCAAGAGCAAATACCATAATCGAATTTATAAGTATTACTATTGCTCCCGGCAATGCACCTTTTATAATATTTAAGAAGAAATTACCTTTAGCAATTAAGTTATTAGGTTCTAATATTAAGAAAAATGAAGGAGCACCTATACATAAGAAGTCGATCATTAATAACTGATTTGTACTTATTGGATATGTACCATCCATATTTAAAGCATATATAGCTAATAGTAAACTGAATATTGTTTTTGTTAAGAATAAACACGCAACCTTAGCAACATTGTTAATAACTCTTCTTCCTTCAGCAACTACTTTAGGCATAGAATCAAAGTTAGAATCTAGTAGCACTAAATGACTTACATTTCTTGCGGCTTCACTACCTGAAGCTACAGCTATAGAACAATCTGCTTCTTTTAAAGCAAGAATATCATTAACACCATCACCAGTCATAGCAACAGTTTTTTTATTTTCTTTTAATGTTTGAACTAAAATTCTTTTTTGATAAGGGCTAACTCTACCAAAAACAGTATATGAATTAGCTACTCTTCTTACTTCATCATCAGATAGTCCATCAAGAGAGATATAATCGTTAGCATTTTCAATACCTGCTTTTTCACTTACTTTAGAAACTGATAAAGGATTATCTCCTGAAATAACTTTAACTTCTACTCCAGAGTTTCTAAAAT
>JBOFSX010000189.1:0-3541 GCA_051651765.1 Anaeroplasmataceae bacterium | reverse complement strand
AATTAAATTTTATATCAAATAAATTAAATTTTCCACCACATGATCCTGTCTTTATATCTGGTGCGGCATAGTAAACGTTTTTGAATTTTGATTGAATTATAGCACCACCACACATAGCACATGGCTCTAATGTAACATAGATGTCACATTCATCAAGTCTCCAAGAATTCAATTTTTTACATGCTTTATCAATAGCTATTATTTCTGCATGCATTAAAGAGTTTTGCGTTTGCTCTCTTTTATTATAACTTCTAGCTATTATTTCATCACCTTTAACGATAACACAACCTACTGGTACTTCGTCAATTTTGTAAGCTTTTTTTGCTTGTTTAATGGCTTCTTTCATAAATCTGATATTTAATTCATTATACATAATTCACCTATTTTAATAAAAAAGCATTTCATAAAGAAATGCTTTTTTGTTATTTTTTAATATTATATCTTTTGTTGAAACGTTCAACTCTTCCATCAGCTTGAGTAAATGCTTGTTTACCAGTATAAAATGGATGACAATTAGAACAAGTATCAATACGGATTTCGTCTAAAACTGAACCGTTTTCAAAAACATTTCCACATGTTGTGCATGTTACTGAAACTGTTTTATAATCTGGATGTATTCCTTTTTTCATATATTTTTCTCCTTCCTCCATAGTTTTAAAAACCATAGTAAGTTTTACTTATAATATTTTACCATAAATATAATAAATATCAACTATAATTAATATTTATGTATATACTTTTCAATCTCCCATGCATGAACTTCTTTTCTATACTCATCCCATTCAACAAGTTTAGCTTCAACAAATTTTTCGCTGATATGTTCACCCATTGCTTTATAAATTAATTTATCACTTACAAAAGCATCAATAGCTGCTTTAAGATTTTCAGGTAAACTTCCTACACCTAATTTTTCTCTTTCCATATTAGAACATTTGAACAAATTATCATAGATAGGTGCAACTTGTTTGCAGTTTCCTTTTATACCATCTAATCCAGCACTTAATATAGCTGCTAATGCTAAATAAGGATTCGCTGCAACATCTACACTTCTTACTTCTGTACGTGTTTTCATACCTCTACTAGCAGGAATACGAATCATTGTACTACGATTTGAATCAGACCATGAAATATAACAAGGCGCCTCAAAACCAGGAACTATTCTTTTATACGAATTAACTATTGGATTAGTTATTAAACAAAATCCTTTTGCATGAGCAAGAATTCCTGATATCCATTTATTAGCAACTTCACTTAATTGATTATCAGTCTTTTCATCATAGAATGCATTTTTGTTTCCAGTCATAAGTGAACAATTTACGTGCATACCACTTCCGTTAATTCCAGCAACTGGTTTCGGCATGAATGTAGCATGTAATCCATGTCTTCTTGCTACATTTTTAACTACAATCTTAAACGTCTGAACACTATCAGCAGATTCTAATGCATTATTAAACTTAAAATTAATTTCATGCTGACCTGTAGAAACTTCATGATGAGCAGCTTCAACTGTAAAACCAACTTTTTGAAGTTCTAGAACAATGTCTCTTCTACAATCTTCAGCACAATCAATTGGCGATATATCAAAGTATCCACCTTTATCGTTAAACTCTAATGTTGGATTACCTCTTTGATCTAATTTAAATAAGAAAAATTCTGGTTCTACCCCAACATTAAATGCATCATATCCCATTTTATGCATTTGCTCTATATTTTTTTTCAAAACATATCTAGGATCACCTTCAAAAGGTACGCGACCTCCATCTTTTGTAGGTTTATAAACATCACATATAAAGCGCGCTACTTTACCATATGAAGTATCTTCCCAACTTAATATTAGAAAAGTATTTAAGTCTGGATGTAAAAACATGTCTGCTTCGTGTATTCTTACAAACCCCTCTATAGACGATCCATCAAACATAACCTCGTTTGAAAGAGCGTCTTCAAGTCTTGTAATAGGAATTTCTACATTTTTTAGCATTCCCATCATATCTGTAAATTGCATACGGATATATTTGATATTCTCATTAATACATAATTCTCTGATATTATCTTTTGTATAATTCATATTTTCTCCTTCTTGCGCTAAAAAATAAAAAAAAGGATGCATGTATGCATCCTTGCTGGTTATATCTTTAAGCGTCTTTGCTATAAAATTATATTAACACAAATTGATTAAGTTGTAAATTAAATATTTAATATTTTTTTTGATATATTTAATTTTGTTGTATTATTTTGCATTGCACTTTTTTGAATTAACTTATAAGCTTCCTCTTCTGTGATTTTTTTGATATTCATTAAATGAAGTTTAGCCTTTTTAATAATAGATTCTTCTTTAAGTTTATCTTCTAGAGTATAAATCTTATTTTCTAATAAATCTGTTTGTTTAAAATATTTTAGTTGTAAACTAATAAATTGATTAATAGATTCAATGTTATGATCATACAACAAAAGAAAGTTTTTATTAAAAATCAAGTTGTATAGTAAACCATCATCATGTCCATTTGAAACATAAATAATTTGAAATTTATTTAACATTACAAGTTTATCTAAAATTTTATAATTTGATTTTATGTAAGAATGATGAGCAATAATAATATCAGCATCTATTTTAAGCAAATTAGAATCTATATCGTTTAATTCAGTAAAAGATATTTTATAAACCGCTTTATTAATAATAGAATTATATTTATACTTTAAATTAGTATCATTAATTAGAATAGATATTTTCATTTAATCACCCGATATTAAGCTACTTAAGAGTAACTATTAAATTAGCAAAATCAACAACAACGCTTTCTGACTTGCTAGTTGGAATGTTTTTTCCAACAAAGTCCGCTCTAATTGGTAATTCTCTATGTCCTCGATCAACTAAAACAGCTAATTCTATTTTGGATGGTCTCGAATTTTCTAAAACTGCATCCATAGCAGCTCTCACACTTCTTCCAGTATATAAAACATCATCTACAAGTATTACTACCTTTTCATTTACATTGTGATTAAACTTGTAATCCGAGTCAATAATCTTTTTTTTATCATCTCTAAAGTTTGCTGTATCTACTTCTAAAACTTCAATATCGATATCTTCTAACGATTTAATTGTAGATGCTAGAAATTTCGCTATAGGTACTCCTTTATTTTTAATACCAATTAAGACAATATCTTTAAGATTATCATTTTTTTCAATAATCTCATGTGTAATTCTTTTTAACATTCTATTAAATTGATCTTTATCTATAATTGTCTTCATTTTAATTTTCCAATCTTTATAAATCTAACTTTTTTATTCTGATAAGATAGCGTTATGATAAACTTGTTGAAAATCATCAAGTTCTTCTAACATCATAATCATTCTATTGAATTTTTCTTCAGATTCTTTATCAAGTTTTTGATAAGTTGCTGCTATTAGGTTAGTTCCCTCTTCTTCAAATTCAAGTTCTTTACCACACGATTCTAGAGCATTAGAAATTTTGTTAGCTTCTGATGGATCCGCAATTATAGTTACAAATCCATCTTCATCAGTCGAAATATCTTCAGCATCACA
>JBOFSX010000188.1:0-2275 GCA_051651765.1 Anaeroplasmataceae bacterium | reverse complement strand
AGTATTCCTGATTTAGAAGTTATGGCTTCAGATAGTGATAAAGAAATAAGTGAAATGGCATCAATTGAATTAAACGAAGCTAAAGAAGCTTTAGTTAGAATTGAAGAAGAACTTAAGATACTTCTTTTACCAAAAGATCCTAATGATGATAAAAATGTTATTTTTGAAATTAGAGGAGCGGCTGGTGGAGATGAAGCTAACATATTTGCTGGTGACTTATTTAGAATGTATTCTAAATATGCTGAGAGTAAAGGTTGGAAAATTGAAGTATTAGATTCAATGCAATCAGAGATGGGTGGTTTTACTCAAATTCAATTCATGATGAAGGGTGATTCTATTTATTCAATGATGAAATATGAATCAGGTGCACATAGAGTTCAAAGAGTTCCTCAAACAGAAGCTCAAGGAAGAATACATACATCAACAGCGACTGTATTAGTTATGCCTGAGGCAGAAGAAATTGATTTCGATTTAGATATGAATGATCTTAAATATGATACTTTCTGTTCTAGTGGTCCTGGTGGTCAATCAGTTAATACGACAAAATCAGCAGTAAGAGTAACTCATATTCCAACTGGTTTATCTGTAGCTTGTCAAACTGGTAAGTCTCAACATGAAAACAAAGCTTCAGCAATAGCTTTACTAAAAGCAAGATTATTCGATCAAATCAATCAAGAAAAACTTTCTAAAGAAGAAACAGAAAGAAGAGCTTTAATTGGTTCGGGAGATAGAAGTGAAAAGATAAGAACTTATAACTATCCTCAAAATAGAATTACAGATCATAGAATAGGATTAACTATTCAACGATTAGATGCTGTTATTGACGGAAAATTAGATTTAATAATTCCAGAATTGATTAATGAGGTGCAAAAGAGAATGCTAAGCGAAATAACTAATAGTTAATTCGCTTTTTTCTTAAAAATACTATGACATATAATGAAGCATTAAACCAAGCAAAAGAAAAATTATTAATTAACCAAAAAGAAGAATCTGTTGCATACATTGCATTAATGCATGTATCAGCATTAACATCTCCGCAATTATTTCAAGAAATAAATTCTGAAATTAAAGATGACGTATTATTTCAATTTAACAACTTAATTTCTCAACACATCAATGAAAATATACCTATTCAGTATTTAGTAGGTAAAAGTGATTTTTATGGTTATGAATTTAATGTATCAAGTGATGTATTAATTCCTAGATATGAAACTGAAGAGTTAGTAGAAAATATATTATCATTATATGATGAATATTTTTTAAATAAGAAAATAGAACTATGTGATATAGGTACAGGTTCAGGATGTATAGCTATCACATTAGCTTTGGAAGAAAAAAATATAAATGTTACAGCAACAGATATTAGTTTTGATGCACTTAAAGTAGCTAAATCAAATAATGATAAGTTAAAAGCCAATGTTAAATTTATTCAAGGTGATATGTTAGAACCTTTAAGAAAATCTAAATTTGATATACTTGTATCTAATCCGCCTTATATTCCTAATGAAGAAAATGTAATGAGTTTAGTTAAAGATAATGAACCGAATTTAGCTTTATTTGGTGGTGAAGATGGATTGAAGTTTTATAGAATAATTCTTAAAGAAGCTAATCTTATATTAAATGACAAATCAATCATATGTTTTGAGCATGCATTTGATAAAGCTATAGAAATAAAAAACTTAGCACTGCGATATTTTCCTAATGCTACTATAATCTCTAAAAAAGATTTACAAAATAAAGATAGAATGACTTTTATTATTAACGGGTTTTAATTATGAACAAAATTATTATATTTCCAACAGATACAGTTTATGGAATTGGTTGCTCAGTTTATGACAGACAATCCATACAAAAAATATACGAAATTAAAAATAGAGATTTAAATAAACCATTGGCAGTACTATGTTCTAGTTTAGAACAAATAAATAGTATTGCTATAGTTGATGAATTATCTAACAAGTTAATAAGTAAATTTCTTCCAGGCCCTCTATCGGTTATTTTGAAGGCAAATCAAAGAATTAAAGAAGTTATGAATTTAGAATATATAGCTGTAAGAATACCTAATCATAAGCAAGCTATAAATTTACTTAATGAGTTTGGTCCTTTAGCCACTACAAGCGTTAATGAAAGTGGTACGCAACCATTAAATGAATATGAATTAATAGTTAAAGATTATTTAGATAAGGTTGATCATATATACAAAGATGAATTGTTAATTTCATCTAACCTTGCATCTACGGTTGTGAAAATTGAAAACTCTAATATTACACTTATT
>JBOFSX010000187.1:0-4972 GCA_051651765.1 Anaeroplasmataceae bacterium | reverse complement strand
CATTTTTCATTAAACTCTTTTATAATTACATCTTTTTCATCATCAGAATAAGCATATTTAGCTTTTTTACCAGCTTGTACTTTGTATAAAGGAGGCATGGCTATGTATATGTATCCTGCTTCTATAAGTTTTGGCATAAATCTAAAGAAATAAGTAAGAAGTAATATGCATATATGTTCACCGTCTACGTCTGCATCGGTCATTATTACTATTTTATGGTATCTTGCTTTATCAATATTAAAGTCATCATGAATACCAGTACCTATAGCTTGAATCATAGAAAGTATTTCTTTATTTTCTAAAGCCTTGTCTAATCTTGTTTTTTCAACATTTAATACTTTACCACGTAATGGAAGTATTGCTTGAAACTCAGAGTTTCGTCCTTGTTTAGCAGAACCACCTGCTGAGTCCCCTTCGACTAAATACATTTCACATTTTTCCGGTTCTCTATTTCTACAGTCAGCTAATTTAGAATGTAATGAAAGCCCATCTAAAGGAGACTTTCTTCTTGTTGCTTCTCTTGCTCTTTTAGCTGCTATTCTTGCTCTTGAAGATAATAAACATTTTTCAATTATTTGTTTTGATTCACTTGGATGTTCTAAAAGATATCTTTCAAGTGCTTCACTAAATATTTTAGATGTAATTTGTCTAACTTCACTATTACCTAATTTAGTTTTAGTTTGTCCTTCAAATTGAGGATTAGGATGTTTTACAGATATAATAGCTGTTAAACCTTCTTTAACATCTTCTCCAACTAATGGATCATCATTTTTAAGAAATTTGTTTTCACTAGCGTATTTATTAATACATCTTGTAAGTGAACTTCTAAATCCTTCTTCATGTGTTCCACCTTCGTGAGTATGTATATTATTTGTAAATGAATATATATTTGCGCTATATGAATCGTTGTATTGAATAGCTACCTCTACTTCAATATCATCTACTTTATTTTCGCAATATATAACATCTTTATGAATAACTGTTTTACCACTATTAATAAATTTAATGTATTCTGTAATACCACCTTCATAGCAGTAATTTAATACAATTGGGTTATTATCATCTCTAAGATCACTAATAGTTATACTTAATCCTTTATTTAAAAATGCTAATTGTTGAACTCTATGTCTTAATGTTTCAAAATTATATTTTGTAGTTTCTGTGAATATCTCAGGATCAGCTTTAAAAGTAACTGTACTTCCTGTAGGAAGATCAGTTTCTCCTAAATCTCTAAGATCATATGAAATTTTTCCTCTAACAAATTCTTGCTCGTATAATCTCTTGTTTCTAACAACTTTAACGTTTAAGTATTCACTTAAAGCATTAACTACAGATGCACCTACCCCATGAAGTCCTCCAGATACTTTATATCCTCCACCTTCACCGAATTTTCCTCCTGCATGTAAAACTGTAAATATTGTTTCAACTGCAGATTTTCCAGTTTTAGGATGAATATCAACAGGCATACCTCTACCATCATCAGTTACTCTAATAATATCATTTTTAAGGATTTCAATTTCAATGTGAGTAGCAAAGCCAGCTAAAGCTTCGTCAATTGAGTTATCTACAATTTCCCATACTAGGTGATGTAATCCTCTTTCACTTGTACTACCAATATACATACCTGGTCTTTTTCTTACTGCTTCTAATCCTTCTAGGACTTGTATATTGGATGCGCTATAATTTTCTGTACTCATATTTAATCTCCTATTTTTATAATCTGTGATAAATTTCTAATATCTTCTGGAATTAAATCGATATTAGTTGTTGTAATAAATGTTTGTTCATTATTAAGTAAAAATTTAATTACTTCTAATTGTTTTAAATCATCTAAATCAGAAAATATTTCATCTAGTAAAAGTATTGGTTTTTCATTAAATTTTTTTTCTATAATATAATATAGTGCAATTTTAAGTGATATTGCTAAAATTTTTAATTGTCCTTGTGAAGAATATTTTTTAACATCTTTATTATCTAAAAATAATTCGTAATAATCTTTATGAATTCCTATACTTGTTGTTTTATAAATTAAATCTTTTTCTAAATTATTATTAATATCTTTTCTTAGCGTATCAATATTAACATTAGAGTAGTATTTGACAGTTAAATTTAATCCTGTTATTTTCATAATAATATCATTCATATTTTTTTCTATATCTAACATTATTTTTTTTCTTTCATTTAAAATATACACATTATATTCTACTAGTTTATTGTCTATAATTAATAAGTATTCTTTGTATGAATTATTAAACTTTTTTAATAATTCATTTCTTTCAATTATTATTTTTTTATATTCTCTTAATACATTAATATATTCTTTATTTAAAATAGATAACTGAATGTCCAAAAAATTTCTTTTTTCCTTATTAGATCCATTTATTAATTCTATATCTGTTGGGGTAAACATTACTGATTTTATCTTACCAATAAAATCACTAGCTTTTTTTTGTACAATATTATTAAACTTAATGTATTTACCTTGATCTGATAAAACCATTTCATACATGTTATTGTCAAAATTAATTTTTATAATAGAATTATATTCTTCAAAACTAATTATTTCTTTAAAATTGTTTGTTCTAGAACTCTTAGTTGTAGACATTAAATATATTGATTCTAAAATAGAAGTTTTACCACTTGCATTGTTACCAATCAATATAACCAATTTTTTATCAATTTCAATATTTAATTTATCAAATAATCTATAATTAATTAAATTTATATTTTTAATCATTTTTAATAATTTTGTATTCAACTTTTTCAATAATCACAACATCATTAGGATAAAGTTTTTTTCCTCTTCTATTTTCTAACTCATTATTCACGTAAACTTTATAAGTAGAAAGATAAAATTTGGACTCTCCTCCTGATGAAATAGTGTTAGATATTTTAAGAAGTTGTTGTAAAGTTATATATTCTGTATCAATTTTTATCATTTCCATATAATCACCTATTATAATTATATCATAAAACGTATTTAAATTGGTATATTTTTAGTTTTTATTTTTTTATTAATAACAATACCTAAAAAAATAAAAACGTTAAATTTTGCTTTTATATACTTTTAAAAATAAAAAAATCTTTCAAATGAAAGACTTTTAATACTTTTTTTTATAAACTTTATTAATCCATTCTAACCGGTAAAATAATTTGAATTAAATCATTATTTTTATTATTTTTTATAATGAAAGGCTTTGTATCAGAACTTAACTCAATTAAAACTTCTATTTCTTCAAATGCTCTTAGTGCTTCTATTAAATATTTAGAACTAAATCCTATTTTAATAGTTTCATTACAGTTAATATTTATTGGTGATATTTCTTCTTTTGCATCTCCAACAGATGAATTATTACATATAATTTCAACATTTTTTTCCTTATTTATTTCTAATTTAACAATGCTATAAGTTAATTCTTTTTCTTTATCCTTAGGACTTAGTATACTTACTCTTTCTACTAACTCTAATAACTCATCTTTATTAAAAATAATACTAATTGGTGAAGTTACTTCTACTAGTCTATCTGTTTCAGGAAAGCTTCCTTCAAGTAATCTAGCTTGAAATATTATATTTTTAAACTTAACTAAAAATTTTTCTCTAGAAAAATATAAATCAATTACATCATTATAGTTATCAATTACTTTACTTAGTTCATCTAAAGATTTATTAGGTACTGTTATATTAATTGGATCAAATTCTTTATCAATAATAGTAGTACTTTGACTTAATCTATATGAATCTGTACCAACAGCTTTTAATACATTATCTTTTAATTTAAAATTAACACCTGTTAAGATAGGTTTTTTTTCATTTTGCGAAGTAGCAAAAACTGTTTCTTTTACTATATTTTTTATAACTTTAGATTGAATTGAAAGAGGTTTGTCTAGATTTATAAAATTAATATTAGGATAATCGAGAACATCCATAATATTTAATTTATATTCCCCTCTATCAGCAGTTATATTAAGTATTTTGTTATCAATAAGGTTAAAGCTAATAAATTTAGAATTTAATTTTCTAACTAATTCAATAAGTAATTTACCAGGAACTACAACATTACCAATTTCTTTAATTTCTAAAGAAGAATCAGATAATATTACTTCTATAGATATATCCATATTAGAACTAGTTAAGTATATGTCTTTATTTGTTACTTCCATTTTTATACCATTTAAAATAGGCATGGGTGTTTTACTAGGTAATCCTCTAGAAACAATATTTAAGTTTTCTAAAAGAACATTTCTATCAATTTTAAAATTCATTTTATAATTTCCTTCCTAATATATATATTTATTTAATATATAATAATAATAAGTAAGTGTGGATTGTTGATAACTCAAAAAAACAACGCTATACTGTTATATTATAATAACATAAAATGTTTATAATTGTAAGTTATTAACTATTAATTTTTCTTGTTATTGTAGTTATAGCTAAATTAAGTTTTTCATCTACTTTCATTTCATCTTCTATTTTAGCACAAGCTGCTATTACTGTTGAATGATCTCTATTACCAAGAAGCTTCCCTATTTGTTTATAAGGTAAATTAAAACTATTTTTTAAAATATACATAACTATATGTCTAGGAATTATTATATTATTGGTTCTTTTTTTACCTTCTAAGTCTTCGACGGTAATATTATAGAAGGAAGATACAACACTTTTTACATTTTCATACTTATCTTCAGAACCATCTAATGTTTTATTTTTCAATAGTGCCGCTAATGCTTCTTTAGCATTATTAAAATCTGCATCTAGGTTCATTATTACGCAATATGATAAAACTCTTCTAAGCGCTCCTTCTAATTCTCGAACATTATTAGAAAAATTAGTTGCTATGTATTCTAAACATTCATCTGTGACAGTTTTACCATCACTAATAGATTCTTCTAATTTTCTTTTTAATATAGTAACTCTATGTTCTAAATCAGGTTGTTTTATATCAATAGCTAAACCAATTTGAAATCTAGT
>JBOFSX010000186.1:0-3704 GCA_051651765.1 Anaeroplasmataceae bacterium | reverse complement strand
ATATTTGATGTTACTTTTGGTGCTGATTTAACTATTATGGAAGAAGCTAGTGAATTATTACATAGAATTAAAAATAATGGTTCATTACCTATGTTTACTTCTTGTTGTCCTTCTTGGGTAAAGTTTTGTGAAACGTTTTATCCTAATTTAATCCCTAATATATCAACTAGTAGAAGTCCTATAGCTATGCAAGGGTCTTTGGTTAAGCATTATTTTTGTCCTAAAATGAACATAGATCCAAAACAAGTTGTAAATATTACTGTTGCTCCATGTACAGCAAAAAAATCAGAATCTAGACTAGATGCTTTTAAAAGTGAGTATGGATATGATAATGATATTGTAATTACAACTAAGGAATTAGCCGCATTTTTAAAAGAAATGAATATTGATTTTGCCAATCTTAAAGATTCAGAATATGATTCATTCTTTCCAAAGGGAAGTTCTTCAGGAATTATTTTTGGAAATTCAGGTGGTGTAATGGAAGCTGCCTTGAGAACAGCTTATTTTCTACATACAGGTAAAAATCCTAGTGATGATTCTTTAATATCATATACTAACGTAAGAGGGTTAGATGGTGTTAAGAAAGCGACGCTAGACTTTGATGGTTTAGAAGTTAAGGTTTGTGTGATTAATAAAACGAGTAACGTGAGAGAAATTCTTAACGAGCTAGGTGAATTGAATGAAGAGTTTCATTTTATCGAAGTTATGGCATGCCCAGGTGGTTGTGCTAATGGCGGAGGTCAACCTAAAGTTAAAAGAGTAGACATTGCGAATGCTCAAAACTTACGTAATAAAGGTATATATGATGATCATGATAGAAATAAAATTAGATATTGTCATGAAAATCCTCAAGTATTAAAGGTATATGATGATTTTATTGGTAGTCCTCTAAGTGAAAATTCTCATAAGTATCTTCACACAAGTTTTGTTGATAGAAGTTTAAAAAAATAGCATAAAATCAGAGACTAATACTCTCTGATTTTTTTATATTTTACAGTTTATTTTATATAAATCACAACTTTTACAATAATTGGCAAACTGCTTGCATTTGTGCCAAAAATAATGTATTATATAATCAACTAGTAGTAAACTAGTCGAAAGAAGAGGTGAATATTATGGAAAAATTAGAATTTAAAGGATTACCTGTTATACCATTAAGAGCGGTAGTTCCTATTCCAAATAATGAATTTAGAATTGAATTGGGTAGAGAAATTTCTATAAAAGCAATTGAGTATAGTGAATTGTTTCATAATGGAGAAGTAATATTGGTAATACAAAAAAATAATGACATTAATGATTTAAGTGATGAAAACATGAGAGAAATTGCCGTTAAAGCGCAATTAACACTTAAACTTAAATTACCTAATAACAATTACAAAGTTAAATTTGATTGTATTGAAACAGTAAAAGTTTCTAAAATAGACCGTAATGATTCGTTCATTTCTTGTGAATATGAATCATATCCAACTATTTATGATGAAAAAGAAGTTTTAGAAGTAGCTTTAAGAAAAGTTGTTACTGAAATAGCTACAATTCAAAGATCTGGATTAAATAATTCAGACGAAGTTATGAAATTAATTAAACAAGGTTTAACTCCTGAAGTTACTTGTAATAAAATTGCTGCTAATTTAAAAAACTTTACATCTCACTATCAATATATTGAAACACAATCATTGTTAGAAAAAGCTGAAATATTATTAACTGATATTAATAAAGAAAAATTATATAATGATATCGATATTAAAATTGATAAAGATGTTAAAAAGTCTATAGATGAAAGTCAAAAAGAATATTACCTAAGAGAAAAAATGAAAGCTATTCAAAATGAATTAGGTGATAAAGTTAGACAAGAAGAAGAAGTTGATGAGTTAAGAAAGAAAATTTTAGCTAAAAAAATGCCTGCACATATTGAAGAAAAAGCATTGAATGAACTTCAAAGATTTGCAAGTACTCCAACACAAGTAGCTGAGAGTGGTATTATTAGAAACTATTTAGATTTTATGGTTGAACTTCCATGGTCGGAAAAATCTGAAGATGAATCTGATTTAGTTAAAGTATCTGAAGTACTTAACAAAAATCATTATGCATTAGAAAAAGTTAAAGATAGAATATTAGAATATTTAGCAGTTAAAATAATGACTAAGAAAAATCCTCAAACTATATTATGTCTAGTAGGTCCTCCTGGTGTAGGTAAAACTTCATTAGCTAAAAGTATCGCAGATGCTTTAGGTAGAAAATTTGTTAAACAATCATTAGGTGGTATCTCTGATGAGAGTGAAATTAGAGGACATAGAAGAACTTATATAGGTGCGCTTCCAGGTAGAATTACAAAAGGAATGAAAACTGCTGGAACAATTAATCCAGTTTATCTATTAGATGAAATAGATAAATTAACTTCTAATCATAGAGGTGATCCTTCAAGTGCTTTACTAGAAGTACTAGACCCTGAACAAAATTCTAAATTTTCAGATAACTATTTAGAAGAAGAATATGATTTAAGCCAAGTTATGTTTATAACTACAGCAAATGATCTTTCTACTATACAAGGACCATTAAGAGATAGAATGGAAATAATAGAACTATCATCTTATACTGAACATGAAAAATTCAATATTGCTTATAAACACTTAATTGATAGACAATTAGAAGCACATGGTTTAACTAATAACCAATTTTCAATAAAAGAAGATGCTATGTATTTTATTATTAGAAACTACACTAGAGAAGCTGGTGTACGTGAATTAAGTAGAATGATAGGGACTTTAATTAGAAAATCAACTAAAGATATCTTAATAAACAAAACTAAAGAAGTAATTGTTGATATTAACAAAGTTATTGAATATTTAGGAAAAGTTAAATATTTTAATAATGTTAACAGAAATAATAATGAAGTAGGTATAGTTACAGGTCTTGCTTATACTACATTTGGTGGAGACACATTAGATATTGAAGTAACATTCTATAAAGGAAAAGGAAATCTAGTTCTTACAGGTAAACTAGGTGATGTTATGAAAGAAAGTGCTCAAGCAGCATTAAGTTTTGTAAAAACTAATGCAGCTAAGTTTAATATAGATTCAAAAATATTTGATGAAAATGATATTCATATACATGTTCCAGAAGGTGCAGTACCTAAAGACGGTCCTTCTGCAGGTGTAACTATGACAACAGCTATAGTTAGTTCTTTAACTAATAGAAAAGTAGATAGTCTTCTAGGAATGACTGGAGAAGTCACTTTAAGAGGTCAAGTACTTCCTATTGGTGGATTAAAAGAAAAAGCTATTGCAGCTCATAGAAGTGGATTAAAAACTATAATTATCCCATTTGAAAACGAAAGAGACGTTGCTGATATTCCTAATGAAGTAGCTAGCCAATTAGAAATAATACCAGTTAAAAATGTTTTAGAAGTTATTCAAAGAGCATTAATTTAATAATAAAAAAAGACAACCAAATTTTTATTAAAAAGGTTGTCTTTTTTTTATATTTATTTAGTTTAATTTTAAGTTATTTTTTGTTTACTTTTACTAATCATTGTTTTATAATTTCAATGATATAATTAATAGTATAAATATATTACTTTTTTATTAACAGTGGGAGATTATTATGGCTAAAAAACTAGTTGAATTAAAGGGTATTAAAAAATCATACGAAAATAATGTTATTTTAGATGGCTTAAACATGTCCATTAATGAAAATGAATTTGTTAC
>JBOFSX010000185.1:0-5639 GCA_051651765.1 Anaeroplasmataceae bacterium | reverse complement strand
ATGGCAGAGGCTTCTATACTATCTTTTGAAAATAGAGTTGAGTCAATTTTATACTTTGCAACAACTTTTAGTACTGACAAAATATCACACTTCACCAGTAGATTAGACGTTGCTATAAATACATTAATTGATAATAAAGAAGAGTTCCCCGAGTTCCTAAGATTCCTAGCTACTATTAAAGAAGGTCCAATAGGGATGGAGTATCTAGCCCACTTAAACTTAGTTGTAAGAGCATTCGGAGAAGAAGAAATTAATAGAAACTTGCTTACAGATGTAGTTATTGAATCTAGTAAGGTAATTCTAAGGTCAGCATATCATATTATGATTAATAGTAATAGCTTAAAGTCTACAAGATTTTTCTCAGTAAATCAAGATAAGTTGAAGGAAAGAACTTCTTTATTGAATGAGATAAAGTACTTAGAAGATAACACAAGATAATTATAACCACTATACTTAACTTACAGTTTTATATAACTATGTAAATAATAGTAGGAGATGATTAAATGAAGTTAAATAAAAAAGAGCTACTTAGATTAATTATGGAGCAAAATACTGACGAAATAGATGTATCAAGTCTTTTAGGAGAGTATAGTATCCCAACAGTGTCTTACAGAGATTTAGCTGATTCACAGCATAATGATGATGGAAAAAGTATTCCATGTTTAGAATCCCTAAGTGGAATTAGTAGAAGAGGAGTAGAGTCCCATCAACCTAGTGCAAGAGGAGTACTTATACCTAAAATAGCTAACAGTGGAAGTATGTTGTATTACGATGAAGAGATTAATAATCTATCTCACTTAAACTCCTTTACTGAAGAAAAATCTTCTTTCTCAGAATCAAGAACATTAAATAAATGGGAGAACTTTGATACTTATCTAGACTACCTAAAGAGCGATGAAGATAAATTCCTAAGAAGAAGAATAGAATGGAAACTTCACAAACTTATAGCCTATAAAGGAATAAGCTCAGGGTACTATGCTAATTACTATAGGTCAAACTTTAATGAATCTATTAGTAATGGAAAACTACAAGAATTAATTGAACTTGCAATAGAATATCATAACTGCTATAGTAAGATGAATCCAATAGAGTTATTAAAGGATTTATTTGAAGAGTTTAGAATACACGAAAGATATTTAGTATTCAGTCTATTAAGACCAGAAGTTCCAAATTATAAATTTAGAAAAAGAACTTTAAGGGATGTTATTGGAAATCCAGTATATACTTTATCTGAGCAAGTATCTGAATATCTCGTATCCTATATCACCGCTAATGATATTAATCTGGATACAACAGTAGCAGAGTTTATAGAACCAGATATAGAAGAGAAATTGTATACTATGAGAAAGCACAGATTTATGAATGCTACAAACCGTACTAGTAATTTCAGTATAGTTAGAAAGTTTAATACTTACGCAGAAGCTAAGGCTCATCTTAATCTGTACAATCCAGACCTAGCAGACTTTAATATAAATTATGAAATTAAAGAAGTATTAAAGTACAATCAATTACCTAATGACGGCACTGATGAAGTAAGATTCAAACTAGCTAAAGCATTACTTAAATAATAAATATGTAGTTAGGCACCTACCAAGAATATATGTACTAGTTAAAGTAATAATGTTATCGTCCAGATCCCTTATTACGAATTTGTTATGTGATAGTGCCCAAGTAGTACCAGTATTCTAATTATAGAGGGTGTAATAGCCCTCTTAAATACATAAGTAAAGGAGATAAAGAATGAAAATTAATTTATCTAAAGAATTAAAGGATGTAGATAATTTTAGAGAAGTACAAAAAGATTTATTTGATAAAGGTGCTAGTTCAAAAGAGATAGAAGAAGTAATGGATAGTCTTAATTTAGATGTTACCTCTCATCAATGGAGCATACCTAAGAAAGTACAAATACCTAAAGATAATGGTATAGATACAAGAGATGTTTATATATTTGATGTAAATGATAATAATCTTTTAAAGGTAATAAATAAGATATTTAATACTAAGCTATCACAAGAATTATCAGATAATGTATATTCATATAGGCCTAAAGTAGGTATATCAATGCCTTGCAGTAAACTAGTAAACTTCTTAGGTGTTGATAGAACTAATTACATAAAGTGTGATATTTCTAGTTATTTCAATTCAGTACCTCAGAGGATAATTTTTAAAGCCTTATCTGAGTTGATTGAAGATGAAGATGGATTAGAATTAATGAAAAGATTATTTAGATTAAATAAATATAAAGATAAGTATGGAAATGTGTATGACGAGTATTTAGGTCTAATGCCAGGAACTGCAACATCTTCATACCTATCTAATTATGTATTAAAAGAACTTGATAATCAACTTAGTAATAAGTCACAATTCTATGCTAGGTACAGTGATGATTTTGTGGTAGTTGATAAAGATTTAAATACTATAACTGATTGTTACACATTAGTTAAAGAAGAGTTAGACAGATGTGATTTAAAACTAAATGAAGACAAAACGTTACTTAAAACAGAGGTAAATGAAGTAACTTTCTTAGGACTAACAGTAACTAGAAATAGTATTGACTTATCACCAGAGAATTTCTTAAAGATAAAAAAGATAGTTAAGAAGTTGTTAAAGGATGAAAGAAAAAGATTAGAGTTAACTAATAGAAGATTGGAGCTAAATGATGTTGCCAGAATGATAAGGGCTATTAATAGAAACTTTTATGGAGGATACCTAAAAGATATGTCTAAACATAAAAGCAGTAAGTTAGTATTCTTATTTCAATCTATAACAACAGATTCCACATTAAAGGAATTAGACTATTATTTACTAGATTCTTTAAGAGCTTTCTATACAGGAGTTAATAACAAGGCTAACGCTAATAGACTGACAACTAACAAACTAGAAGAATTAGGTTTTAGGTCTACAGTTCAAATGTTTAATTTATATAAAT
The DNA here is from genome assembly GCA_051651765.1 of Anaeroplasmataceae bacterium. GTDB lineage: Bacteria > Bacillota_I > Bacilli_A > Acholeplasmatales > Anaeroplasmataceae > JBOFSX01. The sequence goes on along the minus strand of JBOFSX010000185.1, from coordinate 2,710 downwards.
CTTCTAAGCCATGTTTTGTACATAAGGTTCATACAATAACTAGGCAAGAGGGCAGAAGCCTAACTAACTGCAAACCATTTGGAATGATTAAAGATTCTGAAAAGTTCAGAAGTATAGTAACAACTAGTAGCTTCTTCGAGATACTGTCTAAAGTTTATTTAAATGACGGTTATATAATAGTAGATGGTTTTAAGTATAATGTGACAGATGTAATAGTAGACTTAATTAATAAAATTATAAGTGTTGATAAGAATATATTAGTTGAAGGAAATAGTATACAAGAACCTTTACAAGTTCATATGGCACATGACAATTATAGTATAACATTCATTAATCCTAGCATAAGTAGTAATGAGATAGACAAAGAGTTATTGATGAATTTCTATCATAATTCCTTTATACAGTATTACTCAAAGGCTAGTAGAAATAGTTACTATAGTCAAATAAGTTTTAAAACTTTAATATCAAATGGTTTCGTTTATAATGAACGTTTCAATAGCCCTACAATGTTTTCAATACTAATGTACTCATACTTATTCAGTGAAGATTGTATATCTAGTGCTGATTTAAGTAAAGAGTATGTTACAATAGGAGATAGACTTCCTTTAGTATTCGAAACTAAATTAATACCTAGATAGTAGTAATTACAATCAAGGTTAGGTTCTTAAATCTGTTATTACGGAATAAATGTAGTAACTAAGTGGTGTGTGGATAGTTAGTACAATATCCACACACCCTCTAACGAAAACATATTAATCTAATAAGTAAACTTAGGAGGTATGCAAATGAAGAAAATTATACAATTATATAATAAGAATGAACTAGTTTTAAGCTTTTTAGGAGAGAAAGATGTTAGAGGTAATTATACTAATCTAATTGAGAATGTAGATGCTCAATCATCTTTACCATTCCTAGTAAGAAATAACTTAGACAATTTGTCAGAGTGGATAGATAATAGAGCGTTACCTACAAGTCAGGAGAATGTAAAAGATATACTAAGCTCATTATCATTATCAGGAAACGATAGATTAGAACTCCTAATGGTAAACAATGCCTTTAGTCTAAATGATTCTTTTTGGATGAAAGTAGAAAAGGATACTTCAATTAGTTGGGAAGATAATAATCTATATGGAAATGATTTTGATAAAACACTTGGTACAATAGCATTCTTTGGAACAAGACTTCTTATAGATAATTCTAAAAGTAATTCTCCTGAAATGACTACACAAGGAATGATGGCTAAGTCATGGAGAAACATAGAAGGAGAGATAAAGCTTTATAAGAACTGTACTTCTAAATACGCTAATGACGGCAAAGACCACATAGCAGAGTACATAGCATCTAGAGTAGGAAAGTTATTAGGATTAAATGTGACAGAGTACGGTATAGGTAAATGGAAAGGCGAAGACTGTTCTGTGTGTACCTTATTTACTACAAAGGATTATGGGTATCTAACAGCAAATGAGTACCTATCTGTAAAGCTACCTAAGGTGAGGTGGGACTTTATAAATGTATTTAATATAATGGAATCATTTGGAGCAAGAGATAGTTTTATTGAAATGTTAGTACTAGATTACTTAATAGAAAACACTGATAGACATTTTTCTAATTTTGGATTTATAGTTAATAACAAGACAATGGAAATAATAAAAATGGCTCCATTATTCGATCACGGATATTCATTACTATCGAGGTCGATGAAAGGTGATTTTAAGAAGACTAGTATAAAAGACTATAGAACACAAGGAACTTTTGGAGTATCTAATTACGAACAATTAATGTTCCTTAAAGAGTTACTGTCGAGAAATGAAAAAGATATAATTGTGGATAAGTTTATAAAGATATCACCTAAGATAGATTATAGTTTGTTTGTACACCTAAGAGATGTTCCTGATTGGTATGAAGATTATGTAGTAGAACTTCTTACCACTAGATGTAAAACAATTATAAATGAATTTATAGAATAATAAGGGAGATGATAACAAATGATATCTAAACAAGATTTACAGAAGACAAGTACTAAGTATATTTTTATTAAAAACTCAACAATATGTATACTATCTTTTTTATTAGTGCAAGTTATTTGTCTCTATGCATATATTAAATACAATTCAGTTACAGCTGTAATTGTTTGGGTAGTGTATTTTACTATAACACTAGCTATAGATAGCTTTAATAAAAATAGATTGAGAGAAGAATTAACTTTATCAAATTCATTTTAAACTACAATAAGAGGAGATATGGATATGTTTGAAAATAATAATGATTATAAAATTAATTTAAATAAACTAAGTACTTACATTTTACTATACTCAATTTGTATGGCTGGAGCAGGAGTCTTAGCTATAGTAACTAGTTACAGAAGTATATTATTCCAGTTATTAATAGAGATTTCTCTACTCACTATCGGTATGATACTAGCAAGTACTTTATTTATTTTATTTACTGAATTTACTGATTCAGATACAAATAATGTTAAAGGTAAGTTATTTTATTTACCACTTATTCTAATTAGTTGTATGTCACTGCTAAGACTTAATAAAAAGTAATAATAGGAGAACTACTAGATGAGTTACAATTTTTCTTATTTTGAGAACTTATATAAAGATGACCCAGAGAAATTAGAGATAGCAAGACAGTCTTCTAAGAATCAACAAAAAGAACCCAGAGTACATAAGAACATAATTAATATTTGGGAAGATATAAGTAA
>JBOFSX010000184.1:0-2759 GCA_051651765.1 Anaeroplasmataceae bacterium | reverse complement strand
AATTATTGGATTAATTAATTTGAATGCATCATTAGAAGTCAAAATTGGTTGTTTTTCAATTACTTCAACATAAGATCTTTTAACTAATTCAAAGCATGCTAGTAATACAGATGCATTCGCCTGTTTGATACCTGGAATTTTTATTAACTCTTCATATTTAATTTCACTTAAATTCGAAATGCTATTAGCCTTATTTAATACATCATAAGCTAGTTCTAACACGCTTTTATTTTTAGTTCCACATCTTAGTATAATTGCCAGTAATTCTTCATTACTAAGCGATTCTACACCTTTATTGACCAACTTTTCTCTAGGTCTATTATTTATTTGTATATTTTTAATTAGCAATCTATCACCCTTTAAATAATTACTTTAAAGGACTGAGATTTACTTGTTTAAAATATATTTTCTTACAATAGAAGCAAAATGTAGTGATCCAGTCAAAACAACTATTTTATTCATTGACAATGCTTTATTAAGAGCATCTATATAATTATTATAAACAAATTTATTTTTACTTGATGAATAATTAAACAAAAGATTTTCATCACTCTTTCTTGTATCTACTATAGAGGTGAAAATCAGATTAGAATTTAAAGAATCTAAACTATCAATCATACCGTATGAATCTTTGTTATTTAAACAACTAAAAACAATAACTATGTTTTTACTATCATACAAGGAATTAATCGACTTTATTAAACTATTAATACCATCTATATTATGAGCTCCATCTATTATCGTAGTTTTATTTATATATTCAAATCTACAAGGAATATATGTTTTTTTTAATCCTTTTTTAATAATATCGTTTGGTATTCTTAAAAAAGATAGTACTTCTATTGCTAAAGCTGAATTATCAATTTGATGAAATCCTATAAGACCATTTTCATAGAATATATTTTTATACATAAAATTAGTTGGTGTTAAATACTGAATTTCAAGTTTGTTAACAACAGTTAATATGGAACCATTAATTTTACATTTAGATAAAATTATATCTATAACCTGTGGATTATATGTGCCAGTAAATACTGCGTTTTTACTTTTAATAATCCCAGCTTTATGTTCAGCGATTAATTCAATTGTATTTCCAAGTTGATCAACATGGTCAAATGAAATATTTGTTATAATAGATACTTCGTAGTCAATACTATTTGTAGGACAATTTAAACCACCTATACCGACCTCAACAATTAAATAATCAGGTCTTATGTCTTGAACTAACATTAAAGTGATTAGAAAAATAGATTCATAAAAAGACAAAAATTCATTATATTCATTTAATATAAAATCGTATATATCTTTAAGTTTATTAGCATAAAACAATAACTTTTCATCTGTTATAAATTTATTATTAATTTGTATTCTTTCATTAAAAGAAATAACATAAGGAGATGTGAGTTTTATTACGGTATTATTATTTTCTATAAAGCTAGTAGATAAAAGGCTAGATACTGAACCTTTACCATTAGTTCCAGCTATATGTATTTTTTTTGTGCTCAAAATATTAAAATTCAATTTATTTATGGCAATATCCATTCTAAATTTGCTTCTATTTTTCGTTTTATTTTCTCTTGATTCAATAAATTCAATTGCTTCATTAATATCTAAAAACATTTTTAAACACCTATACTGGATAAATCAATAACATCACTAAGTAAGTCATCTAAATTGAGAATATAAAGATCATTTACTTTTTGAGTAGGAATAACATATTCAAAAATATCATTAGTATATAATAAGTTAACAATAGATGAATTTAACAAAATAACAAATTTTAAATTTTTATCATTATTTTCAATTTCACAAAAAACATTTTCAAGTTTTCTAATGATTTTTTTATTTTGTAATTTGTTATTAATTGTATAATAATTATTATTTTCGATCAAAATAGAACTATTAGGTTTTAATTTAATAACTTTAATATATATATTGTACTGTTTAAATGAAGTTTCATAATCATACGAGAGTTTTTTTACACGTTTTAGATTAACTTCATATTCTTTTGTGATATAGTCACACATAGCTTTAATATTCTTACTACTCATGCTTTTCCTCCTTTATATAAAAAGTACATCTTTTACATATTTCTAATTCGAATTTATTATTTTTTTTTGAATTAATAATTAATTTAAAATTATTGGAGTTTATTATATCATCAAAAGAATTTTTAAAAATATTTCCAATAGCAAACGAAGGTGATGTATCTAAACAACAGATGGCTACATCTCCATTTGATAAAATAGAAATATGATCAGTCCCACCTAAGCAAAATCCATTTTCAGAAACAAACTCATTATTAATACTAGGCCATTCAAATTGTTTGTCGTAAATTAGCAATACTTTTCTTGACAATCTATTACGGTCAGTTAACTTTGTTAAATTAAATTTATCTTTAATATAGTTTTCTATAACACTTTTACAAAAACTAATATTAGGATTATCATCTACCCACAGTCTTAAAGTGAAAATTACATCATTATTTATGTTGTGAACTGAATCAATAATAGAAAAAATATTTTTCAAATATTTTTGAATTTGTTCTATTTTAAGATTATAAGTAGAATGCAGTGAAATATTTATTCTATTAATTTTAGTCAACGTATTAATTAAATCACTATTTAATAAAAAACCATTTGTTGTAAGATTAATATTAACTTTTTTGTGAGTATAATCAATTATATTAATAAAATCTTCATGTAATAGAGGCTCGCCTAAAACATGAAGATATATATTAGAAGTGTATTCTTTAATTT
>JBOFSX010000183.1:0-3971 GCA_051651765.1 Anaeroplasmataceae bacterium | reverse complement strand
CAAGGTAAGGCTTATTATTTTTAAATATAAAAGTAGGATTATAAATTCGGTATTTTTTTAATAATTTAACTAAAAGAAGATATCCTAAAATACTTCTTTTAAGATACTCATCATCATTAATTTTGCTAAACTTATTTTGAATACTTAAGGGGAAAAGTTTACACTTTTCCCTTAAGCTTACCAAATTATAATTATTTAAATTATTACAAGTTAAAATTTTCATTATTTGACTAACATAGATAAGTATCTATCACCATTATCCGGAAGAATAACAACTATGTTTTTTCCTTTATTTTCTTCTAATTTTGCTAATTCTATTGCAGCAAATAAGCTTGCACCACTTGATATACCGCAAAAAATTCCTTCAGTTTTGATTAGTGTAGTTACAGTACTGATCGCATCTTCGTTAGAAACTCTAATAATCTGATCATATACTTTAGTGTCTAATGTATTTGGTACAAATCCAGCACCTATCCCCTGTATTAGATGAGGACCAGGATTTAAACCAGATAAAACTGATGAATTGAAAGGTTCTACTGCTACAATTTTTGTGTTTGAATTTGTATCTTTAAGATAATTTCCAACACCTGTAATAGTTCCACCCGTACCAACTCCAGCAACCAAAATATCAACTTTGCTTACATCACTCAAAATTTCTTGAGCTGTCTTGATATGAGCTTTAGGATTATTTGGGTTTTCAAATTGAGAAGGCATAAAAGAGTTTTTATTTTCATTAACTATTTCTAATGCTTTGTTTATCGCACCCTTCATTCCTAGTGAACCATCTGTTAATACTAATTCAGCTCCATATATTGACATTAAATTTCTTCTTTCAATGCTCATAGAACTAGGCATCACTAATATTAATTTTAATCCTAAAGCATTACAAACGCTAGCTAATCCAATTCCTGTATTACCACTAGTCGGTTCTACTATTACAGTATCTTTATTAATTTCATTATTAATTAAAGCTTCATTGATCATATTGTAGGCTATTCTATCTTTAACACTTCCAGTTGGATTAAATAATTCTAATTTTAAAAATAAGTTTGCTTTCAAATTTAACTTTTCAAAAATATTATTTGCTTTTAAAATCGGTGTGTTACCTATTAACTCTGTTACATTATTATAAATCATAAAAAAAACCTCCCTTAGTTGCTTATATTTTAAATGTTTTTTTCTAACAAGTCAAATGATACACACATTAAGCAATTGAATTGACACATACCTATATGGGGTATATAATTCTAACGTACCTAATTGAACTATAGGAGGTTTATTATGGAATGTTTAGAAAAAACAACAATACGAAATGAAGAGTTACAAAAGAAAATAAAAATAAGATTAAATAAAATTGAAGGTCAAGTTAGAGGCGTATCGAAAATGATTGATGACAATAGGTATTGTGATGATATTTTGATTCAATTAAGCGCAATTAATAGTTCAATAAAAAGTCTTGCAAATCAATTACTAACATTACATATGCATTCATGTGTAATTGATAATATAAAAAATGGTAATGATGCTATTTTAGATGAAGTAGTCTCGTTATTCAAAAAATTTCAATGAGGTGAAAAAAGTGAAAAAAACATATAAATTAGAAGGAATGACTTGTGCATCTTGTGAAAGTCATGTAACTAAAGCTCTTAAAAAATTAGATGATTTAAATTCATTTAATGTAAGTTTATTAAATTCTAGTGTTGAATTAGATTTTGACGAAAACAAAATTCAAATCGAAAAAATAAGAGATGTTATTGATGATGCTGGTTATAATTTAATTATATCAGAGGAAAAACAAGAACAAAAAAAAACTAAAAATAACGAATTAGTCAAAATAATTATTAGTTCTATCTTTACATTAATACTTATGTATGTAGCAATGGGTAACATGATAAACCTTCCTATCCCTCAATTTCTTAAAGGTACAGAGAATGCTATTTCATTCGTTGTAACACAACTTATTTTGACTGTTCCAGTTATTTTAATTAATCAAAAATATTTTATATCTGGATTTAAAAAACTATTTAGATTAAAACCTAATATGGATTCACTTATAGCTATAGGCGCTACTGCTTCTATACTATATGGAATCTTAGCAATATATATGATTGGTTATGGATTAGGTCATGATAAACTACACTATGTTCACACATATATTCATAACTTATACTTTGAAGCAGCTGCAGTTATTTTAACATTAGTATCATTAGGAAAATACTTTGAATTAAAATCAAAAGAAAAAACAACAAATGCTATTACAAAATTATTAGACTTGTCACCTAAACAAGCAGTTATTTTGGTTAATAATAAAGAAATACTTGTTAAAATAGAAGATGTAAAAATTGGAGATATTTTAATTGTTAGAAAAGGTGAATCGGTAAGTGTTGATGGAGTAATCATAGAAGGTGAAGGATCTTTAGATCAAAGTAATATTACTGGAGAAAGCTTACCAGTTTTAAAAACTAATGGAGATTCTCTTATATCTTCTACTTATTTAGTAAGTGGTTATATTAAATATAGAGCAACAAAAGTCGGAAATGATACTACAATTAATACTATTATTAAATTGGTTAGTGAAGCTAGTAATTCTAAAGCACCAATTTCAAAATTAGTTGATAAAATATCTTCCATATTCGTTCCAATCGTTTTATTAATTTCACTTATTTGTTTTATTATTTTTCTTTCTACTGGAAGTACTTTCGAATTTTCATTAGGAATTGCGATAAGTGTTCTAGTAATATCATGTCCTTGCGCTTTAGGACTAGCTACACCTGTCTGTATAATGGTTGGGACTGGAAAGGCAGCTAGTAATGGAATATTAATAAAAAATGCTGAAATTTTTGAAAAATCACACGCTATCAAAACTATAGTTTTTGATAAAACTGGCACTATTACTAAAGGAAACCCTGAAGTTGTTGATGTTGTTGTACTTGATGATACTTATAATATTGAACAAATAGCTTTTTCATTAGAATCAAATTCATCTCACCCTCTTGCCAATTCAATTAATAAGTACGTTGAAAGCAAAATGATAAATCCATTAAAAGTTGTTAATTTTAACTCGGAGGATTCTAGAGGTTTATTTGGAATAATTAATAATGAAAAATTTTATATAGGAAACATAGATTTCTTAAATTCAAATAATATTAATACAAAAAAAATCGAAACAATAGTATTGGATTTTTCAAATGAAGGTAAAACACCTTTACTACTTTCAAATGAAAAACAAGTAATAGGTATTTTTTGTGTAAAAGATGAAATCAAAGAATCTAGTGCAAATGCAATAAAAAGACTAGTTAAAGATAACTATAATATTTACATGTTAACTGGAGACAATGAAAATACTGCAAAGAAAATAGCTGATGAATTAGGTATAACAAATGTGATTGCTAATTGTTTACCAGCTGATAAACAAAAATATATTCAACAAATAAAAAAAGAAACAAACACTAATGTTCTTATGGTTGGTGATGGCGTTAACGATGCCTTAGCACTTACTTCTGCCGATTTAAGTATTGCAGTTAGTAATGGTAGTGAAATTGCATTAGATGCATCTGATATTGTTTTACTTAAAAATGATTTAAATGATATAAGTAATCTATTCAAACTCTCTAAAAGAGTTTTACTAACAATAAAATTCAATTTGTTCTGGGCATTTTTTTATAATTGTATAGGTATAGTTTTAGCATCCGGAATCTTTTATTACTCTTTTAATTTAAAACTAAATCCTATGATTGCATCATTGGCTATGAGCTTTAGTAGTGTATTTGTTATTCTTAATGCTTTAACGATTAATTTTTATAAAGATAAAAAATAAGTAAAAAATAAACTATACAATTAATTCCAATTTAGAATTAAATACTCTATTTTCTATTCTAAGTTATAATATTTTATTTGGATAAATCAAAAAAAAATATAATAAATCATATAGGGAGATAGTGTAATGAATAAATACAATAAAAAAAATAGCA
>JBOFSX010000182.1:0-5412 GCA_051651765.1 Anaeroplasmataceae bacterium | reverse complement strand
TGTTTCAAATGAAATTTTTACGTCAATGAAATAATCTTCATCGAATAAATGTCCGTATAGATCTGTTAGAAAATCATCTTCTCTAAATTTGTATCCATAATTTCTAATTATAGATACAGCACTTACAGATAATTTCGCTTTTTCAACAGTTAATTCGCCAAGAACAAAACTTTCAAGAGAATAATTATAGTTTAGAAGTAAAGATTGTTCCATATTAGCATTGAAGAAATCAATATCGAATACAATAGCATAAATGTCAGCCCCTCTATGTTGTAAAGAGAATACATCATATTCAGACGTTAATCTTATGTTTCTAGCTATTACTGATTTATCTCTTTCTAATGCACCTTGAATTGAATATGTATATGTAGGTTCGACATCACCGTATGTAATTACAAAATCATCGATTGTAACTATAATATTTTGTTTATGAACCTCTATGTAATATTCATCAAAAATAACATTATAATTTGCAGCATAGAAAGATGTAAATCCTTCTAGCGAAACTAGATATTTACCCGCCGGAATTTCAGTCACTACTTTATCAGAGTGTGTAAAAGAATAAGAAACAGTGGCAAGTAGTGCATCTTTTTCATTATATGCAATATTATCCATGTCAAATTCTATACCAAGGTCTGATTGACCGTAAAAGAACTCTCTTTGAGTAAATACTAAATTCGTTATTCGTTTTTGAACTTTTAATTCACCATTATGTACAATAAAATCATAGTTTTTTAAAGTCATAGGTTGTAGAGTAATTGCATAACTGTTAGCCCTAGAAAACTCGTGATCTTTTTCATTAACATATTGTGTTTCAAATACTAATTTTACAATATTTTCTAAAATATCATTAAATTGAGTCCCTGAAACATTGTAAGTAATTTCATCATTACTTGGTGCTTTATCACCATAGAATATAGCAAAATCATCTATTATTACAGTAACTATGGATTTTGTGATTTCCAAAACAGAATCTACATATGTAACGTAATAATTTTCAAGGTTTCCTGGTTCAATAAACTCTAAATAGTATATTCCAACTTCTCTATTAGAAGGACTACTATAATCATAGTTTGTAACAAGTTTTAATCGTTCATAGAAGAAATCACCTGTACTACCCATTAATTTAAGATTTTGGAAAGTATCATTGTAGGCTAGTCCTGAATAAGAATACGTTAAATTTGGATACTTAGTTCCGTATGTTGCAACAATTCTTTCAGCTCTAATTATTAATTCTCTTCTAACGATATTTACATACGAATCATTGTTGTAAATTAAATTGTAATTAAATGTTTGAACAGAATCATCTAAATAAATTTGATGTTTTCCAACTTTTGTACTATTTATGTATAAAACTAAACTATTATTACCAAAAATTTCAAACGCTTGTTCACCAAATTCAGTCCCAGATAATAAATAATCTATTACTGTTTCATCACCATAAATAAATTCGCTATCTTCAACTAATAATTGAAGATCTTTTTTAACAACAGTTAACACACCATTTTGAATCGTGATGTTATAGTTTTTTGCATTATAACCTGACTCTAAATAAATTATATACTCTCCCACTTTACGAGTGTCAGAGTAATGAACACTATATTTAGATTGTACATTTAATTTATTTTGATCGTCAAAAATGTTAATTTTAGTGTCTTCTCCAACTAAACCTAATATTTCATAATCATAATCAGGTGAGTTTTGACCATATACTATTTCATAATCATTAATAACTATCGTTGCCGAAACAGGAATAATTACAAACAATAAAGCTAATTCAGGGTTATTATTATTAATTGTATTAAGTACATAATTAATTCTATACTCCTCTAAAATCGTTACTGTGACAATATAAGAACCAACATCTTTATAACCTGATTTATTGACTTGAGCAACTAATGTATTTGCTCTAGTTCTATCTTTTTCATAGTAAGAATCTAATTCAGACTCTTGAATTAAACCACTATATTCGACTATACCAGCTGACTTTTCATCATAATTTAATATTTTCTTGAATATTTGTAAATTATCATAAATAGGCTCAAGATCATTGTACTCTTCCAAAGGTGGAATACTAAATCTAACTTTATATACACCAGCGTTATATGGAATTTCAGTAGTCCAATCAATACCATTTTGAGAGTATTCAATTAAAACTTCTCCAGCTTTAGCTTTTGCTCTAGGAGAGACAAAAGTTGAACCATCTAAACTAAACTCAAAATTAAACGTTTGAGGTGCTTCAGTCCAGTTATTAATCAATTTTTCTACATTACCAATATAGACTTCACATACAACATAATTATTTTCATCATACGATAATCCTTGGTTTGAATCTAATGTGAAAACTTTATTGTTTGCTGTAACTGATACTTTTAAAGAACCTAAATCTTGAGGAAATGTATTCATCCCTAAGGGTTTAACTGTTAATTTTATAGTGTATGAAAAACCATATCTTATAATATCATTAGGTTTTAATAAAATACCATATTCGTCATACCACAAAAGATCAGAATGAGCTTCAACAAGAAAGCTATCAATAATCGGAGCATACGAACCTGCTTCTGTATTTCCTTTTATATCTCTAACAGAAAAAGAGAAACTACTTATCGAAGAATTATACACAATTGTAATTTTTCTTGCTGCCGTAAAAGAATCTATCGAATAACCTGCTAAAAACTCAGTTATACCTTTAGATGAATCTTTATCATCGGTATATGTTACTAAGGTTGAAACACCTGTACCAGGAGAACCTAAAATTGAAACTTTTTGTCCTGAATAAACCCAAATAGTAGTAGTCTTTTTAATTGAATAAACTCTTTGGTCTACAGTTACTGTAGTTATAAGGTTTCCATCTGAGGTTTTTGCAACATTTAAAGAATAAAATTTAAGTGCATCTGCTTTATCCATAGTAAACTGTTCATCAACTATCTCGATTATATAATCTTGTTTATAAAATTGTTCACCAACAGATATGTAGTATTCCCCTCTAGGAACCTTACCAGTGTATCGTTGATCTTCTTTGTTCTGAGTAAGAAAATATGCAACATGATCTTTATTTTCATAACTAGTTTTTCTTACGAGTTTAACATTTTGTCCTTCAAGAAAATTATCATTACCCTCTATAAGTACGTTTACATTTTGAAGAACTGCATCCCATCTAGCATATAATACAAAATTATCACTTTCATCATATATCCATGTTCTATTTGTAGCTTGTCCTTGAGAATCGATAAAAGCCAATCCACCATTTTTTGAGCTATAAAAACCTCTGAATGTAAATCCAGGCATGATAGGAATTTCTACTGAATTCATAACGTGATCAAATTTTTGATTTTTAATTTCTGACCTTAATTCGTAATCTTCAAAAGTTTCATCTACATAATTACCTAATACAGAAAATCTATATGTATTATTAATATCGAAGCTAACTTCATATTCATTCTCTTTAAAGACTGAGTATAGATTTAAGTAGTCTTCTTCAAGCAATCCAGGTAATATTGCATACTCTCCATTACCTTCAGCATCTAAGAATATTTTGTCTTCGTTCTTTCTACTGTATCCAACTAATGAATAACCCTTTCTTTTCATTCCTTCAAATGACATTTCTAAGTTGAATGGATCAAAATTAAATACACCATTCATATAACTGGTTACGGTTTTTGTATACGTCCCTGGGTTAGAATGCTCTGTAGAACCAAATCCTTTAACAAAGTTAAGTGTTGTTGTTATTTTCCACATTGAGAATAATTCTATTTCTCCATTCTCACCAATTCTGTTATTCCATATTTTAAAATCATCCAAGAATTTATTTTCAGAATCTGAAACCATAGTACCTGTAGCATCATTATTAAAATTGTATCCCATAAATACAAAATTAAAATATCTAGGTTTCCCTCCTGTTATTTCCGTTAGAGTCTGATTCCAATATACATCGATAGATTTAAGTACGTTTGAATTAGCATCAGCAGATGCTCCATTTAAATTAAATTTAACATTTTGTTTCCAAACAGCATATAAAGTTACGTTTGATTCATACTTTTTGTGTTCCATTGAAACATTTACATTTTCTAAATAAGGATTAACATCACTTGGTCGTCTATAGATTGTACCTTCTTCATAGTCAACGATACCTTTTGTTGTTTTTTCTACTGTAGTAGCCCAACCAATAAAATCATATCCCGGCTTCTTAAATGAATTATATGCAATCTTATAAGAATTATCAAAAACACCTTGTGTATTATTTACTGTACCTGTAATAGATTCATCTTTATCTACAGAATCATATTGTATTTCATATTCTATAGGTGCATAAAACGCATAAAATATTTTATCTTCAGATGTGAAAAAGTAATTTGAGGTGTGTCTCATGTGTTCATCTATTGCTAGAATCAAGTCTTCTCCTCTGGCTGCATAGTAACCCTTAAATTTATATCCTGGAATAGTAGGTTTGCTATAAAAAGCAAGATTGCTTTCATACCCTGTTTCAACAAAGTTATTTGGATCGTCGTTTTTCACGTGACCATATGTAGTAACGTTATTATATAAAGTTAGACCATAAATCTTAGTATCTAAAGCTTCAATATCATCTTGTGTAGAGTAGTTTAAATCATTAGCATATTTAGAATAATTTATATCTACAGTACTTCTGTAATTAACCACTCCTTTATGCGAATAATTTCTATTTGAATAATTGTTAAAGAACACTTCATCATTATGAGATTCTCCATGATTCTCATTTGCTTCACTTTCCGCTTTATCCTTTTCTTCATCAAATCTGAAATTTCTATCTTTACTTGTTATAAAAGTTTTAAAAACACCGTAAGCCGCTTGACCACCTTGACCTCCACCTACTGAACCACCAATAGCATTTGGCGTTTCGACAGCAGCTCCTGATTGTGAACTTACTGCCGTTGCCAATGTTATTGCAGTATGATGTCCATCTGGATGTAATTCCTGATATTCATTTATATTTATTGTATGCCTAGAAGCAAATTGACTCGTTTGTACACTTGGTTTCCCATAATTAACGGCTGTCGATTTTTTAATTGTAGCGTTAATATATACAGACTGGTAAGTTGTAAGTGTTCCCATTCTGTATCCGTTTTCAGGCTTAATTGTATCGAATCTACCTGATTCATCGACTGTAACTTCTTCAGGTTCGTTATGTTTAGTCGAAAGAAATTCGATTACACTACCCTTTTTGATACCTAATGACCCTGAAACTCCCTGCGCTCCAATAGCAGTACCGGCAGATCCACCACCAGAACCTCCATCACCACCTGATGTAACGTCTACATTATATGTTAGGTAATATCTATCAATTTGTTTAGCCTTAGAAAAATTTCCACGACTATCATCAGAATCAATATAGATCTCTTCGTACGAAAACTCAAAAGTAGTCGGATCTGCTTT
>JBOFSX010000181.1:0-7055 GCA_051651765.1 Anaeroplasmataceae bacterium | reverse complement strand
ATAAAGTAAAAAAAGTGAGGGAATTATAATGAGTTTTATTGATAAAATTACAGGTAAAGATATTGATAGAATATATAAGGATTCAAAAGATAGATTAAGCAAATTGCCACAAAAGTATATAGATGCATATAAGAAAATAGAATGTAAATTATGGTTACATTCTAATCTATCAGGTAGAAATGTTGTCAATGCTATTAATCAAATTGTTTCAATTTTAGAAGAATCTTACGTAGATAACGTTGAATTAGATAGAGTAATTAATAATGATATTGATAAATTTTGCTCTGACATTCTAGGTGATACATCTAAAGAATATATAAAAGTAAGAAAAGAAAAGTTGAATAGAAATATTAGAAGAAAGGTAAAAGAGTATACATGCTAACAAAAAAAGCTTGGAAAGAACACAAAAAAAGAGTAAATAAATTAAGTAAAAATTATAAAATAGTATATAAAGAAATTCAAAAATATGTTTTTTACACTTCAAGCAAAAGAATTAACTACGGATTTGATTTGCTTAAAGAAGTATTGAGTATTTTTGAAGAAGGTATAGTTAATAATAATAGAGTTGTAGATATTACTGGAAAGGATGTTGCTGCTTTTATAGACGAACTATCTTTAAATGAATTGCATTATGTTTAGTAGCGTTATATTTATTAAAAATTAAATTGTAAATGTATTGATAAAATACTCTCTTTATATTATAATAAAAAAAGGGCACTACAGCACTTTTAGTTCTTCCTTAACCAGGAAGAATTTTTTATTTTATAGGAGGCATATATGCAAAAACAAACTAAGTTTATATTCGTAACAGGTGGAGTTGTTTCTAGTTTAGGAAAAGGAATAGTAGCATCATCTATAGGAAGAATTTTAAAAAATAGAGGACTTAAAGTATTTATGCAAAAGTTTGATCCATATATTAATGTGGATCCAGGTACAATGTCTCCATATCAACATGGAGAGGTTTTTGTAACTGATGATGGAGCAGAAACAGATCTAGATTTAGGCCACTACGAAAGATTTATCGATGAGAATCTTAGTAAGGATTCAAATATTACTACTGGTAGAATTTATTCATCAGTTATTACAAAAGAAAGACAAGGCGATTATTTGGGTGCGACAGTACAAGTTATCCCTCATATAACTAATGAAATAAAAGCTAAGTTATTAAGTGCTGCTAAAACATCAGGTGCTGATGTTATTATTACTGAAATTGGTGGGACAGTAGGAGACATTGAATCGCTTCCTTTTTTAGAAGCTATTAGACAAACAAGAAGAGAGTTTGGTTATGAAAATACATTGTATGTACATAATACTTTGGTCCCTTATCTAAAGGCAGCTGATGAAATTAAAACTAAACCTACACAACATAGCGTTAAAGAATTAAGAGGGTTAGGTATCCAACCAGATATTATTGTTTTAAGAACAGAACGTCATATATCGCAATCTCAAAAAGAAAAAATAGCATCATTTTGTGATGTAGCATATGACAGTGTTTTTGAATGCGTTGATGCATCTATATTGTATGAAGTTGCTAATAATTTACATGATCAAAATATTGATGATGTTATTTTAAAACATTTTAAATTAGAATGTAAACCAGCTGATATGAAAGAATGGAACAATCTAATTAATACTATAAAAAATCTTGAAGGAAGCTTGAATATTGCCATTGTAGGTAAATATGCTGAGTTGCACGATGCATACTTAAGTGTTAGTGAATCTATTAAACATGCTGGTTGGCACTATAAAAAACGTATAAATATTAAATATATTAATTCAGAAGAAATAACTGATGAAAATATAAAAGATTATATTAAAGGTATAGATGGTGTAGTTGTACCTGGAGGATTTGGTTATAGAGGTAGTGAAGGAAAAATCACTACATTAAGATATACTAGAGAAAATAATATTCCTATGCTTGGTATTTGTTTTGGAATGCAGTTAGCTTGTATAGAATACGCTAGAAATGTATTTAAAATTTCAGATGCATCTTCAAGTGAGCTAATACCAGAAACTAAAAATCCAATTATAGATTATCTTCCAGACCAATATGCTGGTATATCTATGGGCGGAACATTACGTTTAGGTCTTTATGACTGTGTTTTAGATAAAAAGAGTAAAACTTTCGAACTATATAATCAAGAAGTAATTAAGGAAAGACATAGACATAGATATGAATTTAACAATAAATATCTAAATATTTTAAATGATAAAGATTTAAAAGTTGCTGGAACTAACCCGCAAACTGGATTAGTTGAAATTGTAGAAATACCAAACCATAAATTTTATATAGCTTGTCAATTTCATCCTGAATTTTTGTCTAGACCACAAAGAGCTCATCCTTTATTTAAGGGGTTAATAAAAGCTTCAATCAAATAGTTAGGAGACTAATATGGAACATTTAACAGAACAAGAAATTATAAGAAGAGATAAAATGAAAGCTTTAGAAGAGATGGGAGTTAAACCATTTGGACAAAAGTTTGATAGAGATAATAACACAGAAACTATTTTTAAAGCATTGTCTAAGTATAGCGTTAAAAATATAGAAGATAAAGAAGAGTTAGCTAAAGTGAAAGAGGAAATTAGTTCTCTTCATATGACAGTTAAAATAGCTGGTAGAATAATGACTAAAAGAGGTCAAGGTAAAGCTGGATTTATGAACATTCAAGATAAATTTGGATTTATTCAAATTTATGTTAGACAGGATCATGTTTCAGAATTAGAATTTGAAGTCTTTAGAAATTCTGATTTAGGTGATATTGTTGGTATTGAAGGTGAAGTCTTCATGACAAACACTGGAGAAATAAGTGTTAAAGCATCAAAATATACTCATTTATCAAAAGCGCTTAGACCACTACCGGATAAATTTTCTGGTCTTCAAGACGTTGAAGAAGCTAGAAGAAGAAGATATGTTGATTTAATAACTAACGAAAATAGTAAAAAAATAGCTTTAACAAGACCTAGAATTATAAGAGCTATTCAAAACTTTTTTGACAATAGAGGTTTTGTTGAAGTAGAAACTCCTGTTTTACATCCTATTTTAGGAGGTGCAGCGGCTAGACCGTTTATTACGCATCATAATACATTAGATATGCCTTTTTATTTGAGAATAGCTACTGAATTACCATTAAAAAGATTAATAGTAGGTGGATTGGAAGCAGTATACGAAATTGGTAGATTATTTAGAAACGAAGGAATGGATTCTACTCATAATCCTGAATTTACTACAATAGAAGCATACCTAGCATATTCAGATATGGAAGGTATGATGGATTTAGTTGAAGATTGTCTAAGTGCTGTCAGCTTAAATGTTTTAGGAAAAACTACAGTTGAAAAGGGTGATAAAATTATCGACCTTAAAAAAGGATTTAAAAGATGGCATATGGTAGACGCTATTAAAGAAATTTGTGGAGTTGATTTCTGGCCGAAAATGACGTATGACGAAGCAGTTAAAATAGCAACTAAACATGATATAAAAGTTTTAAAACATCACAATGGTATAGGACATATTATCAATTTGTTCTTTGAAAAATATGTTGAAGATACAATTGTTCAACCTACATTAGTATATGGTCATCCTATAGAAATTTCACCATTAGCAAAAAAATGTCCTGATGACGAACGATTTACTGAAAGATTCGAATTGTTTATTGATGGTAAAGAATATGCTAATGCGTTTAGTGAATTAAACGATCCTATTGATCAAAAAAATAGATTTGTTGCACAAATACAAGAAAAAGATTTAGGCAATGATGAAGCTAACGAAATGGATATTGATTTTGTTGAAGCTCTTGAGTATGGTATGCCACCATGTGGTGGTATCGGTATCGGTATAGATAGACTAATCATGCTTTTAACTAATACAAGTAGTATAAGGGATGTTTTATTATTCCCTCATATGAAAAATAGATAGGTATAGTATGGACATTTTTACTGATTACGGAACTTGGTTATTTGAGAATGATGAATTTATTGAATCATTTAGAGAAAATAATCATTATTTAGTTTATAAGGTAGATCCGATTTTTACATATCTAAATTATATATATGCTAAAGCTTGTGATAAACAACCTATTGAAGCTGCCGAAGAAGATGCCTTTAATATTGGACTATCTTACTTAAACTTTTACTTTTCTATTATATTTAATTTTCTTGACGCATTATATAATAATGAACTAGACGAACTATTTATACATGCTGATTCAATTTTGTTCTACATTCTAGTGGAAGACTTTATTGAAGACAATCTTCTTAGTTTAGAAGAAGTAGACGAAAATGCAGTGAGAATATTTAAAGAAATTCAAGATGATGCATTGGTATGCATTGAAAATAAAACTGGTATTTCTGATTCTATTAAGGATAAATTTGAAGAACTTGCCAATATATATGCGAATGAATATATACCAATTGATTCTATGTTTTATGAATTATGTGAAGATTTAGATCTTATTGAAGAAGAAGAATTCGAGATATAAAAAAAGACCAACAAAAGTTGGTCTTTTTTTATATCTTATCAGAACTACCAAGTACATTTTTAATTTTATGTCTAATAGAATTTTTTATATTTTCTCTTGAAACATCTAATGGTTTTCTAGGATCAAAGTTGGTTGGATTATCAATTATATATTTGCGCATTGGAGAATATGAAGCTAATCTAATGTCAGAATCTATATTAACTTTACACACAGACATTTTACTTGCTTTAGAAATCATTTCTTCACTTATTCCGATTGGATTATCGATATCTCCTCCGGATTTTTTGAACATATCAACATATTCTTTTGGAATTGATGAAGCGCCATGCAATACTATAGGAAATCCAGGAAGTCTTCTTTCGATCTCCTCAAGAATATCAAAGCGTAACATAGGGTTTGTTCCTGATTTGAATTTAAAAGCACCGTGAGAAGTACCTATAGCGATTGCTAGTGAGTCAACACCAGTTCGTTTAACAAATTCTTCAACTTCTAGAGGGTTAGTATAGGTAGCTTCATCTTGAGCTACATTAACATCATCTTCAATTCCTGCTAATTTACCTAACTCACCTTCAACACTAACATAAGGTGTTTTGCTATGAGCATAGTCACAAACTTTTTTAGTTAATGCTATATTATCTTCAAATGATAAATGCGAACCATCAATCATTACAGATGTAAATCCGCTATCAATACATTCTTTACACGTTTCAAATGAATCACCGTGATCTAAATGTAATACAATTGGTATGTTTGAATCAATTACAGCAGCTTCAACCATTTTCTTTAAGTAGATAGGTTTAGCGTATTTTCTTGCACCATTTGATACTTGTAGTATTACAGGAGACATTTCGTCTTTTGCTGCATCAACTATTCCTTGAATAGATTCCATATTACAAATATTAAACGCCCCAATAGCATATTTTCCTTCGTATGCTTTTTTAAATAGCTCTTTTGTATTAACAAGTGCCATGTTAGATCCTCCTATAATTATATTATTATAAATGACTAAAGCGAAAGCTTTAGTCATTTATAGTAGATTCATCAATTACCTTATACATAAAAGACGATTCTAGTTTATTTGCATTTGTATTTAAATTCATAACTCTAACAGTTAATTGTTTGTTTCCAAACGTTAATGTTATTATATCGTCAATTTTTAAAGTAGTAGAAGGTTTGGCTAGTTTAGAGTTAACCATTATTCGATCGTGTAATGCGACTTCTTTAGCAACAGTACGTCTCTTGATTAATCTTGATACTTTAAGAAATTTATCTAGTCTCATTGTTATCTTCAGTAGATGAATCAATATTTGATTTTTTTTCATCTAAAGCTGATTTTTCGTCTGCTAATAATTTTTTTTCAGCTTCAAGCGCTAGTTTTTCTTTTTCGAATTTTTCTTTTTCATTAGCCAAATCTAATTTTTCTTGTTCGATTCTTTTTTTCTCTGCTTCTTTTTCAGCTTGTTCAGCTAATTTTAAAGCTTGTTTTTCATCGTACCATTTTAGAGCACCAGTAGAAGCAATTTCATCTATATCGGCTCTAGTTAGAGTTTCAACTTTTTTAAGATATTCTGCGATACTAACTAATAGAGCTTTGTTCTCATTAAGAGTCTTTCTAGCAAGTTCATAACAAGATTCCATAATATGTTTAACTTCAGCATCTATTTCTGTAGCAACTTTTTCTGAGAAGTTTCTTTCCTTACCATAATCTCTTCCTAAGAAGACGCTACCTTGTGACTCTTCAAATTGAATTGGACCTAATTTACTCATTCCATATTCTGCAACCATTGCTCTAGCAATTTTAGTTGCTCTTTGAAAATCATTACTTGCGCCTGTAGATACTTCACCAAACATAATATCTTCGGCTACACGTCCACCTAATAAACCTGTAATTCTATCTAATAGTGATTTATTAGTTTCTAGGAATGTTTCTTCTTCAGGAAGCATTAATGCATATCCACCAGCATTACCCCTTGGAACTATTGTAACTTTTTGTACTATATTTGCATTATCCAATTTTAAACCAATAACAGCATGACCTGCCTCATGATGAGCAACAATATTTTTTTCCTTAGCATTGAATGCTTTAGATTTTTTTGCAGGTCCCATCATTACTCTATCGGTAGCTTCATCTAAATCTTGTATAGATATAATTGTTCTATTTTCTCTAGCTGCTAAGATTGCTGCTTCATTTAATAAGTTTTCGATATCAGCACCACTAAATCCAGGGATTCTTTGCGCTAATTCATCTAATTTTACATTTGGTTCTAACTTTTTATTTCTAGAGTGAATTACTAATATAGCTTCTCTACCTTTTACATCAGGATTATTAATTGTAACTTGTCTATCAAATCTTCCTGGTCTTAATAATGCAGGATCTAATACATCAGGTCTATTTGTAGCGGCTATTATAATGATTCCTTGATTTTGACCAAAACCGTCCATTTCTACTAGTAATTGGTTAAGAGTTTGCTCACGTTCATCGTGTCCTCCGCCCATACCAGCGCCTCTTTGACGACCTACAGCATCTATCTCGTCGATAAATATAATACAAGGATGATTTTCTTTTGCCGTTTTAAATAA
>JBOFSX010000180.1:0-1297 GCA_051651765.1 Anaeroplasmataceae bacterium | reverse complement strand
ATCGCTAAAATTAATAAAGAGTTTAACATTAATATGGTGTTAAGAGATGTTTTTTCAAATTCAAATATTCATTCAATTGCAAATAAAATAGTTACAAATATGAATAATAAAATAACTAATATTGAACATGTTGCTGAAGATGAATATTATGAAGCTTCACCTTCACAAAAAAGAATGTTAGTTCTCAACAATTTAGATAAGAACTGTCTAGATTATAATATGCCAATGGTATTTAAGATAAAAAAAGGAATATTAGATATTGTACGTTTAGAAGATAGCATTAATAAAATAATAAGAAGACATGAATCTTTGAGGACTTATTTTAGTTATGTAGACGGTGTACCTGTTCAACTTATTAGTAACAACAAAATAAATATTGAAGTAAGCCATATAAAAAATGATTCATTGGATAATACAATTTGTAAACTAATTAAGCCATTTGATTTATCCAAGGATTTACTGTTTAGAGTTCACTATATTTATTTAAATTCAAAAGAAAGCTATTTATTTATTGATATGCATCACGTCATTTCTGATGGTATATCTGTGAATATACTGTTTACTGAATTACAACAAATATATGATGGTAAAATAAGTGAAGAAATTATTTATCAATATAAAGATTATTCAAATTGGTATAATAAATATAAAAAAACAAATGATTATTTAAATAAGAAAAATTATTGGTTAGATAAATTTAAAACACCTCCTAAAAATATTGTAACCGAACTTAGCTACACTGAAAAAGATTTTAATACTAATACTACAAATAACATTGTACTATCTACTATATTAGAGAAAGCTATTAAGGAAGATATTAACGTGTTCCTTAAAAAAAATGAGATAACACTTTATATGTATATGCTTTCAGTATTTAATGCATTAATATATCGTTTGACTAACTGTGAGGATATTCCTATTGGCACTCCAGTTTCAGGTCGTACACTAAGCGAATTTGAAAATACTATAGGATTATTTGTAAATACGATTGTTATTAGAAATAAAGTGAATGGAGAGTTAAGTTTTATTGAATTAATAAATGAAATAAAAGAGAACGTAATTTTAGGAATAGAAAGTCAAGAATATGCAATAGATGATTTAGTTAATGATCTAAAATTACAACGAAAAGTTGGAGAAAATCCATTGTTTGATATAATGTATTTAGTTGAAAAAGTTGAAATTAATAGACTGTTAATTGATGGAGTAGAAGTTGTTCCGTACACTTTTAGAGATGAAAATTTAAAATTTAATATTAATTATAGTGTAATTGAGTACAATGATTATATTCAATTAGAGT
>JBOFSX010000179.1:0-1297 GCA_051651765.1 Anaeroplasmataceae bacterium | reverse complement strand
CAGCATAAACTCCACCAAAGAAACCTATACTTGTTTTTTCTGATGCTGGAATAGGAATTCCTGATAATGTCATAAGTGTTAATAATCCTGCTGTTTTAAGTGCAACTGTTTTTCCACCTGTATTTGGACCTGTTATTAATAAAGTATTATAATCTTTTCCAATTTCAAAAGTTAAAGGAACAACGACTGATAAATTGATAAATGGATGTCTTGCATTAACTAAAGATACCATCTCTTTATTATTTATCTCTGGTATATTACATTTTTTTTCAATACCATACTGAGATTTTGCATTAAGTATATCTAAATACATCAATGAACTTCCTATCTCATTAATTGCAGCAGTATTTAATCTTACTTGATCAGTCAATCTTAAAAGAATTTTTCTAATCTCTTCTCTTTCTCTAACTTCAAGTTCTCTCATTTTATTATTTAAAGAAACAATTGATATAGGCTCTACAAAGACTGTTGAACCACTTGATGATCTATCGTGTTCAATTCCCTTGATAAGACCTTTAAAATCTGTTTTAATAGGTATTACGCTTCTTCCATCTCTCGTCGTTATTATTTTCTCTTGGATAGCTTTAGCATATGTTGGATTTGAAAATAGATCTTCAAATTTTCTTTTAATATTTGCTACCATATTTTTCTTTTGTAATCTTAACTCTCTCAATTCAATTGAAGCATCATCTTTTATATTTTTTTCAGGATCAATAGCTTTATTGATAAGATCTTCTATATTTTTTACTATTGGTACACCTAAAAACTTAGATTTTAAATTTTTATATTTTTCTAAAGTTTCAAGTCTTCCTTTAAAAATTCTAAAAATTCTTAAATTTATATTTAATGACCATAAATCCTCTGTTTCTAAATATATTCCTAAAAGTTGTGATTTTTTTGTAATATTTGTAACATCTTTCATTCCAGTAGGTTCAAATCCACCATCGAATTTTAAAAAATCCATAAAATCATTAACAATTTCTAATTCTTTTTTCAAAGAATTTATATCTTTAAATGGTTCTAACTCTATTATTTTATCTTGATTCTCTTCAATGGTTATATAATGTGACAACTCTTCTCTTAATTTATTAAACTCTAATACTCTATAGCTATGATTATTCATTTTACGCATCACCTTTTCTATATATATTTTATCTATTTATTATACCATATTTACTGTTTTTTATAAACTATTCGAAATAATTTAAAAAATACCTTGATATTTTGTTTTTATAATGGTATAATTATTTGCATGTTATAACGAAAGCGAGGTGTAATAGAATGCAAAGATGTGAAA
>JBOFSX010000178.1:0-3424 GCA_051651765.1 Anaeroplasmataceae bacterium | reverse complement strand
TGACTTATGCATAACTCTTTCTTTAACGTTATCTGCTGTAAATATATTATATGTTCGTTTAATAAATTCAGAAGTAGCATAGTCAGAATTCATATTTATGCTATCAATCAAGATACTTTTAATTTGTTTTTTATACCCACTATAACTTTCTCCAGAAAAAGTTGAGAAACGAATTGTATAATAATCATATGGGAAAATTGATTTGTCAGTACTTAAAAAATCATTAATCTCATTTAGGTATTCCTCGTTTGCTTCGCAAATACATCTTATGCCATAACACACTTTTTTTTCAGAATTATTTTTTCCATCCATTGTGAAATCAAAATCTCCATCAAGATATAATTCTATTATTAATTTTGGTAAATTTACAAATGTTTTGTCACCATTTAAAAATTTTTGAACAGAGTTAATGTTTAATAAATTCTCAATACCTATTTTTTCTATTTTTTTTAAATTTCCACTTATTACTGTGTCAATGGCTTCTAGAATTGAACTTTTCCCAACTTCATTATCTCCGACAAATATATTAATTCTGTCATTGAATTCAATTGTAAAGTTTTCGAACTTTCTAAAATTAAATAGTTTTATTTTTTTAATTGTTTTGTTCATAATTCTCCTTGATTTTATTTTTATTTTGTCAAACTATATGTTCTAGTAATACTATATAAATTTACTAAAAAGAACACAATGAAATGCACCTTGATAACTTAATTTATTATAACATTTATATATATAAAATTCTAGAAAACAAAAAATTAAGTATTAGAATTTTACATCAAATTATTATTTCGCTTTTATAATTTCATATGTTATATTTACTATTAAGTAATATATATAAAACTCCCACTATTTAAGTAACATTACATAGGTTTTATATATAATTAATTTTTTGAAAGAAGATTATTGCAATCATTATTAGAAACAAAAGTAGAAATAGATGCTGAAATTAATAAAGAAGAAATTATTGAACACGCATACCAAAAAGGTTTCAGAGGTATAATTCGTATAAATGCTATGTTAAAAAAAGTAATACTATAGTTTTTCAAATGAAAAAGGTAGAAAAATGAGACTTAAAGGAACTAGTATTAACGAAAAAAATTTTTTCGTGGAAAAAAAGTAGTGTCAGGCGGAAACTAAAAAATAAGGTTCAATTTTATTGAACCTTTTTTTAATGCAGATAAATTAAGTTAACTGTTAGTTCCTAAAATATTTCTTTATTATATCGCTATTATTCCTAAAATGTGTTATTATGTAACAAAACATACTAAAGGGGTGAAAAAGATGAAAGATTACATAAAAGTATCCGAAGCAGCAAAACGATGGAACTTATCTTCTCGTAGAGTTAGAATTCTGTGTTCTGAAAATAAAATATACGGTGTAATTCGTATAGGTAATTTATATATGATCCCTATTGATACTCCTAAACCAATCGATGGGCGTAGACTTCGTGGTAAAACACAAGATTATACAGCGTTATTTAATGGAGCTCAATCTAAAAAAGAAGAACTTGATAAACTTCGCCCACTGACAAAAGGAGAATTACATCGTTTGTCAGAACAGTTTATGGTTGACTATACCTATAACTCAAATGCTATCGAGGGAAATACTTTAACACTTAAAGA
Source organism: Anaeroplasmataceae bacterium (assembly GCA_051651765.1). GTDB lineage: Bacteria > Bacillota_I > Bacilli_A > Acholeplasmatales > Anaeroplasmataceae > JBOFSX01. Next base: position 1,802 of record JBOFSX010000178.1, on the reverse strand, counting down.
AACATCACTTGTCTTACAAGGTATAACTATTGATCAAAAACCTTTAAAAGATCACTTAGAAGTTGTTGGTCATAAAGATGCATTTACTTTTGTAGAAGATATTGCAAAAAAAGATATTAGGATTGATGAATTTTTAATAAAACAAATACACTCTCTTGTATTAATAAACTCCCCTGAAGATAAAGGCGTATACCGAAAAATCCCTGTTCAAATTACAGGAGCATTTACAGATCCTATACAACCACATCTAATTGAAGATAAAATGAAAGATTTATTAATAGAAAATGCGGTTAGAAAAAAAACAATGCATCCTATTGAGCGTATTGCTAGATTTCATTTAGAGTTTGAAGGTATTCATCCATTCATTGATGGTAATGGTAGGACAGGAAGATTATTGATGAACTTAGACTTAATGAGAGAAGGATATCCGCCTATCAATATTAAATTTACAGACAGAAAAAAATATTACAATACATTTGATGCATTTTTTAAAGATAATGATCCTAAACCAATAATTGAACTAATTGCTGGTTATGTAATGGAGCGTTTAGATGAGTATTTGATAATATTAAAAAATTAAATAAAACTTATAACTTCATATCTATTAAATGAAGATATCATTAATATACATGGTGTAATTAGAAATACTAAAGATATACTATTTAACTTAATTCATCTAAGTTGTTAAAAAAAGAAGGGTCAATTTTATTGAACCTTCTTTTTTAATACATATATAAGTCTTTGACTTTTTTTATTATAACTATCAGTAAAATCTCCTGACAAACTAACTAGTTCAAATCTATCATCTAATAACTCAATATTATCATAAAAGTATTCAATAAAGATTTCATTAAAAGATTTATCTAAAATTTTATCATATACTTCATACTCTTGTATAATAGATTCTTTATCTTTCTTACTCACTTTTATCTTTAAATCAAAATCACTATAGCTAACATGTTTAACATAATTACAATGTTTAAATGTATACATACTAAATATATCAAATATAAATAACCCATTATCATTTAAACAGTTATATACACAATCAAACATTCTTTTAACATCACTTATACTAGATAAGTGATTAAGAGAATCAAAGTATAATGTAGTACAATCATATTTTTTATCTAATACAAAATTAGTCATATCCATTTCATATAAAGTAGAACTAATATGATTAATACTTAGCTTTCTATTACATATATCTAACATACTGCTAGATATATCTAATCCATCAACACTATATCCATACATACTCATTAACTCTATAAATGTACCAGTACCACACCCTAGATCTAATATATTACTAGTATTCTTTACATATTTTTTAGTAAAGTTAACCCATTCAATATATTCAAGTTCACTCATTATTTCATCATAATAATCTACTATTTTATTATACATATATACACCCTTAATAATTCTTAGTTAAATTGACTTAAAGTCAATATATGTTATAATTATACAATAAAAAAGAGGTATATAAAATGAATATAACAAAATTTGAAAAAGTAAGTTTAAATCAATTTATAAAAGACTGTATGGATACTTTTGAAAATACATATAGTAAAGAAGAAATAACAGAAATATATAATAATATCAAGCTACCTAAAAGAGCAACTATGTATAGTGCAGGTTATGATTTTTATTCTCCATTTAATTTAAATGTAGATACATCGAATACAGTTAAAATACCTACAGGTATAAAAGTATATATGAAACAAAATCAAGTATTACAATTATTTCCTAGAAGTTCACTAGGTTTTAAATATAGATTACAACTAGATAATACAGTAGGT
>JBOFSX010000177.1:0-1227 GCA_051651765.1 Anaeroplasmataceae bacterium | reverse complement strand
TATTTATATTTTGATAATATTAAAAGAAACGTGCGTTATAAAGTTTTCATATTCATATTATATGAAATTACAAAGAATAACTACGTTCTTTGGCAACTGGCTGACATGGTTTTTAAAACTTTAGTCCCTTTAGTTTTGTGTCCCTAGATTTACCTAGGTTTACCTTTTAATATTTAACATGATTTATTTTACCATAATATTCCAAAATAATATATCGTTTTGTAAGTTTTGATATAATATTTGTAATATTTGTAATGTATATATACCATTTAAGCAAACTTTGCCTTTTGACTTTTTAGGATTATATCTTCAAATTCATTCAAAATGTATAAATTAGAATCTGATACCCACTTACCCTTGTCATTTTGTTTTCTTCTTGGAACAACTATATAAAAAAGCCAATGATAACTTAATTGTATCACTGGCTTGAAGGACTTTTTATTAGAAATATATATTTATGTAAAAAGTATACAAGTATTTTATAAAATTTATGTAAACTATCGAAAAGTAGTTATACTTTTGATAGAATATAGACATAAATATAGCAATTAAAGTCTACAAGTTTTGTGATATGCGTGAATATCATAAAATGTAGAAAAATATAAGATGTTTTTAAAATAGAATTGTTAAATCATATATAAAACAATAAATGAAAGACGTAATTTCTTCTTAGAAACTTTAGATAAAGGTTTAGAAGAAGGACGAAAAGAGGGAGTAAAAGAAGGAGAAAAGAAAGCTAAAATTAAAATAGCAATCAAATTAAGAAATTCATTTGATATTAATACAATATCTGAGATGACAGATTTATCTATAGATGAACTTGAAGAAATTTTTAAAAATAACATATAACTAATAAATACCCTATCTTAGTTCATACTAGGTAGGGTATTTATTAGTTATCAAATCTATTTACCTTAAATAAATGCATTTATTGTGTTATAAATTAATCTCTTGCTATGTCTATTGATCCAAGTAAGATATGAGCTACACCTAATCCTACTAAAAATGTTCCAACAAGACTTGTATAATCATTTCTTCTACATGTGTTTCCCCTAGATTGGTTATTGTCTATCGCTAATCCTGTTGCTGTAACTACTGTTCCTAAAGCGACTGGTATTAATCCTTTTTTCATAAGTATATCCTCCTTTATTATTGTAATCATATATATTTTGTGTGTAAAAATTTATTCTAAACTAGTAATTATTAGATTACATATTTTATAACACT
>JBOFSX010000176.1:0-1958 GCA_051651765.1 Anaeroplasmataceae bacterium | reverse complement strand
AAACGATTTCTTTTAATTGACATTCAGTTAAAAAATTATTATTTAAATTTTTTATCTATATTAGCTGAATTGGAGTGTTCAAAATATTTTTTGTCTAACATTTTAACTGCACTATCAACCTAAGATTTTTTATTACCCCAAAGAATTCCTTCAAAAAAAGATTTAAAAACTACACCTACAAAATCTCCTGCTTCAAAAAACAATTTTGCCATATTGTTTTTTAAATTTTAAAAAAACAAATTGTCAAAACTTCTTTGTTCTTGCGGTAGAGATTTTGCTATGTAGTTAAAAGGTCCTGATGAAGATGAAGTAATTCTAGCTTCAATAAGTATATTAATATAACATATCGCTCCAAGTACCAAAGCAGGTTGACGGGTCAACAAATAAAAACCAATTTTTTTAACTGAAACATACGCTTTTTTTAGGTTTAACTTTAACCAAGAGTTACGTATGTGTACTGGAAACTTAGCACGCAATTTTTCTTGACATTTATCTACAGCTTTTATATAATTATGAAGCATACCCTCAAAATGCAAAGGTACAAATATAGCAAAAAATATTTTACCTCCAACTAAAGCGTACAGATAAGGTTCTAAAGTAACTAAAGAGAATTTTTCAAAATGTTCACTGTAATATAACAAAATTTCAACATGATCAGGTGCCCACTTCGCCACTTCGCTCGCTAATAAGTTTACGGCAGAATTTAAATCTTCGTTGATCTCAAAGCTTTTTGCTGACCAATAACCTTTTAAATTTTGTCTAAAACATTCACCAACTTCATTCTCTACGGACAAAAAATAATCTTTTAAATAGCTTAACTCTTCAGCTGGATCCTCAAATTGAGCTAAAACTTTTTGAAATTTTAGGTAGACAAATATGATCAGGTTGTATTTCCGTCAACAAATTATTTTGCAGTTCTAACTTCTTATCATAAGCTGTAACCAACTGTCTTAAATCGTTTACTACAAAACCTTTTCTTTCAGCAACACTTATTAAATTACTTTTGTCAAAAGTTTTAATTTCATCTAAACAAGGTTTAAATTTTGTATAATGCTCTTCAAATAACTGTTCCACATTAAGACCTTTTTCGTTTTTATAATATGATTTAAAAACATCAGGTGATTCATATTTTGTTGTTGTAAGTTCTAATTTTAATTTTTCTTTAATAATATTTTCCGGTAATTTATTAATCATCATAACTATATTTTAATTGTGAAAGATTTTTAATATCTAAAAACAATTAGTTTAACACACACTAAATTTGTATTTACAGTAAAGACGCTATCCGATCAACAGCTGCATTTTCAGCATCTGATGAAGGTGAATGTGACTCAAATTTAACATTTGTTTCTAAAGTAATTCTCTATCAACAGTTTTTCATGAGTTAGCAGTCAAATTTTTTGGTAAAATTGTCATAATACCGGCATCTTTATGTACATTGAATATATAATCAAACGCAGGTACGTAATCTGCAAACCCTTTTGTTTTTTATTAATATTTTTACATATTTATTATTAAAAACATTTACTTACTATCCAATCTAAATTATTAATTTTATCATGGTACAATATACATTGTAAAATTCTTTTGTTTGTAAAAAAGGAGTATAATCTTGTACCACATTTTTAAGCGATGTTTGTATTAAAAAAGAAAAATTAAAATAAGATTCTATACCGGTTATTACAATTACATTTAATCCTACAACACACAAACCACTCCTGCAATTTTTAGATAAAACTGTGTTATTTCGTTTTGTGCAGTTACTTCTGAAATTTTTGAATTTTTTAAATTAACTGCTGATAATTGATTTACAATCTCTTGTACTTTTTTTTCTTTTTGTATAACTGCGTTTTTTAAATCAAAAACTTCTTCTTGCAATGTTGAAATAAGTTGTGATTGCTGCTCCTTTTTGAAATTTGTTCTTTATTAAATTGTTTAAATTATTAACTGCATCTATT
>JBOFSX010000175.1:0-2139 GCA_051651765.1 Anaeroplasmataceae bacterium | reverse complement strand
AAAAATGGTAAGGTATTTATTATTAATATGCATATTGCTAAATATGATTTTGGTAATATATTTAATCATGAAGAAACACGTACTAGAGAATTACTTTTAAATAAGTCTGAAATAAGAAAACTGTTAAGTAAAACTACACTAGATGGTCATACATTAATACCTACAAAAGTATATATGAAACAAGGCTTATGTAAGATAGAAGTATGTATTTGTAAGGGTAAAAATTTAAGAGATAAAAGACAAACTATAAAAGAGCGAGATATAAATCGTGAAACACAAAAAATCATGAAGAATATTTAAATATTCTTCATGATACAAAACGGGGCTGTTTTTGGATTCGCCGTGGTTGATAAAGTATTATAAGCATGTGTTGGTTGTGCAACTAAAAACACCGAGGTTTCCTTTAAACGGAAAAACTAACTTTTTTGCTCATAACAATATGAGCGTTCAATTAGCTTGCTAATATAATTCAAGCTCGTTATCTATTTACTTTCCTAAGGTAATTAGAAACGTCAGAGATTAGGATATATTATAACTATTAGCCTTTAGGTTATAAAGAATTTAAAAGGATAGTTTAAAACGAAGTTTCTTATTAATAGTTTTAAATAAATCTTTATAATAAGATAAACATGTAGAAAGTAATATGTAGTTTGCTGCGTACAGGGGTTCGACTCCCCTCAGTTCCACCATATGAAAAAATTGATAAAAATGTATCACTTACAAATTGTCTTAACTAATAAAATGGCTAATTTAAGCCATTTTTTATTTTTTATAACAAATAAAAACCCTTGACCATATCAAATTATATAACTTTGTAAGAATATAATTGTATTAATATAGCATATACTTATTTTATTATAAAATAAGTATAAGAACACTTATCTATTTTGTTAAAATAAGCGATTTATAATATATGGAGAAATAATATGAGCGATACACAAAAAAATAGAAAACATATTTTGGATAATAAAGAATAGTTCATTGATATAACATCTAACTTGATAAAATTTCTAATAATACCAAATAAAATATTAATAAGACTACTAAAATGACGTGAAGAGGAAAAACTGGTTTTAAAGATAGCTAGGGTATTATTTTAGTTATGATGGATCATAATACACGGAGGCTAAAAAATAATTGAATATTTTTCAAATTAAAAAAAGAAATGTATTATTTGATTGCATTACGTTTATTAAATATAGATTATCTGACTACGTACCAGATGAATTTTTTATGTATGAAATAGCAATAAGTACAGATGTTAGCGATGTTGATAATATACATTAAGATATAATTTGATTTTTTAAATCTATTCTAATTCAGGGACTTAAGAATATTATAAAGTAATTAATATTATTAATATATAAGCATAAGAAACTTGTTTATTACTTAGTAATTAATTGATAACTTAAATCTAATTTTTATTCAGAATTAAGAAATTAGATCTAGTTATTGAACAATTACCAGATTGTCAAAAATATTATAATAGTTTTTAACACATAGTATAACACAAGATGATAACGCTAAAAGATACTGAACTATGGACTATTTATGAACTATGGAAAGAAATGTTATTCCATAATGTAATAAGACGACTAAAAAATCAGATATAGTTTAAGTTCAAAAAAAATAAAATAAGTTAAATTACTGTCAAATATAATAGAGAATAAGTAAGTCATCAACTTTATATTTCATTAGTAACGCTAAGTTTATATGAAAGTTTTAGAAGATTACTACCTTTAAATTAGTTGTATTTGACGATGCAGATATTTGAGTTTAACTTTAGAATTTTACATAAAAAAGGATATTTAATGTTCATTTTCTGTTGTATATTTCCCGTTGTGAAAAATACCTAAAAATAGTATAATTAATAAAAATTGTAAAAAAATGAAGTGAATCGGAGGAATATATGAGTATTTTAGAAAAATTCGGCAAAAGAATTTGTGAATTACGAAAAGAACAAGGACTTAGTCAAGAAAAATTCGCGATTAAAATCGGAATGGATAGAACATACTATTCGTCTATTGAAAATGGAAAGCATAGCGTGAGTTTAGAAAAGATTTTAATCATTTCTCAGGGATTAAATGTTACAATCTCAGAATTATTTAGAGATCTTGAGGTGCTTAAACATGAGTTATA
>JBOFSX010000174.1:0-6824 GCA_051651765.1 Anaeroplasmataceae bacterium | reverse complement strand
AGATGATGTTAGAGATAGATTAGACAACAATAAAATATCTTTAAAGGATGTTGTAGCTAATGTAAGCTCTTGTGCAGATAATTCTACAATGTACCATACGTACAGTAGTTTTCAGGATGCCTTTTTCGCCAAAGATTGTTTTAATAAGGACACTAGCATACTTAATTTATTAGATAAGTATTACTCTATGTCTGATTTAAATAATCTTGATTTATACTCTTATCATTCAATAACTGAATTAGATGAGCATATTTCACTTTACTCAATGCCACCTAGGATATTTATAGAGTCTAATATAATGAAATATGTTATACCAGTTATAAATAAAGTTAATAGTTCTAGTGAAGAATCGGTAATGAAAGGTTTTGATATTACTCCTTCAGATGTAATAAATTTATTTAATACATCAATGATATCTCTAGACTTTATAGGAGAATTTGGACAAGGCGTTTCACTAAAGGTGGAAGAAAAGAAAAGTCAAATGGAGCCAGTTAACTCTTTTACACAACAAACTACTACTACAACTACTACAAATACTGTCGATAGAGAAGTATCTTCGCAGTCAACAAGCGAAATGCTTATACTTAATGATATGACAGGTTATAAGTTCTATAAAATATTTATACCTAAATCAAGGGTAAGTGCTGTTAAAGAGAAGTATAACTTACTACAAGAACTAGATATAATAGTTCATAATATAACACAACCTAATGAAACACTATCTACCGTGGAGAATGTTGTTGTTGGTTACATGGCTATAAAGGATAAACAAGACCCCTGTATATTAATAAACCCTAAGGAGAATATAACTAACTTTAGCGGTATATTACCAGCATCAAAGCTGGGGGTTGTTTTCTCAAATACTATAAAACTACTTTCTAAAGATAAAGCACCTAAGTACAGATACACTGATGCAGAGGCTGCTGTGTACTATGCTAACTTTATGAATGCTTATATTAGTATAGCATTGGAGAATATGTAGTGTTTAGTTCTGACTCTAAAACTAGGTCAGACACTTTAGATATGTTACTTAGTTTCGAGAAGAGTGATAAAATGAAGCCTATAATGTTTGATGATTTCCTTTCAAACTTACTAGAGCAAAAATCAGAACAATCTAAATCACAATACCCAAAGACAATAAAGATAGCCAGGTCTATAAAGGAAATGCTTGATGGGGATTTAACTCCCCTTAAAGTAATAGAGATACCTAGTCCAATTACATACAATGGTAGAGAAATGTGGCAATTAACAGCGGAAGATATTTTAGAAATTCATATTGGGTATAAGAATGGTGATAAGCGGTATTTATCAGAGTTAGCTATAGACTCTAAGAATCTGCCTCACTGTGTGTTAGGAGGTTCAACAGGTTCAGGGAAGTCAGTTACTCTTAATGCTATACTATTTAGTATATTTTATATCTATGCCCCATGGGAAGTTAATGTTCACATGTCTGATTCAAAGATTACAGAGTTTGCTAGATACGGTTCAGAACATCACATACCGCACATAAAGAATATTGCGGCTACTTCAGATGCTGGTTACATCAAGTCAATGGTTGAGAATTTTAAGAAAGATATGATTGATATGAATAGTATACTATCTTCAGTAGGTGCAAGAAACCTAGCAGATTTCAGAGAAAAGACTGGTTTAACTGTAGCAAGAAATTTCCTAATAATGGATGAGTTTCAAACCATGATATTGGATTCAGGAAAGAAAGCTAATGAAGTAGTTGAACTTATAAATCTAGTTGCAAAGCTAGGAAGATCGGTAGGCTACAACATGCTACTAGCTTCACAAGAAGTAGCCTCTGAAGTTAAACCACTACTGACAAATATACCAATACGTATGTGTCTAAAGGCATCAGAGTCTGTTAGTGATATGATTCTTGGTAATAACCAAGGTGCTGTAGGTGATGTAGGTGTAGGTAAAGTTTACAGTAACACTGAATCTGCAAGAAAGAAAAAAGAAGATAATACAAAATTCCTAGTACCATATCAGACAGATAAAATGTTTGCAGAGCAAGGTAAATTTTTAGAGGAATTAGGTGTAAAGCTTGGACTTGATAATACTGTGAATTTTTATGATGAGAAAAAGAAACTTAAGCAATCAGACATAGAAAGAATGATAAGTAACAGAGATAATACTAACAGTCTAGTAATAGGACAACCTAGTTTTATTTCTGAAACTCCTGACAGATTACAGTTAAATTTTACAGATAAGGATTTCGAGAACATACTTGTATTAGCACCAACTCCAACAGAAGTTTATAGATTTTTTAAAACATTCTATTTAAACTCTTTAGAAGATAAAAGATTAGGAACTACTAAGCATGAGTTTTTAGTAGCTGATGATGGTATACTTGGAGAAATAGATATAGTTGGCGATGGGCAAGTAATGTACAAAATAAAGGACTTAAACTCTACAATATGGAAAGCTTATCAAGAAAGTGTGTACACTAAGATGATGTTACTAGAAGCGGATGAACATACTTTCAATAACCCAATTTACGATAATGAGGATGCAATAAGTCTGTATAAGAGAATGTTTGGAGACCGCGGACTCACAGAAGTAAATAAGTCTAGAATAACCTATTACCTAAGTTTGATAAATCAAGACACTTATGCTAAAGCTTTTGGTATAGGAAAGTTTGTAGATGCTGCAACTAAATCAGCTATAATAGATAAAGTAATCGGCCAATGCTTTGGAATGGTGTTCGCCCTAGGAGATAGATACCTAGATTCAAAAATAACTAAAGACTCACTACCTAGAAAAGTAATACATGTAGTAGGTCATCATAAAATTAATGGACTTGGGAGAGCTGTAAGGGATGTAGATTCTGTAAAGCAAATGCTTATGGATTCCTACGAAGCTAATATGAGATTCATTTTCTATACTATAAATGTAAGTGAAATTATGGGTATTAATGATGGATTTAAATATTACATTATGGATAACTCTAGACAACAATCAAGTAGAGTAAAGTGTGATGATTATCCTGCAAATTTAAGACCGCCATGTGCAGTAATATTTGATAGATTATTTAGTACTGTACAGACTTTCAAGAAACTTTCTTTACCTACAGATAGGTATTAAAATACTAGGAGGTAATTATGTATTTAATAATAGACGAGAATAATAAGATTTTTACTAGAGAGGAAATTACTTCATTAGAGGTAACTTATATAGCTAAGTGTAGACTAGTGAGTGAGTATAGTGATAAAAGGAATGCTTTATTCACTTCACACTCTTTAGAAGATAATACAAATTTATTAGAGTTGTTTATACTATTCACAAGAAACTGTTTACCAGTTGATGAAGATAACTCTATGTTCTTGTTACATTATATAGAAGATACAGATACTCTAGATATTCACTCAAAGATATTCACAGAAATTGATTATGTTCTTATGAGTAATAAGAAATCTGTATTCTCTAAAATGTATGAAGAGCTTGTAGAATTAGACAGAGCTAATAGAAGGCTTATTTCATCACTAGCGATAGGGTATAGAAAAAGATTAGATAGTTCATTATCTGCATCAATGATGGAAAACCACATGATAAATAGATTAAGTAAAGAGTCGCATTACCTTTTATTAGAGGATAAAGTGACTAAAGTAGTGGTGATAAGGACAGCCTGTATAGAGATTTCCAAATCACTTGATCTAGAGATTATAGATAATTATTCTATTACACACAACCTTTTAAAAAGTTCTTCTTGTGTAACAGACTTATTAAAATACTTATAACATTAATTTAAGGGAATCATAATGGTTCCTTTATGTTAGTATTATACTAAAATTAGAAAGTAGATAGGAGTGTTTTTAAATGACAACTAAATATAAAAAGTTTAATGATGAGAACTTCTCTATACAGGGAGTTATTCCAATTATAGAAGAAGACTTTAAGGAGATAGACATTTCTTTTTTACGAGATGTTGATAAATGCGAATATATGAGATTCTATAACCCTAAAGATATGTCAGTATATGTATTTGATAGAATTGAGAAAGAGAAGTTGGATACTTCTGTATTCATATTAAAAAATATAGATTATGTTAAATTAGTTAGTAATGAAATAAAAGCTGGTCCAGTATTAATGCTTCTTGCAAACAGTACTGACAGTGAAATCTATTACACTTTTGTGGGGGTGAAGTAATGAAACCTTCAGTATTAAGACAGGTTTTAGAGGTACTGCACGGTTCTGATAAATCAGGATTTATACTTAAATGTACTTCAAAAACTTCCAATTATGAATTCACCCTAAACCCTAAAGACTGTACTTCATCTATAAGTGTAGTTATTACTAGTAAAGATAACAAGATAAATACTAACAGCCTATACGAAAGAGTAGATGATTTACACCTAGAAGAAATGACACCTGTAGAATTAATAGAGCTTAGATGGACTATGAATGGTTCACTTACTGAGAAGAATACTACTAATCTCTTAAGAGAAGCAGAATTATTCTTAAAAGTATTTAAAGTTATGAGAGAACAATCTGTTTTCATAATACAGGATGATAAGAACACTAAAATATGTCATTATATAAATTCTAGAGTATTCTATACAGAGTGTACTGAATCTGAATACTATGTTCACGAGTTAAATCTTTTCAAACTATACTCATCTATGAGGAATTCAAGTATAGCCTTAATTTCTCCGTTGCCTAGAAAGTATTCAGTAAAAGACTTCTTCACAGAGCAGTATGATATTGCAGTACAAAAGAAGAAAAGATTTAAAAATACTAGAAATGGAGTTGTTGTTAGATAATGCTATCATTAACTAGAGACAGTAAAATAGACTTCAATAAATACCTAGCCGACCTAGAACATCTAGGATTTGTATATGTAGAGTTATCAGAACTTAAACTAGTTATACGTGATTTAGATAATAAAGTTTCTACTTTATCTTATTTATGTAGTCAAATAATGGCTACAAAAACTGGATATCATTTGTACGAGTTAAATGAAAAGAATGTGGCAGTATTCCTAACAGATTATGAATACTGTCCAGAGTCTATGATTTATCCAAAAAAGAAGAATGGTAAATCAACACTAGATAAATCAAAAGTGCTTGGTCCTTTACTTGAAAGAGGTTTCGCTAAAGAGTTTATAACAACTTATTTAGATTACACATCTACTAGAGCAATAAGAGGATTATTAGAAGGCCTAGTAAAAAGAGCAGAACCATCTGATAAGCTAGATTATGACGGTAATAAACTTTATAAACTATGCTTTACCATAAATGAAGCTGACAACCTTAGAGTTTATTATAAAGACCATAACATTCAGTCGATACCCAGAAACTCTACAAAATGTATGAAAGCTCCAGCAGGGTACGTAATGGTTAGTGGAGATTTCGCTCAGTCTGATTTAAGAATAGCTTATTCGATGATGTTGAAATCTAAAGAGACTATAGATACTGTTAAAAAGTATCCTGATATGTATGAAGCATTCGCTAGGACATTTATGGGTGACTCTTTTGATTTAGATGAATTTAAATCACATCGTAATAGTGACTACAAGCCTAACACACTAGCACCTATTTATGGAGCTAAATCTGCTTCAAGTATTATAGGTAAGAGGTATGTTGCTCAGGCAAATCAGTACTTAAGTAATGAGCCTATCTATTCTGAATTTGTTAGAAGAATAAAAAAGAGGATAGATATAGGAGCTCCTATAAAGATAAGTAGTTACTTTGGAAATGTACAATTGATCGATAAAGTAAGAAATCCTTACGGAGATATCAAAAAACAAAAATTGGATAAAGCTCTTAATGCACCTATACAAACTGGTACAAGCGAAATAGTTATAGCATGTCAGAACAGTATAGTAAATGAATTTGCTAAAGTTGGAGTGACAAAGGATAATGGAGGATTATACACTTATCTTAACAGGCATGATGAATTAGTATTTATGATAAAGGTAGAAAATTTAAAGTACTCTTACATATTCCAGAATCATGAAACTATAAAGGTAGATGATTGGGTACCATTAAAGATTGAGTTTGATTACTGTAAATCTTATGGAGTATCAGATGAGTTCTTCAATAGAGAGGCTAGGTCACATTATGACAAGTTCGCTAACAGTAACTTCGAGTATACATGCGATAATTCAAACTCTTATATACCTATAAAGGATGTTTTAGAAATATCTGTAGGCATATCTAAAGTACCTAACTCGTCTATTAAGTTTATATCTTACTTAGATACTATTACTAATAAGTGTTCTTTTGAGAAGATAGATACAGATGATTATGATAAAGTACATCAATCAGTAATAGCTAGGATAGTTTCAAATTCTGAACAACTAAGTTCTATAGACATAGATTGTGTTCATCTATGTTCTGAGTTGAGCTATCAAAGTAATTCAGTATTTTGTAATGTACTTATAAAGCAAACTAATAATTATTCAAATGCATTACACTCTAAGGCACATTTAGTTTCAGAGTATCTAGTATACGATTACTGTAAGAGTAACGATATACCTTATAATGCATCCAGTAATTTAATGAATAATAAAGCATATATAAATAGTACTCTTGAAAGGGGAGAACTATTTAAAAACTAATAGATGAACATAGGAGGATAAAATGTCTGTAAAAGAATCTACTAAAGAAGAACTTTACAAATATTATAAATCTAATAACAAGAATATATCTAGAGTAGTAAAAGTATCTAAAGCTATACTACTATCTAAAAGATCTACACCAATTATAAGAGGGGAAGTTTGTGAAGCTTTATTGGTTTTAATGCTTACAGACTATATCCGCAAAAATAATTTAAAAGAAGAAGGATGGTTTATAAGTAAAGGTTTAATATTAAAA
>JBOFSX010000173.1:0-1436 GCA_051651765.1 Anaeroplasmataceae bacterium | reverse complement strand
ATAATAAAAACACTTTTTTTATTTTCAAGTTTATTTTTAAAATAGTTATCAATAGATTCTTCTAAATGGTGTCGATTATATATACCAGTCAATCTATCCTTTTTTAATGATTCTATCAGAGGATTGATTTCAAACTGCTTATTTTGATCAAACCTTCTAATAATCATAAAAAATAAAATTAAAAAAAGTATTATTATAATAATAAATCTTATAATTGTTCCAAAAAAATATTTAGAAAGATTTAAGTCGGTAACAATATACCATTTTGAAAAGTGTTTTTTAGTAAATGCAATAAAGTGTAAATCATAATTTCTTACTTTAAAAAACACGCCTTTATCTTCATTGATAATAAAATCTTTTTTTAACTCTTTATAATTTCCATCAAAATCACCAGCTATAAGATTTAAATTTTTATCTAAGATGTTTGTACAATATCCTTTTCCAAAAGTTCCTTTTGAATCGTTTAAGTTTATTAAATCGTTTAAAAATAGTGATACGAATATTGCACCATCAAAATTGTTATTAGAATCAAGTATTGGATGTACGATAACTACATTTTTGTCTCCAGTAGTTCTGCTTATAATCACATCACTAATAAAGTTTTGTTTGCTAGATTTAACTTTTTTAAAGTAATCTCTATCTGATAAATTAGCATGTCCACCTAGCAAAGAACTTGATGTATTACCATCTTTATCCATTAAAGCAACCATTAAAAAATTATATTTTTCTTGAAATGGTTTTAATGATAAAGCTCTTTCAGAAAGTGGAATATTTTTATCTTTTATATATTTTAAATTTCCTAGTGATTCAAGTAGTAGAACTTTTTCTGTAATTCTGTTATTAATATTAGAAAATGTATCTTTATTAATTAATGTTGTGATGTCTTTTCCTCGACACATGAATTGTTTTATAGATATAAAGATGGTTGTAAACATAATTAAACTCATAAGGAAAATAATAAATTTGTATTTTTTTATATTTGCTCGATTCATTGTGCTAATAGACATCTCCTATATTTTAATAAATGCAAAAGCATCAACTTATATCATATAGGTAACGATGTAATAAGTCAAACTAATTCTATTCAAGTTCTATAATCTTACATCTAAAATTGAACTCATTTTTTTAAAGATAGAATCACTATCATCTAAATCAAAGATTTCTAATTTTTCTTTATGAAAAATATTTTTATTGTTGGTTACAATAAACTTTAAATTTTCTCTGTTAGAAACACTTTTATCAGAGATTTCATCTCGAATAATCTCAAGTTTTGGATAATTTGAATTTTTGAATCCCTCAAGAATTATTAAATCATAATTTTTGAAATAGTCAGAATAAAATTCAAGTGGTTGTTCAGGGGTTTTTTCTAGAAACATAAATTTACTTCTAGAAAAAATTAAAGTTCCGTGAGCACCAGATGTTATATGTTTATCAGT
>JBOFSX010000172.1:0-1142 GCA_051651765.1 Anaeroplasmataceae bacterium | reverse complement strand
TGAGGTTGAAGGTGGAAAAAGAAGAATTGATGAAGATCAATGTATTGATTGTGGTGCTTGTGCAGGTTCTTGTCCTGTTTCTTGTATCTCTTCAGCTGATTAATTCACACATTAGAGATCATTCGTTGATCTCTTTTTTATTTACAAAGTCTTAATTTCTATACATTTTTGTATTTTTGTATTTTTATGATATAATAGTATTAAAAAATGCTTGGAGGACAACGTGGAAGACAAATTTTTAATTGAATCTTTAAATAACTTACTTAAAGATGATCTTTTCAAAATTTTAGCTAAATTTAATACGAAAATTGCTAAAAGTACTGTTAAAGGAAAAATTATCGACAAAATTATTGAGGTTTACCAAAACAACTCTATCAATTTTTTAGAAATTTTTTCTAAAGATACATTGACTTATCTTTGTGAACTTGATAACGAAAATTTAATTGTTAATGAAGAGGATTTCTTTGAATTCGAAGAATTTTTATTACCTTTACAAAGTTTCGGATTTATATCTAAAAATCCTATAAAAGAAAAAAATAATAATCATTATACTATCTCTAATTGGTTTATAGAAACTATAAAGGTTTTATCTCAAAAAGATGAAAATCAAAACTTAATAAATAGTAATCAAGAGCTTGAGATGCTTATTTTAGGAATGATTAGATTCTATGGTGTTATTGATGAAAAAAAGTTGTTAGAATTACTAGCTCCTACATTTAACGAAATATCACTTCAAAAAATGCATAGCTTTATAGATTCTAGATGGATACTTAATGTATTTATATCAAAATTAGAGGATTCTGGTAGTGGTATGATATATCTTGTTGCTGATTCTGTTTCTGAACCAGTAGATATTTTACATGAAAGTATAAAATATGAAAATTTAGATTATAAAATTTTAACAAATGATGAATATAAGAACTATTGGAATTACTTCTTCATTGAAAAAACTCAAGAGGTTGCTGACTTAATAACTTTATTCATGAATTATCAACTAGAAGGACCTCAAATTGGTTTTGAAATTACAACAACTATTGATAGAATAAAAAATAATGTTTCTATTAACGATATCTTTGAAGATACTAAAACTAGAATTATATTTAAAAATTCAAATGATGAAAATATCTTTGTAACTTTAATAA
>JBOFSX010000171.1:0-2157 GCA_051651765.1 Anaeroplasmataceae bacterium | reverse complement strand
AACTTCTAAATACTTGCCATTTCCAGTACTTCTATTTTCTGGTAGTTCTATTTTAAGTTTTCCAGTTAAATATTGTGCCGTTATACTTTCTTTGCATTTCATTACTTCATCAACAGTACCAGCTGCTACCACAGAACCTCCAAGACTACCTGCTTTTGGTCCTATGTCAACTAAGTAATCACATGCTAACATTGTTTCATCATCATGCTCAACAACAATTAAAGTATTACCTAAATCTCTCATTTCTTTTAAAGCACCTATTAGTTTTTCATTATCTTTTTGATGAAGACCAATACTTGGTTCATCCAAAACGTATAGTACTCCTGTTAATCTTGATCCTATTTGAGTAGCTAGTCTTATTCTTTGAGCTTCTCCTCCTGATAAAGTTACAGCTGATCTACTTAATTTTAAATACTCTAACCCAACATTAATTAAAAATTTAAGTCTATCTGTAATTTCTTTCAGCGCTTGTTTTGCAATAATTTTATCCTCATTATTTAATGAAAGATTTATCAAAGTACTATATAAGTCTTCTATACTTAATTCACATAAATCACTTATATTCTTATTGTCTATAAATACATTTAATACTTGTTCATTTAATCTTTTACCATGACAACAACTACAAACACTTTCTGTCATATAGCCTTCTATCCAGTCTCTTATCCATTCACTAGTAGTTTCTAAGTATCTTCTTTCAAAGTTAGTTATTACACCTTCGAAATAATCTTTTTTATCATGTATTCTACCGCTTGAAGATTGTAGTTTAAAAGATATCATATCTTTTGATCCATATAGAATAATATTAACTTGCTCTTCAGTAAGGTTTTTAATAGGTGTCTCCATATCAATATTATAGAATTTACAAGTTTGTTGTAGTTCCATATTTGTAAGGTTTTCTTTTTCTTGATTTTTATAGGGTAATATTCCACCGCCATTAATAGATTTATCTAAATCTAGTACTAACTTAGCAGATACTTCTAATTTAACACCTAATCCATTACATTCACTACACGCACCAAGCGGTGAGTTAAATGAAAATAATCTAGGCTCTAAATTTCCAACAGTATAACCACAGTGAACACAAGCATAGTTTTCACTAAAGAATAACTCCTCGTTATCATTAACAATTACTTTTACTAAACCTTCACTATATTTACATGCAAGTCTAACCGCATCACTTACTCTAGCTCTAATATCATCTTTAATAACTAATCTTTCTACGATAAGGTCTATATTATGTTTTTTATTTTTGTCTAGTACTATATCAGAATCTAGTTCTAGAATTTCACCATCTATTCTAGCTCTAATGAATCCTTCTTTTAAAAATTTTTCTAATACTGCTTTATGTTCACCTTTAGATCTTTGAATCACAGGTGACATTATATATATTTTGCTACCTTTTTCTAAATTTACGATTCTATTAACTATCTCTTCTTGAGAAGTTGCTGAAATAGGAATATTGTGATTTGGACAATAAGGAACTCCTATCCTAGCATATAATACTCTTAAAAAATCATAAATCTCTGTAACAGTACCTACAGTTGATCTAGGATTTTTATTTGTTGATTTTTGATCTATTGCTATAGCTGGACTTAATCCTTCAATCGAATCTACATCTGGCTTTTCATTACCACCAAGAAATTGTCTAGCATAACTAGATAATGATTCTACAAATCTTCTTTGACCTTCTTGATAAATCGTATCAAAAGCTAAAGAAGACTTTCCGCTACCAGATAATCCTGTCATAACTATAAATTTGTTTTTAGGTAACTCAATATCAATATTCTTAAGATTGTTTTCTCTTGCACCTTTAATTATTATTTTATCCATTAAGTCACCACCTTTATTAATTTAATAATTTATTTAATTCTACCTCATTGATTACTATAACATTTAGTTTATGGGCTTTTTCTAATTTGCTTCCTGCATTTTCACCACATAAAAGATAGTCAGTGTTTTTACTAACATTATCAACTACATTAGCTCCAAAACTTGTAAGTAGTTCTTTAAAGTAATTTCGATCTTTACTTAAAGTTCCAGTAATAACTACCTTTTTGTTAGTAAAAATAGATTCATTAATTTCTTTAAATTCACTTACAGTATTCAAACCTAATTCTTTTAATTCATTCAATATATCCAAATTATTTTGATCTT
>JBOFSX010000170.1:0-1906 GCA_051651765.1 Anaeroplasmataceae bacterium | reverse complement strand
CACCTTTTAATATATTTCTATCGTTTGTAAAAGCGATATGATTAATTAAAGTTATCTCTTTTAAATCTAACTTTAAAACTTTTGGTGCTATGAAATCTCTATCTATAATTAAATCACTAGCGATATCTAACATTCTCATGTAGTCCTCTGTGAATGTAGCTCTCTCTTTTAAAGCTATTATATTCTCTTGAGTAACTCCAGAAGCTAATCTTCTTAAAGCTGTTGAAGTGAATAGATCTAATATCTCTGTTCTTATCGTTGAATATTTTACGATATCTATAGATGCTAAGAATATCTTGCTATCAGTACTCTTTGTTACAATGATACGAAACTCAGTTGCTAAAACTGGTTTGAATATATGGTTTTGTGTTTGTGATCTGTTGTTTCCAACATTTGCAATCTCTTTCCACTCATCGTTTTCATTGCTTCTATAAGAGATCGTATAGTTGTTTAAAACTTTTGTATCGTATATAGTTGAGAAGAATTTAAATTGGTCAACTAAACAGATTGTATCTGTTTTTATAATAACCTCTCCGTATCCTTCATTTGTATATGGTTCACTTTGGAATATGCTATGTACATCACTATTTAAAGCATTTTTTATAACATTTCCACCTTCGTGATTTTTATTTGATGTTATTGTCATTTTAGAATTACTTAAAAGATGACCATGTGGAGAGTCTTTTGATTCTTTAAACTTAGTTTGATCCATTTCCACAACTGATATATTTTCTATTGTGTTGCTTGAAAAATCATATCCATTTACTTCTAATTCATACTCATTCATGTAGAAATAGTCAAACGTTAAAACTACACTCTCACCATTTTGAACTACAGATTTTGCTGCACTTATAGTTTCGTGCCCGTAGTTATCTTTATATTTTATATTTGCATTTACTATCTTACTTTTAGAACTAAATTGAATTTGATTTCCAACTAAAGTTTCACTAAGTTTAAGTTTTAGAAACACACCTTCTATCTTACTCTCTACAGACTTTACATTAAAGCCTCTTGTGAAATTTTCGTACTCTTTTCTAAACTCCATTTTTCCCTCCCCTTATTAACTTTTTTTAAATAAGTTTGAATTAATTTTACATAATTATATGTATGAAGTCAACTTTTTTTATTTTTTTTACATAAAAAAGAAGAGACAATCTTTCATCTCTTCTCTACAAATTTTTATAAATATCGCCTCTAGAGTCTATATCTAACACAAATATTACTATTTGGTTTTCAATAATTTCAAAAATAGCTCTATATTTACCGATTCTCAATCTTTTTAAAGAATCATAACCTTTTAGATTCTTTATATCATACAAATTTATATTTGATGTATTTTCAGCTATCTCAGAAAACGCTTGAAAAAACTTTAAACCAACTTTTTTGTTGTTTTTCATAAATTTAACAGACTCTTTAGAGTATTTAACCTTGTAAGATATCATCTAGAGTCACCTCAGTAAACTCATCCTCATCTCTATTATAACTCTCCATAAAAATTTCAATCTCTTCTTGCTCAACAGCATCAACAAAACTGCAATTTTGATTGATAAAGTTTAATAAATTTTTATCTTCAGACTCTCTAACTTTAGTTATAGCTATCTCTCTAATAAATTGACTTACAGATATCCCAATCTTTTTACAATAATCTTTTATTTCTAAATATTCATCATCCAAAAATAAAATATTATGTCTACTCAATGTTTTTCCCATAATTCACCTCACGCTTTTTATTTTATTATACACCTTATACACCTTATACACAACTTTTTTTATTAGCATTAACTATTTACAAAAGATACGAAATAGGGTATCTTCATAAGAAGAAACACGTTGCTTAAAAAATATTAGAAGAGGTGAAAAAAATTATGTTTAGAAAAAATGGTTGGACGAAAGAGAGAGTTGAAGA
>JBOFSX010000169.1:0-9194 GCA_051651765.1 Anaeroplasmataceae bacterium | reverse complement strand
TTCTAAACATGTTTTAATTACTGCTAAATCATTAGCAACAGAAACAAGCTTTGCTAGAAAATATGGATTCACATATACAATCGAAGATAATAACTATAATACTATTGTATCTAATAAAGATGATTTAGTTTATACAGTTACACCTAGAAATATAATAATTAATCTAGATTCTAAAACATCTATTTACGGAAACAAGATTGAAACATTAAGCTATACAGTTACATCAGAAAGTAAAGTCATTAATAATGATTATATAGGATTATTATCTACAACTGCTACACCTACATCAAATGTAGATTCTTATGAAATTTCTTTTGTTAAAACTAATGATAGCTATAATGTAGAAGTTTCTAATAACAATGCTACAATTTATACAATTACACAAAGAAGTATAAGTGTTGAAGTAGAAACATTAACTACTCAATACGGTGATAAAATTGATGAATTAACTTATAAAGTAGTAAAAGGTTCATTAGTGAATGATTCAGATGTTTTACTAACTGTTAATTCAGTAGCTACTACTAAGTCAGGTGTAGATAGTTATGGATTTACTTATTTTGTTGAAGATAATAACTATGATATTGAAATAATTAATATTGATGCTAAAGTTCACGAAATTACAAAAAGAGATATATCTATTGAAATAAATGCTGCAACTTCATCTCAAGGCGAAAAACTTGCTAAACTAACTTATGAAGTAGTTAGTGAAAAAGGAATAGTTAATGATGATTTTATCGGTAAGTTAGAAACTGATGCAACTCCTAGTTCAACAGTTGGAAAATATCCAATTAGATTTGTGCCATTAGATACGAATTATAATGTAATTGTTACAAACGATGGAGAATTACTATACTCACTTGTTTATACTATTATTAATATTTTAGTTGAATCTAATGAAAGCCAATATGGAGACGATATAAAATCATTAACATTTGTTGTTGTAGGTTCAGATGTTACAGTTCCTGACAATGTTATTACATTTAAATTAAATGCAACTTCAACAAGTGATGTAGGTTCTTATGGATTCACATATTTTATTGAAGATGATAACTATTCATTTAATGTAATTAATAAAGATGAATTAATATATAAAATTACTCCTAGAGAATTAACTATAGATATTAATGAATCTTCAAGTGAATATGGATATAAATTATCTGATTTATCATATACTGTTACATCAATTAGACAAATTATTGAAGCTGATGTTATAGGTGATTTATCAACTGAAGCTTTAATTAGTTCTATTGTAGGAAAATATTCAATTACATTTAACTCTACAAACGATAACTATTTAATTTCGGTTTCTAATAACAATGAAGATTTATATGAAATTGTACAAAGAAAAATTAGTATATCAGTTGATAACAACTCTTCTCAATATGGAGATAAAACAAAAGAATTAACATATACAATTATTTCAGGGTCATTAGTAGATATTAAACATGTATTAATTAGTGCAAAAACAGTAGCAACTACAAAATCAAGTGTAGGTTCTTATGGATTTACATTTACGATTGAAGATAGTAACTATGATGTTTTAATTACTAATATTGATGCAACTATTTATGAAATAACTCAAAGAGAAATATCTATTGAAATCAATAAAGCGTCTTCAGTTTATGAAGCAAATATTTCTGAATTAACTTATGAAGTTATGAGTGATAAAGGAATCGTAAATAATGATACAATAGGTACTTTAACTACAGATGCAACTAATACATCAGCTGTAGGAAATTATAAAATTACATTTACTCCAAATAACAATAACTATAAAGTTACTGTATTAAATGTAGATAATTTATTATACTCAATTGTTGAAGGAATTATTTATGTTGAAGTTATAGCTAACTCAAGTCAATATGGTGATGAATTAAATAAATTAGAATATAAAGTTCTAGATAACAATAGAAACTTACCTAATTTAATGGTAATTACTGTTAATGCAACTTCAACAAGTAATGTAGGTAAATATGGATTTACATATGTTCTTGAAGACTCAAATTATACAGTAATAGTAACAAATGAAAATGATCATGTTTATGAAATTGTACAAAGAGAAGTTTCAATTACTATTGATTCTAAAACTTCTATTTATGGAAATGCTATTGAAGAATTTAAATTCACAGTTAATGGGGATGTAACAGTATTAGAAAATGATAGAATTGGTACATTAACTTCAGACGTTAAATTTGATTCAAATGTAGGATCATATAATGTTTTATTTACTAAAACTAATAATAATTATAATGTAACTGTAACTAATCCAAATGAATTAACTTATACTATTACTCAAAGAGCAATAGAAGTAACTGTTGATTCAATGTCTTCTGAATATGGAGATGATATCTTAGCATTAACTTATACAATTACTAAAGGTACATTAGTTGATGATAAACATGTATTGATTAGCGCTACATCAAAAGCTACTAACAAAAACGATGTAGGAACTTATGGATTTACTTATTTTATTGAAGATAATAACTACTCAGTTAAAGTCCTTAATGAAAAAGATGAAGTATATTCTATAACTCAAAGAGAAATAGAAATTACAATCAATTCTGTATCTTCAGTATTTAATGAAAAATTAACTGAATTAACTTATGAAGTTGTAAGTGAAAAAGGAATTGTTAATAATGATACTATTGGTACATTATCTACAACTGCTTCAAACACTTCTGATGTAGGTAAATATGAAATATCATTTACAAAAACAGACGCTAACTACAAAGTTGATGTTACAAACAATAATGAATTATTATATTCAATAGTTTTAAGTGTAATTAATATTACTGTTGAATCTAATTCAAGTGTATATGGAGAAGAAGTAAAAGCTTTAACTTATAAAGTTGAAGGTGATTATCAAGATCTTCCAGTATTAATTACAGCAGTTTCAAAAGCTACTTCAACAAGTTCAGTTGGAAAATATGGATTTACATTTATAGTAGAGGATTCTAATTATTCAGTTAATGTTTTAAACAAAGATGAATTAATTTATGAAATTACTGCAAGAGATATAACTATTTCTCTTGATAGCAAATCTTCTCAATATGGAAATGATACTGTAGATTTAACTTATTCAGTTACAGGATCTAATTCTGTAATTGGTAAAGATATTATCGGTGATTTAACAACTGAAGCTACAAATATTTCGGTTGTTGGTGAATATTCAATTTCATTTGTAAAAACAAATGAGAACTATAATATTGAAGTCACAAATAATAATGCTTTAATCTATACAATTTTAAAAAGAGAAATAAGTGTATCTGTTACACCAAACTCTAGCCAATATGGAGATGATACTAATGACTTAGATTATAGTATTGTTCAAGGTACATTAGTGAATGAATTAGATATATTAATTAGTGCTAAAACAGTAGCTACTAATAAAGACTCAGTTAATAAATATACATTTACATTTGTTATTGAAAACAGCAACTATGATGTAAAAGTAATTAATGAAGGTGAAGAAATTTATTCTATTATCAAAAGAGAAATAGAAATAGAAATTCAAACTGCAACTTCAATTTATAACGAAGCTTTAGCTGAATTAACTTACGAAGTATTAAGTGAAAAAGGAATTGTTAATAATGATATTATTGGTACATTATCTACAGATGCTACAATTACTTCTAATGTTGGTATTTATAAAATTACATTTACGCCTAGTAATTCAAACTACAATGTTACAGTTGAAAACAATAATGCTAGCTTATATACGATAGTAAGTGGTGTTATTGAAATTACAGTTGAATCTAATTCAAGTGTATATGGTGAAGAAGTTAAAGCTTTAACTTACAAAGTTAAAGGTGATGATTCTGGACTACCAATTTTAATCACAGCTACTACAAAAGCTACTTCAAGAAGTAGAGTTGGTAAATATGGATTTACTTATGTAGTAGAGGCTAGTAACTATTTAATTAAAGTGTTAAATGAAGATGAATTAGTTTATGAAATTACACAAAGAGAAGTGACTATTGAATTAGAAGATACTTATTCAATTTATGGTAATGATATAGCTGAAGTAACATATAAAGTTACTAGTGATTTCGATGTTCTTTCTAAAGATATAATAGGTCAAATAACTACGACAGCAACTAATTTATCTGAAGTAAATAAATATGCTGTTAACTTTACTAAAACTAATGATAATTACATAGTAAATGTAACTAATAATGGTGCAATAATTTATGAAATTATTCAAAGAAGAATTACTGTAAGTGTTGATAATGCTAGTAGCCAATATGGTGATGATGTTAAACAATTAACATATACAGTAGTTGATGGTTCTAAAGTAAGTGATGATCATATATTATTAAGTATTTTTACAACAGTAACAAACAAATCTGAAGTTGGCACTTATGGTTATACATATACATTAGAAAATAGTAACTACAATGTAAGAGTTATAAATGTTGGTGATGAAGTTTATGAAATTACTCAAAGAGAAATAGAAATAGAATTATTAAAAGCATCATCAGTTTATCAAGAAGAACTTGCTAAATTGGAATTTGAAGTATTAAGTGAAAAAGGAATTGTTAATAATGATATTATTGGTACATTATCTACAACCGCTTCTAATACATCTGAAGTAGGTAAATACGTAATTACATTTACAAAAACTAACAATAATTATAAAATTCATGTAACTAACAATAATGCTGAGTTATATTCAATAGTTTTAGGAATTGTTAATGTTGAAGTTGTAGCAAGTTCTAGTCAATATGGTGATAGTATTAAAAAGTTAACTTATAAAGTTATCGGTGATGCTACAGGTCTTCCTGAGGTATTAATTACAATTACTCCATTAGCTAGTTCTACAAGTATTGTTGGTAAATATGGATTTACATATGTTATTGAAGATTCTAACTATACAATCAATGTAATAAATGAAGATGAATTAGTTTATGAAATTACACAAAGAGAAGTATCTATTACTTTAGATAATGTGTCTAGTGTATATGGTAATGAATTAGAAGAATTAACATTTACAGTTACATCTGAAAAATCAATTATTGCTGGTCAAACTATCGGTTTATTAACAACTGAAGCTACTAACTTATCAGATGTTAATACTTATAAAATTAACTTTACTAAAACTAATGATAATTACTTAGTATCAGTTTCAAATAATGATCAAAAATTATATGAAATTGTAAAAAGAAAAATTAGTGTTACAGTAACAGCTAACTCTAGCCAATATGGTGATGATATTAATGAAATGACTTATGTAATAAGTAAAGGTGAATTAGTATTAGATACTCATGTATTAATTAGTGTATCTACTAAAGCTACATCTTTAAGTAACATAGGTACTTATGGATTTAATGTAGTAGTTGAAGATAATAACTATGATGTATTAGTAATAAATAAAGATGAATTAATTTATTCGATTGCTAAAAGAGAAATAAGCATTGAATTAGAAAAAGCTAGTTCTATCTATGGAAATAAATTAGCTGATTTAAATTTCAATGTTGTAAGTGATAAAAATATTATTAATAATGATGTAGTAGGTATTTTATCAACATCAGCAACAGATAGATCAAATGTAGGTAAATATGCTATAACATTCAACCCTTCAAATGATAACTATAAAGTTAATGTATCTAATAATAATGCTAGTATATATATTATTAGTAAACGTGTAATAGAAGTTGAAATTCAAAATACAGAATCTCAATATGGAAATGATGTAATTGAATTAACATATAAAGTTACTAAAGGTGAATTAGTTGATTCTAAACACATCTTAATTACAGTTACAACATTAGCTACATCAACTAGCAATATAGGTAAATATGGGTTTACTTACTTTGTAGAAGATAGTAACTATGAAACTATAGTAACTAACAAAGACGATTTATTATATGAAATTACTGAAAGACAAATTGAAATAACTTTAAAAGCTACTGAATCTATTTATGGATTTGAAATTTCTAAATTAGAATTTGATGTAACATCAGTTGCTCAAATTGTTAATGAAGATATTATTGGTACTGTAACTACAGATGCAACTAATACAAGTGTTGTAGAAAAATATGCTATGTCGTTTACAAAAACTAATGATAACTACTTAGTAACAGTAAAAAATGATAACGATAAAATATATGAAATCAAACAAAGACCAATAAGTATTATGGTTGATGAAATTACTTCTCAATATGGTGATGAAGTTGATACTTTAACTTACTCTATTATTGATGGTGAATTAGTTGACTCTAAACATATCTTAATTGAAGCTAAAACAGTAGCAACAACAAAAGATGGAGTGTCTAAATACGGATTTTCATATGTAATTGAAGATAGTAATTATGATATTAATGTTATTAATGAAGGTGAAGAAATTCATACAATAGTACAAAGAGAAATTACAATTGAAATTGATTCTATTTCATCAGTTCAAGGTGATGATTTAGCTACATTAACATTTGAAGTATTAAGTGAAAAAGGAATTGTTAACAATGATACTATTGGTAAATTAGAAACTGAAGCAAAATCTGATTCAGAGGCCGGAGCGTATAAAATTACATTTACTCCAGACAATACTAATTACAAAGTAACAGTAACAAACAATAATGCTCAAATATATTTTATTGTTCTTGGATTTATTGATATAAAAGTAGTAGCTGCTACAAGTGTTTATGGCGATAATATTAAAGAATTAAAGTATGAATTAGTCGGAAATTATACTAACATACCTGAAAACTTAATTACTATTATAGTTGACGCAAGTTCTTCATCAAATGTTGGTACTTATGGATTCAAATATATTATTGAAAATTCGGACTATGCTATTAACGTAATTAATAAAGATGAAAAAATTTATACAATTACACCAAGAGAAATAGCGATAACTTTAGACGATACTTCATCTACATATGGAGATGAATTGTCAAAAATAGAGTATACAGTTTCTAGTGATAATAAAGTTATTGAAGATGATATTATTGGTATATTTACTACAGAGGCTACTAGGTTGTCAGATGTTGGAACTTATAAAATAATGTTCACTCAAGATAATGATAACTATATTGTTATAGTTAATAATGTTAACAATACAGCTTACTCAATTACTCAAAGAGATATTACAGTTATTGTTGAAAACTTTACTTCAACATACGGAGAAGAATTTGGGGAATTGTTGTATACTATAACTGAAGGATCTTTAGTTGATGAATCACATGTTTTAATAAAAGTAACTAGCAAAGCACTTATCAATTCTAATGTCGGTTCGTACGGATTTGATGTGTTTATTGAAGATAGTAATTATAATACAATAATTTCAAATATAGGTACTGATGTTCATAGTATAATTGAAAGAGTGGTTGATATTCAAATTAATAAATCATCATCAATTTATGGTAATGAATTATCTGAATTATCATTTATAGTAAGTAGTGAAGTTAATATTTATAATGAAGATATTATAGGAGAATTATCTACAACTGCAACTGAATTAAGTGATGTTGGTATTTATGTAATTTCATTTAAGAAAACCAATGATAACTATAAAATCAATGTTATTAATAATGATTTTGAATTATATGAAATAATTCAAAAAAATATTGAAATTAAAGTTGATTCTGTTTCAACGATGTATGGTGAAGAAATACTTGAATTAACTTATGAAGTGGTTAATGGTAAACTGGTATCTGAAGATCATATATTAATTCGAATTATGATAGATATTAATAATAAATCAACTGTAGGTTCTTATGGATTTGAATACGAAATTGTTGATAATAACTATAATGCAATTGTGTTAAACAAAGATGCTAAAGTTTATACGATTACTCATAGATTAGTTGATATTCATGTTGATCTTCAAGAAATTACTTATGGTGATAAAATTCAAAATAATACATTTACTCAAGTAGGTGATATATCAATACTTGAAGGTGATATTATTGGGAAGGTTGTTCCAAATGTTTCTGGTTTAGCTGATGCTAACAAATATTTGGTTAGCTTTATATCAGAAAATGATAATTATCTTGTATCTATAGTAAATGAAGATTTATATTTATTAGTAGTAAGTAAAAAAGATATTCAAATAACTATTGATGAAGCATCAAGTGTATATGGTGACCTAATAAGCTCATTAACATATACAACTAATGGTGAATTAGTTGATCCAACACACGTGTTGGTTACTCTATCAACTCATGCAACTTCTAAATCAAATGTTGGAGAATATAAAATTAATGTATTTATTGAAAAT
This sequence comes from Anaeroplasmataceae bacterium, assembly GCA_051651765.1. Taxonomy (GTDB): domain Bacteria; phylum Bacillota_I; class Bacilli_A; order Acholeplasmatales; family Anaeroplasmataceae; genus JBOFSX01. Next base: position 976 of record JBOFSX010000169.1, on the reverse strand, counting down.
AATAACTATAACATCAATGTTACAAATGAAGATGCTGTTTATACAATAACTGCAAGAAGTATAACTTTAGAAATAGAAGATAAATATTCAATTGTTAATGGTTTAAAATTAACATTAAATTATAAGGTTACTGATGGTAGATTCGTTTATAATGATGCAAACGATTTTTCAATCACATCTGATTATGATATTAATACAATAGGTGTATATCCAATTGTTCCAGTGTTTAGTAATTCTAATTACAAACCTGTGGTAATTCAAGGTAATTATCATGTATTAGATGCATCACTTGAAAATGCTGTAAAAGCTGTTAAATCAAGCTTACCAGATTATCCATTATATATTGATTACAATCCAACTCAACAAGATGTTCTAGATTTAATATCTGAATCTTTAGATAATAAATTCCACTTATCTTTCAAAGAAAATACTTATAGTTTTAAAATGGGAACTAAAACTACAAATGGTTTAGTTGAAGGAACATTAATTATAAGTGATTCTTCTAGAGCGGTTGCTGAAGTTGATATTAAAATTGCTACTCCGTATGTTCCAGAAATAGGATTAGTAACTATTACATCATTCAACTTCATATATGTTGTAATTGCAATTGTTATATCTTTAGCTATTATACTTCCTATAGGTTTAGCGACTTATACACTAGGTAAACGTAATAGTGAATCAGTTAGATTTAAAAAATAATTAAAAGGCTTAATCATTAAATTGATTAAGCCTTTTTTTTATATAAGTAATAGCAATTATTATTTTTAATTTACACATTATACAAATAGTAGTAAAATATAAGAGTAAAATATATATTTATAAATATATCTGGAGGTTTTGTTTTGGAAAAATTATTTTATAAAAGTACTATTAAAACTAAGACAGTTGATTTTGATATGTACGATTTAATTAAACCTCAAGCAATATTAGAAAACTTTCAAGATGTTGCTGGAATTCATGCAAGCCAAGCGGGTTT
>JBOFSX010000168.1:0-1380 GCA_051651765.1 Anaeroplasmataceae bacterium | reverse complement strand
AAGTTAAATATTTAGAGGAGTTACTTTTAGCTCAACAGGCTGCTAAAAAATTAACTATTAGCACTTTAGAACCTACTCCAACACAAAGAGATTCATTTAAAAATAGTAAACCACTTACAAAGATTATAGGTGGTAAACTAGAAGTTGTTAACGAATCTGAGTACGTACTTTCTTTAAATTTTGCTAATGATACTGCATATCACATGAAATTCACTCTAAACGAATCACAACTTCTTATCGAAAAAATAAATGATCTTCCTGCATATTTGTTAGACCATTCATTTAAGACACTAGATGAATTAAACAATGCTCAATCGAAAGCTAGCATTGAAGAAGCTAAGAGAAATGAGTTGCTTTCTACTCTAGGAAGTTATACTACATTAGTTGATACTATGTTTAACAAAAATGCGATAGTTAAATCTAAATTTAATAAAGATACATTCTTCTTTAATAACAAACAAATTTGTACTTTATCTAAAATGAGTCAAGAGTTCAAATTTGATTATCATCCTGATATTAATATGGACAAATTTCCAACTATTGAACTTTTAGGAAATAAAGTTATTCTTTCGAGATTAAAGGAAGATGAAGAAACAACATTAGACTATATTTGCACCTATTTCCAATGTGTTGAAAAAGACATAGAAGCTAAAAACAAGGTTGAAATGGAAATTGCAAAAGCGAAAGAAGCTCTAGAATTAGAACAAAAAGCAAAAGAAAAAGCTTTAGCTAGTGTGTTAGAACAAATTAATGATAATTTCTTTGAAGTTTATAACGTTAAGGTTCTTAACGAATATAATAACTATAGATATATATTATCAAAAAATGAATTTGGTAGAACAAGTCCTGATAATTTAAGAATAAGACTGATCAAGTTTAATGGATTTAATTCTGCGGATTATCCAACCGCTGTAGTTTCGGAAAAGTCAAATAAATTTGTTGTTTTTGATACTACTCAAGAAAATGTTGAGACTATAAAAAAATACTTCGTAGCTTTAAAAGAAGCATTAGATATTAAACCAGAACCAAAAGCAGATCAAGTAATTGATTCTAATGGTAATGTTTATACAGTTAATCCTGCTTTAATAATTCCTAAAGTTAATGAATTATTTGAGAAAAAAGGCGGACATATTGTTAATCAAGAATCTATAATAGGATACATGTTTAATTCAAATAAAATAGCATCTATTCTAATAAATAATAAAAAGATTTATTTAGCACATCATGATAATATTGATTTATCTAAATATACTAAATTTGTTAAATTAGAAGGAAAAAAACGTCCATATTCTTATATATTATCAGAAGATAACTTTGCGGAAATCAAATCTTTTATTGAAGAATTAATTAGTAATGTACTTTTAGATGAACAAAAACAAA
>JBOFSX010000167.1:0-1971 GCA_051651765.1 Anaeroplasmataceae bacterium | reverse complement strand
TATTTGCATCATTCATCGCGACTTCATTCGGTGTATTACCAACCAGTTCACCATTGTACACTTCAAGTGTAGCATCATCTAGAATTTCAAGTGTACGTGTTTTTGTAACATTAACACCATCAATACCTTTGATGCTATAAGTAATATCATATATACCAATTTGTGGTGATAAGTAATCATAATTACCGTAATCAATAATAGAAACTTGATCTGATACATCTGTACCATCTGCTTCTGTTGCTGATACATTCATAAGTTCACTTAGCTCTTCATCCGTAACTGGTGCATTCGATAATTTACTTTGTGCATCGTTTGCTACTAATTGAACATTAGCATCACTTGCATTAACTACTTCTACATCAATAACTTCATAACCAACTGAATTTACACTATCCATTGCCATATAAGCAACAGTATATATACCTTCTGTTGAAGTGTCGACATTATTATATAAAACTTCCACATCATTTGTAATATCGCCATCTGTTGTACTTGTTGCTGTAACATTACTTGTAGTAATTGGATCATAATAACTATCAATTTTAACATATGTAGGATTATCAGCACTAATTATAACATCTGAATCAGTTTCGATATCACTTGATACATTTACCGTAAATGCACTTTCTACTATTTGATTGTCGCTAGTTATAGCTTCATAAACAAATATATAAGTACCTTCTTTAGTATTATCATATCCACCTGTTGAAACTAAAGTTACTGTATCATTACTAATAGACTCAAGTTCACCATTTAAATATTCAAATAATTGTGGTTCTATTAATGTTGTAATTTCTACATCAGTAGTTCCATCATTTACTAATACATTAATTGGATTATTACCAACTATTTCGCCATTTATATCATCAGTGTCATTTGCAATAACTTTTAATATGCTAGTTTTTGTAATAATAACACCATTTGTACCTGAAACGCTATAAGTAATATTATATTCACCTATTTGTGGATTAGATACATCATAATTTCCATAATCGATTACTGTAACTTTATCTGTTATATCACTACCATCAGTATCATAAGCTGATACATTCATAGCTTCAATTAACTCAGGATCAGTTTTTGGTGCATTTTGTAATTCAACTGTCGTATCGCTAGATACAAGTGTCGCATTATCACCATCAATATTATCGATTACTTCTACATCAATTGTTAAATATGCTTCTGCATTTACTGAATCTTTCGCATAATACATTACTTGGTAAGTTCCAACTGTTGACATATCTACATTATTATATAAAACTTCTATATTTTGCGTAATATCTCCATCAGTAGTACTTATTGCATTTGGATTACTTGAAATCATCGGATCATACATACTATTTACTACAATAGTTGTTGGATTATCAGCTGTAATTGTTACTTCTGATGTTGTTTCATTTGCATCATCTACAATAACTTCAAAGTTATTTGAAACAGTTAAGTTATTTTCAGTTGTAAATTCATAAACAAATTGATATGATCCTTCTACTGAATTGTCATAACCACCATCTGATAGTAAATTAATACCTTCATCGATAACATTTGTTATTTCTCCATCAGTATATTCAATTACTTGTGGATTAATTAATTCTGTTATCTCTGAAACTGTTGTTCCATCATTAGTTTTAATATCAATTGGTGAATTACCAACTAACTCCGCATTATAAATAGTTGATCCATCTTCTAATACAGTTAATGTACTTGTTTCAGATACATTAGCTCCATTTGTACCCATTACACCGAATGTAATATCGTACGTTCCAACTTTTGGATTTGCATATTCATAACCATCTAAACTTATAACTTCAACTTCTGCTAATAAATCTGTACCATCTGCATCAAATGCTGATACTTGCATTTGCTCTTTAAGTACTTCTTCACTTGTAGGCGCATTACTTAATTCTGTATTATAATCACTTGATGTAATCATAGCATCTGATCCTATTTGCGCATCAACAACTGAAACTGTTA
>JBOFSX010000166.1:0-13078 GCA_051651765.1 Anaeroplasmataceae bacterium | reverse complement strand
TCCAACCATCAACTAAATCAACAGTAAATGTTCCTACAAGTCCTACTGATAAAAAATATACTAAAAACATAATTAATACAAATATAGGTATACTAGCCCATTTGTTTAAAAACACTTTATCTAGTTTATCAGTAATAGTAGGTCCTGTATGTTCTTTTGTATATGTTTCATTTTTAAGATTTACAATAAAGTCATATCTTTGACTAGCTATTAATTCTTCTGTATCAATACCATAATCTTTTTCTATTACATCTAATTTCTTATTTAACTCTTCAGTTAAATAAGAAGTATATCTTTCATCTTTTTCAAATATCTTAACAGCATTAAATCTATCTGTATTATCTATTTCTGATAATATTTTTTCTATTTTAGAATCATATATTTTTATTTTAGAATTTTTAATATAATCTTCATTTTTAATAGTATCAATTAAATTAGTTATACCAGTTCTTTTTAAAGCTGATATTTCTACTATAGTTAAATTAAGTAGATTAGATATTTTATCTATATTAATATCTATTTTCTTTTTCTTAAGAACATCAGTCATATTAAATACTAATATCATATTTAAATTAAGTTCTTGAAGTTGTGTAGTTAAATATAAACTTCTTTCTATATTTGATGCATCTATTATATTAATTATTAAATCTGGTCTTTCTTCTTTTAAGTATTTTAAAGATACTTCTTCTTCACTAGTATAAGCAGATAAAGAATAAATACCTGGTAAATCAACTAATGTAATATCAGTTGATTTTATTTTACCTTCTTTTTTTTCTATTGTTACACCAGGCCAATTACCAACTTTTTGGTTATTACCTGTAAGTAGATTAAATAAAGTGGTTTTACCACTATTTTGATTTCCGACTAAACAAACTTTCATTCAATCACCTCGACATCTACTTCCATCATGTCTTGTTTTCTAATTGATAGTTCGTATCCTCTTAGTTCTATATTAACTGGATCTCCTAGTGGTGCAAACTTTTTAATTACAATTTCAACACCCTTTGTAATACCCATATCTAAAAGCTTTCTCCTGATTGCTTTATTATCATGATGTACGTTAATAACTCTACATTTTTGTCCTAATTTTAAGTCAGATATATGTTTATAATTTTCCAAGTTAATCACCCCTAACTCATATCTAATCTTAATGTTACATAAAAAGGATGTATAAGTCAAGCAAAATGGTAAGTCTTGACTAACTTTTTAATATTGTAAAACAAATAGTTATTGTGTATAATTTAAAATATACAATGTAACAATTTAAATGTGAGGTAATTTATATGAACTTAACAGAATCATTAGAAATGTATTTAGAAACAATTTATGTATTATCAAAATCAAATGAAAATGTACATGCAATAGATATTGCTAAATATATGAATTTTTCTAAACCAAGTGTTAGTGTTGCTTTAAAAAATTTAAAATGCTCAGGATTTGTAAATATAAGCGAATCAGGAGTAATTAGTTTAACTGATATAGGTTTATTATCAGCTAATACTACTTATGAAAAACATGAAACTCTTACTAATTTATTAATAATGATGGGTGTAAATGAAGATACTGCTTTAACTGATGCTTGTAAAATCGAACATGTTATTAGTGAAGAAACATTTAATGCTATAAAAGAATATTTAAAACAAAAAGCCTAGATTATTAATCTAGGCTTTTTTTACTGTACTCTTTTGAGTGATATGTTTTGTTTATTTCTTTAAATAATTTTTTTATTGCTTTTACTTCACTAGTTTTTGTTATTCTATATTCTTTATCAGAATGATTAAAAATATTATCATCTTTATAGTTTGTACCTATAGCTAATGTTGTATCAGTATCTATATATTCTTTTAAATAATCTAAACATTCCATTTTATTAATATCTTTATTAAATATTTGAAGAACGTATGAATTGTTTTTATCTAATTTTTTAATAACTAAATGAAAATCATCTCCATGTTCACCATTTTTAATAATTTTGAACAGTTCATTAATTACTTCTACTTTTTCTACAATACTTATATAAACTGGAGCATGATTAATACAACATCCAATTAGATAAGTAATATGTATTGAATTCTTTTTAGAGTCTAAATAATCTTCTTCCATTTGATTAGTAATACAACCTGTATAAACATAATGTAGATTATCTTTAACAACATTATAAAATGGTGAGAATGAATAGCTTTTAAATAGATTTTCTAAATAGTTAACTTTCTCATTATCAAGTGTTACAGAATACAAGAATTTTCTATTATGAAAATCATATACAACAGCACCATTTAATAAGATTACTGGTTTTAACATAGGGAGGTCTTCAACTTTATCTATAAATGTTTGAGCATCATAAGTTGAATAGAATATAATATTAGATTCATTTCTTATTAAAGAAAATAAATTATAGTGTATATAACTTTTTAAACTTTCATTATTTTTATACATTTCATCAAATCCTATAAGAAACATAATGTTTTTATTTTTTCTTCTAGGAAACTGAATTAAATTAATACTTAATGCGATAACGATACCTATTATTGTTGAAAAGATTCTTGCGAAACCATGTTCAAAAATTGTATGATCTCCTCTTAATGATACTGTAATACCTATATAAGTAGATATAATTAAGAAGAATGATTTTTTTTGTTTAAACACAGTAATTAAGTACATAAGTATTAAAAACATGAATGCTACTACAGTATATCTAATAGCTAAATCTACATTTTCATTAAGACCACTAAAAAATGTAGACATAATGTATTCATAAACTAGTATAATCAATACTGCATAAACTCCGCCTATTGTAGAAGTAATTATTCTATCTTTAGCTTCTGTTATACCTTGTTTTCTATCTACTGTAATTGAATATACAGCTGCAGAACATGCAAAAAATGGTGCAAACCATGCATCAGCAAATTCTGGGTTTATTACTGTAACAATAACAAATATAAGTAAACAAATATATACAGCTATAGCTGTTTTAATTATTCTTTTTCCAATTCTTGGCATAAGGATTCCTCAATCATATTAAGACCATCTCTAAAATCAGTTGGTGTTTTTTGGTAAAGTTCTTTAAATCGTCTATAAAAATAACTATTATTTTCATATCCTACTTTTTTAATTATATCATTAATACTAATATCAGTTTTTTCTAATAACTCAATTGCTTTTAAAAACTTGATATCTTGTATTATATCTCTATAGTTTTTACTAAAGTTATTTTTAATAAGCCTACTAAGCACAAAAATAGATACATCTGACTTAGTCGCATAATCACTTAATGATGCATTCGCATAATATAGATTCAAATAATTATTTAAATCTATTTTTAATATATCTTTATAGTATTTATCATTAGAATTAATTAATACATTTTTAATAGTAAATTTTTCACTCAGCAAATTATAAATAATATTATTAGATGTATTGTTTTTAAGAATATAATTTAATATATCTGATTCTATATTTATACCTACAACTTCTAAAGACGAGTTTATAAAAAACTGTGTAATTAGACTATAAATAAAAATATCTTCTTTAACTAATAAATATAGTTCTTTTTCTGTATTAATTATTAAACAATTAGAATTGTTAAAATTAATTGACATATCTTCATTTTTCTTTAATAGAATTAAATTATTTTCAATATAATTTAATTCATTATTAAAAGAATCAATAATATCTAAAGTGCCTTCAATAATATAAACAATATAAAATGAATTTAGTAAAGTATAATTACTAAATTCATTTTTAGATATAGTCAAATATTCATCTAACATATTATATACCGTTTAAAATTAGTAAGTTTTATAATTTTTTAAAAAGACTAATTTTAAACATTCTTCCTTATCATGAGTAAGTTGTTTAATTAATAATTTTTTACTAGAAAATTTCATTTCATTTCTTATTCTTTTAATAAATATTACTTCTATTTTCTTACCATAAAGATCACCATCAAAATCAATTATATGAGTTTCTAGTTTTCTTTCTTCACTATAATTTAATGTTGGATTATAACCTATATTAGTCATAGCAAAATAGTTTTTTCTATTTATAATTACTTTAGTAAAATAAACACCATTTTTAGGTAAAAAGGCATCTGTTATCTTAAGGTTTGCTGTAGGAAAACCTAAAAGTCTACCGACTTGATTACCTTGTTCAACAGTACCTATAATAGAGTAGTTTCTTCCTAAAAAAGAATTAGCTTTTTCTAATTGTCCATCTTCCATTAATTCTTTAATATGAGTAGTTGATACTCTTGTATCATCAATTTCAAATTTAGGAACAACAGTTACTTCAAATTCTTTTTCTAAGTCTTTTACGCTACCTAGAGCTTTATTAGCAAATTTAAAGTCATGTCCACATATAACTTTTTTAACATTTAATTTTTTTAAAAAATTAATAAATGTATTTTTATCTACTTTACAAGTTAATTTATTAAATTCTACAACTACTAAATAATCAATCCCAAATGATTTTAATAGTTTAGTTTTCATATCTATTGGAGTTAGCATTTTATAGTTAGGAATAGATTTAATAAAACTATTAGGATGTGGTGAAAAAGTTAATACAGCCGTTTTTAAGTTATTATTAAATGTTTCTTGAATAAGTTTTTGATGACCTAAATGAAGTCCATCAAAGTTACCTATAGCAATACATAACTCTTCTAAAGCTTCAACATTATTTAAATCTGTTACATTAATTGTTTTCATAATCTCACCTACATTATAAGAACTGGCTTATATTTATACCTTTCATATGGAGCATAAATTGCTATTAATTCATCATTGTGAATTACTTTAAATGGTTTATGTGTCATTATTTGTCTTTCATCTAACACTACTCCATTCAGTACTAATTTCTTTAAATAATCATTAACTGTTAAAGTTGGACTTTCACTAAATATATCAAGTATACTAATAATAGAATCATTATTTAATTGATCTATTTTAAAACTTTTTGATATATGAAATCCTCCACTACTTATTCTATTTAAATCACACATTAAAGCATCATTATCTAATAGTATCCCTAAATCTCTAATTAGACTTCTTACATAAAATCCTTTAGAAGTTTTCATATATATATTAAAAGCTTGATAACCATCAATATCATATATATCAGACGTTCTGTTTAACTCGTATATTTCAACATCCCGTTCTTTTATTTCAACTTCTTTGTTTTCTCTAGCATATTCATATAACTTTTTACCATCAACTTTTATTGCGCTATAAATTGGTGGTACTTGTTTTTTTATTGTTTTAAGCATTTCTAATTTTAAATCAATACTAGATACATCTACAATTGTTTTATTCTCACTTGTAATTTTGCCTGTAATATCTAATGTATCAGTTGTTTTTCCAAGCAAAACAACCGCATCATATTCTTTTGTTTTTTCTTCTAAAATGGGTATTAGTTTAGTAGCTTTATTAATTGCTACTACTAATACCCCAGTTGTGTTAGGATCAAGTGTTCCTGTATGACCGATTTTTTTTGTATTAAATATTTTTCTAAGTTTGAAACAAACATCATGACTTGTTAAACCTTTTTCTTTGTTAACAATTACAAATCCATCCATTTGACTCACACCCTTTTATTAATCTATTGAATTACCTTCTGTTACATTTTCAGATTCATTACTATTTTCATTACTAATTACTCTTTTAGTGTTACTTAAATTAATAAATGTAGGGTGTTTTATAGAAATAAACACAAACACTATAAGAGTTAAAATAATTGTAGGTAGCATGTAAGAAATGTTATAAACAAATGAATAACTTAATCTTTCTGCTACACTTGCATCAGGTGTTTGTGGCCAAAATATAGCTCCTGAAATAAAATGACATAAGAATTTTAAAAACCCACCTATCAACACGGTTGCTGATAATATTAAAGCTTTTTTAGTTTTAGTATTTAGCTTCAAATAGATAGGTTTAAGAAGCACTCCAAAAGCTGCTACTGCAAAAACAAATAAATAATCTAAACCTAGTTGAAACATAACTTTCCACCAAGCATCAGAAACTGCATAAAATCCATCAATTATATCTAAAAGACCTATAACTAAACCACAGAATATTGCGGCAGTAAATCCTCTTCTATAACCAATTACAAATATAACAACTAGTGCTATACTAATTGTTCCACCATTAGCAAATGGCAAAAACTCAGAAAGTGAACCACATAGTAGTTCAAGTGTGTATCCTATTGCTGCGCAAATAGCGATTTCAGCAATAATGTTAATTTTATTATTTTTCATGTATTATCCTCCTAGTATAAAAATAATAAAATCTAGGAAGAACAGAAGTTTAAAAAAACTATTTATAAATAAAATAGTTAATTATCCCTACGCTAGCATTACCTAGATCAGGTTATAGGGTCGTTAACTAAATAACCTCTCAGCAAAAAGCTCCCCTTACCAAATTTATTATAACAAATATCATTTTTAATATCAATCAATATAAAACTATAAATATTAAAAAAAAAGGCGCTATTGCACCTTTTTTATACTAAGTTATTTTTATACCAATTATCGTCTTTATATATAGATCTACCTACTCCTACAAAATCACAATAATCTTCTTTTAATTCTCTATTAATACCTACTAATGTTTTAAAACCACCTGTTAATATTAAAGGTAATTTAGTGTGTTTTCTAATTTCAATAGCCAATTCTTTAAAGTATCCTTCTTCTTTTGAATTAGGATTAAGAGCTCCAATTAGTCCTCCACCAACATGTAGAATATCTAAACCTGCTTCTTCTAATAAAGGTAATATAGCTACTGAATCTTCGATAGTAGCTCCGTTTTCCATAAAATCAGAAACTCCTAGTCTAAGGTCTATTATAAAGTCTTTAGAAGTTTTACTTCTAATAGCTTTAATAATATCAGTTATAATTCTTATTCTATCTTTAGGATCTTTAGAACCATACATATCATTTCTTACATTAGTAATTGGTGAAAAGAATTGATCTAATAAGTATCCATGTGCTCCATGTAATTCTATTCCATCAAATCCAGCTTTATATGCTCTTAGTCCTGCATTTGAAAAGTCTTCTATTAATTGTTTAATATCGTCTAAGGTTGCTTCAATAGGTACATCAACTTTTTTAGATGTAACTGCAGGATTAATTACAGCACTTGGTCCTATTACTCTTTTAGATATTTCTTTTAATGCATTACTACCAGCATGAGCTATTTGACAAATAGCTAATGAGTTGTGTGATTTAATTACTTTAGCAAGTTTAGCTAATCCTTCTATATCTTCATCTTTAGATATAGATATTTGACCAACTGATGCAATACCATTTATATTAACATAAGCATGTTCTGTTATCGTTATACCTATATTATTAAGTGATACTTTTCTATCATAGTAGTCTAATATATTACTTGTTACTTCACCATTAGTAGTACCTTCTGTAGCTATAGGTGGATATACTATTCTACTTTTTACCAATTTCCCTTTTAATAAATATTCTTTGTTTACCATTTTTAAATCCTCCCCTTTAATTAAGACTATCGTCTTTTGATAAAATAGCGATTAATAATCCTTTATGTAATGTAAGTTTAGAATTTATGTTATATTCATTACTTAAACATAATGGATCAAATACCTTTAGATTATAATGTTCTAATTCATATTTAAATTTTTTTAAAGAAATTACTGAATCATTAATAGCGAAAAATGAAATGAATTTATAATTTTCTTTATAAATATAATCTTCTGTTTTACTTATTAAGTAAATATTAGAGTAGTTGTCTTCTATTACTAATTTAGGATATTTCGTGAACAATATCATATTAGCAAACAAGTGTTCTATTCTATTTCCAGTGATTCCTCCTAGTATTGTTACATCGCTACTTATATTATACGCTAAGTCTAGCGCATAGTAGGTATCAGATACATCTTTAATTGGATCTAGTTGTATAAACTTCTTAGCAAATGATTTTATTTTTATTAATTCAGTCTCATTTACTGAGTCAAAATCACCAACAGCAATATCAATATTAATATTATTATTTGTTAGAATAAGAGAACCTCTATCTACACCAATAACAAAACTATTTTTAAAATCATATTTAGTTAAATCAACATTATTTGCTAAAACAACATAAACTTTCATAAAGATTTCCCCTTTAACTTATTTAAGCGTTACTACAGTACAACCATTTAAACCTTCATTTTCTTCACCATATCTATATGACTTTATATAAGAAGATTTCTTTAAGTATTCATGTACCGCTTTTCTTATAACTCCTGTACCAAATCCATGAATAACTTGTACAGTAGTTAAATTAGATAAATAAGCAGAATCTATAAATTTATCTATTAAATCATTTACCTCTTCGTACCTTACTCCTCTAAGGTCTAATTTCATAGTACCTTTAGAAACTATTTTATTAGTTGAAGTTGCTTTTTTTACTTCAACTTTTTTCTTAACAGGTTCATCATTAATTCTTAAATCATCTTTTTTAAATGTTAAAGTAAAATGATTAATTTTAACAAAGTATTTATTCTTTTTAATATCTTCTATTACACCATATTGATTATAAGGAATAACAAATACATTATCTTTAATATTAAATACTGTAGTATCAACATTATCAGATAGTTTTTCATGTGTTGAATTAAGATTAGATACTTTATATTTTAAATCAGCAAGAACTGGCGAATTATGATTAGCACTTGTTTTAAGTGTATTTAATTCTTCTATAATAGATTTTGCTTTTGTTTTAGCATCACTTAAAATATCTTCAGCTTCTTTAATAGATGTATTAACTATTTTAATTCTTTCTTTTTTAGTATTAGAAACTTCTGTTTCTAACTGTAATATTTTTTTATTATATTCTTCTATTAACTCTTCACATTCATGTTGTTTAGTATGAAGTTTTTTAGAATCTTCTTCTAATTTTTTTATAATATTATCAACATCAGTTGAATTGTTTTTAACATAATTATTAGCTTCATCTATTATAGATTGTTTTAACCCTAATCTTTTAGCAATATGTATCGCATTAGATTTACCTGGTGTTCCTATAATTAATTTGAATGTAGGTATTAGTTTATCAAAATCAAAATCTACTGAAGCATTAATACATTTATCTGATGAATAAGCAAATTCTTTTAATTGTGAGTAATGCGTAGTTAATATAGTTTTAACATTCAATTCTGATAAGTACTTTATAATACCTGAAGCCAGTGATGAACCTTCTAAAGGATCTGTAGATGAACCTAGTTCATCTAGTAAAACAAGAGAATTATTTGTTACATTATCTACTATTTTTGATATTTTTTTTATATGTGAAGAGAATGTAGAAAGTGATTCTATTATAGATTGATCATCACCTATATCTACAAATATATTATCAAATACATTAACTTCACTATTTATATCAGCTGATATAAATAATCCACTTTGAGCAAGTAAAGTAATTAATCCAAATGTTTTAAGAGATACAGTTTTACCACCTGTATTAGGACCTGTAATAATTATTGTATTAAACTCTTTACCTATATAAATATTAGAAGGTACAACTAAAGATTTATCTATTAAAGGATGTTTAGCATTTATTAAATTAGTATATCCTGTATTATTCAGTATAGGTTTAGAATAGTTATTTGTTAGTGAAAATAAAGCTTTAGAAAATATGAAGTCTAATTCTATTAGTAGATTAAAATTAATATTTAATTGTTTAGTATCTTGTTTAACAAGATAACTAAGATTTTTAAGTATTCTAGATACTTCTTCTTTTTCTTCTACTTTGACTAAATCTAATTGATTTGTTAAATCAACTATTTCATGAGGTTCTATAAAAGCTGTTGTACCACTAGATGAAATATCATGTATTATACCTTTAACAGTATTTTTATATTCTATTTTTATAGGTAGACAATATCTATTATTTCTTTTAACTATTAATGGTTCTGATAAATTAGAAGCATTTTTAGTTTGAAGTTCGTTTAATCTTTTTCTTAAATGTTCTTCTTTAGATTTTATATTTTGTCTTATTTCAAATAATAATTTACTTGATGTATCTAGTATTGTTTCATCGTCTTTAAGTACTTTGTTTAAGTCATCAAGTAAATTAGTATTAAGTGTAATGCTACTTAATAAGTGATCAAGATGATTAATTTCTATTTTAGACTGTTTTAGGTTTGCTCTATAAACAAATATAGACTTAATGTTTTTAAGTAAATTATGTACTTCATACAATTCTTTTATATTTAATATACCGTCTATATCTGCTCTTTTTAATATAGAGTATATATTAGAAGTATCTGTTAGACTTACAGTTTGAAATTTAATAATATAAGTGATAGCTTCTTCTAATTGATTTAGTTGTTTATTAAGAAGTTCTATATCATTGATAGGTTCTAATTTAGCTATTTTTTCTTTAGTAAGTGATATAACCGCGAACTTAGATACTTTACTTAATATTGACTTGTATTCTAATGCATCTGTATCAAAAAACATGTTATTCACTCCTTTAAAATTAATATACTTATATAATAATATAAATCATATTTAATTAATAGATAAATACATTAAATAATAAAAAATTGAGCTAATAAATTAGCCCAATTTTAATTATTTTAATTTAGATAAATGTTGTTTAACTTCACTATATCTTTTTTCATAATCTAGTAATTTGTTTTTTTCTATTTCTAATTTTTCTTTAGGAGCTTTAGAAACAAAAGCTTCATTACTTAACATGTTTTTACTTCTAATTACTTCTTTTTCTAGTTTAGATAATTCTGATTCTAGTTTTAAAATAACTTCTTCTAAATTAATTAGTTCTGATGTTGGTATGTACATAGTTATTTGATTTAAAACAACAATAACAAAATCAGTACCTTCAACCTTTTTATCTGTAATAACAAGTTCTTCTGTATTTAAGAATTTAGTTAAGTATTTATCATTATCTTTTAACATACTTAATATAGCTTTATCTGTTGAATATAAAGTAATGTTTAATTTAGCACTAGGTGCTTTATTAGCTTTACTTCTTTCATTTCTTAAACTAGTAATTAGTTCAATGATTATATTCATTTGTTTTTCTTCATCTTTAAATACATAATCTTTATTATATGTAGGCCAATCACTTACCATTATTGATTTATTAGATTCATTAATATGACTATAAATCTCTTCAGTAACAAAAGGAATTATTGGATGTAACATTTTTAATATACTTTCTAATACATATACTAGTACATTTAAAGTTGTATTTTTTTGAATAGTATTAGCAATATCTATTTTAGATAATTCTACATACCATGAAGCAAAGTCATCATAAACAAAGTTATATAAACTACGTGCTACTTCTCCAAATTCATATTTTTCAAAGTTAGTATCTACTTCTTTAATAACATTGTTTAGTTTAGATAAAATCCATTTACTAGATAGGTCTAATTTTTTTGTATCTATTTTATCTTTTTTATAATCAGTTAGATTCATTAAAACAAATCTAGATATATTCCAGATTTTATTAATATAGTTCCAACTAGATTCTACTTTAGTTTCATCAAATCTTAAATCTTGACCAGGAGCAGCATTTGTGTTTAAGAAGTATCTTAGTGAATCACAACCATATTTATTAATAACGTCAAATGGATCAACACCGTTACCTAAAGACTTACTCATCTTTTTACCATCTTTATCTCTTATTAATCCATGGATTAATATTTCTTTAAATGGAGCTTTACCTAAGAATTCAATTCCTTGAAATAACATTCTAGATACCCAAAAGAATATTATGTCATATCCTGTAACTAGTACATTATTAGGATAGTATCTTTTTAAGTCATCTGTTTTATTAGGAAAACCTAATGTTGAAAAAGGCCATAATGCACTTGAAAACCAAGTATCTAAAACATCTTCATCTTGAATATAACCTTCACCTGGTGAAGTTTCTTGAATAACTACTTTATCATCTTTATACCATGCTGGTATTCTATGACCCCACCAAAGTTGTCTAGATATACACCAGTCTTGAATATTTTCTAACCATCTAACAAGATTTGTTTTAAATCTTTCTGGTACAAAACTATATTCTTTGTTTTCTAAAACTTGTTTACTTAAAACTTCCATATTAACAAACCATTGTTTAGAAAGTCTTGGTTCTACTACAGCACCTGTTCTTTCACTATGACCTACACTATGTACTATTTTTTCTATTTTAACAACTAAGTCTAAGTTTTCTAAATCTTTTACTAATTGTTTTCTACAAGCAAATCTATCCATCGAATTATATTTACCAGTTAGTTCATTCATAGTACCATCTTCATTCATACATAAAGGCATATCTAGTTTATGTCTAATACCTACTTCATAGTCATTAGGATCATGAGCTGGTGTTACTTTAACACAACCAGTACCAAATTCCATATCAACATAATCATCTGTTATTACAGGTATTTTAATATCTGTACCTGGAATTAAAGCATATTTTCCTACATACTTAGTATATCTTTTATCTTTAGGATGAACCATAACAGCTTTATCAGCAAACATTGTTTCAGGTCTTGTTGTTGCTACTTGTAAGAATTCAGTTGTTCCTTCAATCATATATTTAAAATGATAGAAAGCTCCTTCTATATCTTTATAGTCTACTTCTATATTACTTAAAGCAGTTTTAGCATCACTATCCCAGTTAATAACTTTTTTACCTTGATAGATATATCCTTTTTTATATAGTTCTATAAATACATGGTTTACTGCTTTATTACTTTGTTCATCTAAAGTAAATCTTTCTTTAGAATAATCAAGAGATAAACCTAAAGCACCCCATTGTTCTCTGATGTGTCCACTATATTCATCTTTCCACATAAAAGATCTTTTTAAAAATTCTTCTCTACCTATATCAAATCTAGATATACCTTCACTTTTAAGAAGAGCATCTACCTTAGCTTGAGTAGCAATACCAGCATGATCCATACCAGGAATCCATAAAGTATCAAATCCTTGCATTCTTTTTCTTCTTATAATCATATCTTGTATTGTAGTATCCCAAGCATGTCCTAAATGTAATTTACCAGTAACATTAGGAGGTGGAAGAGTAATTGTAAATGTATCTTTTGATTTATC
>JBOFSX010000165.1:0-5590 GCA_051651765.1 Anaeroplasmataceae bacterium | reverse complement strand
AGATAACATGGGTGCTGGTCCTGCTTCTTATGGTATGACAGATACAATGGGAAGAATGCATTCAGATGCTCAATTTGCTGGTTCATCAAGTGTACCTGCTCATGTTGAGATGATGGGTCTTATTGGTATGGGTAATAATCCTATGGTAGGAGCAACAGTTGCAGTAGCAGTAGCTATATCTCAATCATTTAAAAAATAATTAATTTAAAGACAATTTAACATTGTCTTTTTTTTTATTTTCTCTTTATGTAAACGCTTTATATGGTATAATATATGTAAATAAGAGGTGATAATATTGGAAGATTCATTACTAAAATTTATTGAAGAACAAAATCCTAGTGAGATTTTATCAGTCATGAAACCATTTAGGGATTTTATGATGAAATATGAATGTGCACTAAACGAAATAGAAACAAAATTTCAAGTTTTAAACAGAGAATTTAATACCAAATTTAATAGAAATCCAGTTGAATCTATTAAAACTCGAATTAAAGAACCTTACAGCATATTTGAAAAGATGAAGAGAAAACATACAGATTTTTCTTTAGAAAACGTTGAGAAAAGTATCTTTGACATTGCTGGTATTAGAGTGATTTGTTCATTTCAGCAAGATATTTATGACCTTATTAGAATGTTTTGTGGACAAGATGATATTACAATATATTCAAAAAAAGATTATATTAGACAACCTAAAGAAAATGGATATAGAAGTATTCACCTTATTGTAGAAGTACCAATTTTTTTATCAGATAGAAAGGAATTAGTAAAAGTAGAGGTTCAGTTTAGAACGATTGCTATGGAGTTTTGGGCAAGTTTAGAACATAAATTAAAATACAAAAAAAATATAGAAAATTCTATATTAATTCAAGAAAGACTTAAAACTTGCGCCGAAAAAATACAGTGTTTGGATCAAGAAATGGAAGAAATTCACTTACTAATTGGAAATGATTAATGGAAAAAATATTTGATTTTAAAAAAGAATATAAAGATTACTATTGTACTAGCAAAGAAGTAAAATTCTTAAAACTTATTGATGTAAAATATATTATTATTGAAGGGCATGGAAGTCCAGATGAAATAGATGGACTATTTTCTAAATCTGTTCAAATTCTATATCAAACTGCTTACAAATTAAAAATGAGTTATTTATCTGATTATAAGATAGATGGCTTTTTTAAGTATGTAGTTCCTCCATTAGAAGGACTTTGGTGGATGGAAGGTATTAAAGGAGTTGACTTATCAGATAAATCAAAGTTTCAATGGATTATTATGCAAAGAGTACCAGAATTTATAACTCAAAAAGATTTTGATTGGGCAGTTAATAATGTTAATATTAAAAATAAAAATGAATTTGCATCAAACTTAAAACTAGTAAGTGTAGATGAAGGAAATTGTGTGCAATTATTACATATTGGCCCATTTAGTACAGAAAATAAAACTGTAGATATTTTAAATCAGTATATGAGTGAAAATAAAATGGTGGAAGGTTTTGATTCTAAATATAGAATGCATCATGAAATTTACTTATCTGATTTTAGAAAGTGCAGTCAAGATAAACTAAAAACAATTATAAGACATCCTATTTTGTTTAAAGTCTAAGTTAATATTTGTAAAGTTTGCTTGACATTTTTGTGCTTAATATTTATAATAATGTATATACATCTAAAAGGAGGTATTTTATGACTCTTGTGAATTGCAAAGATATGTTAAAAAAAGCTAAAGATGAAAAGTACGCAGTTGCTGCGTTTAATATAAATAATTTAGAGTGGATTAAGTCAATATTGATAAAATCACAGCAATTAAATTCACCGGTTATTTTAGAGGCTAGTGAGAGTGCTGTTAGATATATGTGTGGTTATAAAAATGTCCACGATATGGTAGTTAATGCAATTAAAGAACTTAATATTACTATTCCAGTAGCTCTTCATTTAGATCATGGTACTTATGATGGTGTTATAGAAGCTCTTAATAGTGGTTTTACATCTGTTATGTATGATGGAAGTCACTTTGATTTTAATACGAATTTAGAAAACACTAAAAAAATTGTTGATTTAGCTAAAAAATATAATGCATCAGTAGAAGCAGAAGTTGGTTCAATTGGTGGTGAAGAGGATGGTATTTCATCTCATGGTGAAATTGCCTCTATAGAAGAATGTGTTGCTATAAGTGAAACTAAAATTGATATGCTTGCTGCAGGTATAGGTAATATTCATGGAAATTATCCATCTGATTGGACTGGATTAGATTTTGAGATTCTTAAAAAAATTAAAAATGAAACTCATGACATTCCCTTAGTTTTACATGGTGGATCTGGAATTCCCAAGCAACAAGTAAAAAAGGCTATTACTTTAGGAGTAACAAAAGTGAATGTAAACACAGAACTTCAAATTGCGTTCTCAAATGCTTTAAATATATATTACTCGTCTAAACTTAACGAAGAACCTAAGGGTTATGATCCTAGAAAAATATTAAAGTTTGCATCTGAAGAAATTCAAAAAACAATAGAAGATAAAATTTTAATGTTTGGATCTAACGATAAAGCATTATGTTAGATATATTATATGAAGATAATCATATTATAGTTTGTGTTAAACCTAAAGGTATATTATCTCAAGAAGATATAACGCAAGAAGAAGATATGTTAACTATTCTAAAATCTTACATTAAAAATAAATATAATAAGCCAGGTAATGTCTTTTTAGGACTTGTGCATAGACTAGATAAAAATTCAACTGGAATAATGGTTTTTGCTCGAACTTCAAAAGCAGCGAAAAGATTATTTGAATCAATTACATCTGGATTATTTAAAAAAGAATATATAGCTTTGGTTGAAGGTATTATTGAGCCATTTGATAATCAAATTACTTTAATTGATTATATGTATAAAGATGAAGTGAACAAAAAATCAGTCATATGTGATATTGATGATAAGTATGCTAAAAAAGCAGAACTTAACTATTCGTTTGTGTCTAATTTGTTACATAAAAATACTGATTGTACATTATTAAGTGTAAAATTGATTACAGGACGTTTTCATCAAATAAGATGTCAATTATCTAATATAGGGTACCCTTTATATGCCGATGTTAAATATAATTCTAGACATAAATCTAATGATTACTTTTTTCTTTTAGCAAATAAATTGTCTTTCCCACACCCTACTACTAATGAAGTTTTAGAGTTCAAGATTGATTATAATAATTACTTATAAAAAAAAGATACATTTAATGTATCTTTTTTTATTTATTTTCTGCTTTTTCAAGTTCTTTATTAGCTTGTTTGATATCTTCATATTTTTTTAGGTAGAATAATATTCTTTTAGAAATAGTTATATATGAATTTGCTGTTATAGCTAAATTTAAAGCGAGATTAGTTAATCCAGTAATATCATTTGTTTCTAAATCATCCATGATAGTTTTTGTTTCATTAATTACTTCCTCATTTTTTAATTTATTTAAATTTATAAATTCATTATAATAATCATTAGAAGTAGTTTCATCATTATGTTCAGTATCAAAAATCTGTTTTATTTCAGCTATAGTTAAAATTTGTTTTAAAGCATGTATTTCGTTAATTTGAGAAAGTTGTGCTTTATTATACTTTTTTGCTTTAGGAGCTGTAACCACTTTTCCTTTAACGTAATTATTAATCATAGAAGAAGTAATCGTTTTGTCTAATGTGCTTGTACTAAACAAATTTAGATATTTTTCTATATATGTTATAACTTGATCCATATACAAATCTATATCTGGTAATTGTTCGTTACTTGGGTAATTAAATTCTGACAATTCATCCAACCAATTACTTATAGTTTTATTTACATCTTTCATGATAATACCTCATCTCTTTTTTTATATTATATCATGTTGTATGTAAAAATGAAAATATTTATTATGTGTAAAATTATATTTATATTTAGAATAATTAAATAAATTACTATAAAAAAATAGTGATTTATTATATAATATATAAAGATAATATATCAAAGGGATGTGTATTTATGTCAAGAACTGTATTAATTTTAATAGGGGCATCTATATTACTTACATTCATACTTATGTTTGTGATTTATAGAATTGTTTTTTTTGGAGGATCTAGATCTAAAAGACATGATTTAAAACCTTTAAAGAAAAGTAAAATCGAAAAAATAAATGTTGATGAAAACTTTATTAATGCAATTTTGTTTGCCCTAGGAGATATATCTAATATCGTTAATGTATCTGTAGATAATGCTAGGTTAAAATTTGAAGTAAGAAATGTATCAATAGTTAGTGGTGAAATATTAAATCAAATAGCGCCAAAAGGTGTTTTTATAACTGGTAATACTGTTAAGGTGTTATTTAAGTTTGATTCTAAATTAATTATGAATGAGATTAAAAAAAGAATATAAGAGGTTAGTATGAAAAGAAAATATAAAATTATTTCTGAAACAGGTATTCACGCTAGACCAGCAACTTTACTTGTAAACGAAGCTGTGAAGTATGAATCGGAAATAGATATTATTTTTAATGGAAAAAAAATAAACCTAAAAAGCATTATGGGCATAATGAGTTTAGGTATTTATAATGGTGAACATATAACTATCAGTTGTTGTGGTATTGATGAGCAAAAAGCAAGTGAAGAACTGAATAGAATAATGGTAGAACTAAAATTAGGTAAAGAGATTATCTAGTGAACATAATTATTTACTTACTAAAAGGAGCAGCAATTGGATTGGCTAATATAGTCGCAGGACTAAGCGGCGCAACAATTGCTGTTTTATGTAATGTATATGATGATTTAATTAATGCATGCTCATCCATTTTTAGACATCCTATAAGAACTATAAAAAAATACTATATCTTATTTGTGGGTATAGTTTTAGGCTTAGTAATAGGTATTATAATTTTTGATAAATTGTACGAAGTAGCACCATTACCTGTAAGTTTATTTTTTTCAGGTCTTATAATTACTTCAATACCTATGATTTATAATAAAATTGATAAAAAAATAAAGTCTAATAATATGCTAAATTACTTTTTATTTTTTACATCATTTGCAGTAATTTTAGCTTTACCTTTTTTAACTTCAAGTGTCAGTAATAATTTAGATTTTAATTTTTTAAATATGTTAATATTATTAGTTTTAGGGTTTATTGCAGCAGCAAGTATGATAGTACCAGGAATTAGTGGATCAATGATACTAGCTTCACTAGGATATTACGAAAATTTTTTATCATTACTTTCTGATACCATGAAAGCATTAATATCATTTGATTTTCCAATTTTACTTCAAAACGGTACTTTAATATTATTCTTTTTGCTAGGGGCTCTAATAGGTATAGTCTTAATTGCAAAATTTATTAAAATTTTATTTTCAAAATATAATAATCAATCTTATTTTATGATATTAGGCCTAATAATAGCATCGTCAATATCAATATTAGTAGTCGTATTTAAAGCTGATAATTATTTTAATGAAAAAACTGACATAATTATGATTCTGTTGGGAATATTTACATTTATAGGAGGTATTTTAATGGGATTGTTTTTTAATAAATTCTCTAAGAAAAACAAAATTAATTTTTTAAAAGAAGCAGAATTATATTTAG
>JBOFSX010000164.1:0-3432 GCA_051651765.1 Anaeroplasmataceae bacterium | reverse complement strand
AAATGTCGGAAGAACAAGTATTCCAACGTATGATTTCAAGATATGCAGAATTCCCATATGAGAAAATAGCTAAAAAGGAATTAACGAAGGAAGATATAGATTATTTAAAAGTTAAGGCTACTGAATTTAGAGAGAAATTTAAAGGTCAGTTTGAAATATATCAAAATAGAAGTGGTATATGTGTAAAACATATGGAAGCCCATATTGCCAGAAGACAAAGAGCAGGATTACATGTTCATGATATATTCGTAGATTATTTACAAATACTTGTTGAACCAACTGGAAAAGGTAATAAAACAGAAGTGATGGAAGAATTATGTAGACAATGTAGACATCTATCTCAAAAAATGAAAATTAGAGTATTCATGCCAGCACAATTAAACTCTGCGGCAAAAGATAAACCAATCGAAGATGTTCATGATGGTGATATTAACTGGGCAAAGAACTTAGCTAGAGAATGTGATGTACTTCTTGTACTTCATAAACATAAAGAATATGGATTACATCAGATTAAATATATCCTTGCAAGAATCAATCATACGGACGATACTTATTATCTACCAGATGCTGACTTAGGTATTATGAAATTTGGTAAAGCAGTATTATGGGATGAACAAGAAGCTGCAAATGTCGCAGAAGCAAGAGGACTAATTAAGAATAATCCAAAAAAAGTTTCTCAGAAAAAAATAAATGATGCAATAGAAAGTAATGACTGGTATTAATTACCAGTCTGCGTTTCACGCATTGGATTGAGAAGATTAATTAGATCGAGTTAACTATCATAAATATAATTTGACAAATCAAGTATTGTGTGATAATATATTTATATAAAAGAAATGAAAGAATATTGGAGGACATATAAAAATGAGACAGCAATTAGATATGAAGTTTATTAAAAAAGCTAATGAAGCAATACTACCTAGGAAAGCAAATTCTGATGATACAGGTATGGATGTTTGGTGTATTACAAATGAAGATATAGTTGTAAGACCACAATCAAGACATATATTCAAGACTGGACTTGGAGTTATTATCCCAGAAGGATGGAGTTTGACTGTTGCAGATAGGAGTTCTATTGGGTCAAAAGGAATTACATATTGTGCTGGTGAAATTGATAGAGGTTATACTGGTGAAATTGGAATTATACTTACAAACACTGTAGATAAGCCATTTGTTGTGACAACTTGTAGTGAAGAAGAAGTTTTGTCAAGCAAATTCTTTGACTTAGATAGAAAGACATTTATTACAGCTGATTTTTTATCAAGATATCTTGAGCTTACTGGTTCTAGTATGAAGAGTATAGTGTTAACGGAAAATATAATTATCAAGTATACAAAAGATGCAATAGCTCAACTCAAACTAACAGAAGTTCCATATGTATCAATAGATTGGGCTACAGAAGAAGAGGCTGAGTGTTATAAGAATAAATTTACACGAGGAGATAATGGTTATGGTTCATCGAATAGCACCACCAACATTTAAAGCAATATTGACACACGGTAAAGAAGTAATAACAATAGAGACATATGACGATGATATCGATGTCTCTACTGTTATATCATTTTTAAAAAAAGTTAATATATGTCAAACATCACTTGGAAAATATGATTCCGTTGATATTTCTCTTAAATATGAGTTATCTAATTTTATCGCAAAAATTGATGCGATTGAGAATAATACTGAACACATTGAAACTTTATTTGAATTATTTTTAACTAAGTGCACATATTGCAATGAAACGGTAATAAGTATATTAAACGAGGTATACGGAGGTAATAATGAATTTTAAAGAATTATGGGAAGTAAAAAACGATATAGTTCAACTAGATTCAATCTTTGCAGAAGAAGATATTGATGAAGAAATGTATCAACAAATTAGGCAAAATATGATTGATGAGGTTGAGAATGGTAGCTCTGACCTTTTAGTATATTCTTCTACATTGTCTGCAAAAATAGAAGAATGTAAACAACATATCAAAAGACTTACAGAATACAAAAAACATATAGAAAGAAAAGAAGAACGTCTGAATAATTTCTTAGTAGATGTAATGGATACTGTTGGCACTACTAAACTAGATACTCAAATTGGTGAAATTACTATGAGAAAAAGTAAGTTTGTAGATATAGTTTCTCCAGAAATGATACCTGACAAATACCTTAAAGAAAAAATAGAATATTCTTTTGATAAGAAGTTAATTAAAGCAGATATTGCAGACGGTATTGATGTACCTGGGGCTATTATTGCAGAGAAAAAGAATATAGGTATAAAATAATGAAGACTTGTTTTTATTGTGGAAAAGAAACTTCTGAAAGTGTTTCATATGGTGTTGACGGATTTGATGATAATGGATCAATCATTATACCTGTATGTAAAAAGCATTCAAATATAGCTATGTTCAAATTAATGCATGCTATAAACACTTTCAGTGAAGAACAAATTTTAGAGAATATATTAGACATATTAAAAATAAAATAAGAGGTGGATTTTTATGACAAATACTACAAAGAAAAATTACGTGCTTGATACAAATATACTTTTAAACTTCTCAAATCTTATGGTTGATTTACCTCTTGAAGGACATTCTGTTACAATTCCGTATACGGTGTTAGCTGAGCTTGAAAATCAAAAGCACTCTATCAAAAGAGATTTAAAATATATGGCAAGAATTGCTGTTAGGGAAATGAAGGCTGCCGTTAAAGCTGGTCATCTTACAATATACACTCCCGAGAAAGTTAAAAAAGATCAGATGGAATTTCTTGATACGTATTCTGTTATGGATGATTTAATACTTGCAACAGTATTAGAATTGAATCAAGTTAAAGATATTGAACACGTATTAATCACTAATGACTTTGGAATGTATTTAAAAGCAGAAGCTCTTGGAATTACAGTAGAAGATTACGAACCAGAAACCACTGTCGATAAAGGATTTAAAGGATTTACAGAGGTTTATGTTCCAACTGAAATTATGGCTAGATTATGGAAATACACAAAAGATGGAAAGGATGCTGCTGTTTCAACTAAAAAGATTTCTGTATCAGAGACTAGTAATTTATTCTCGGAATTCATATTCTTATTGAATAGACAACATGATGGAGCAAGACCAATAGCAAATAGTTTCTATGAATTAATAGATTCATCTACTGGAAACATGATGCTTACATCATATAATCTGAGAGAAGACGTATTGATAAGATTGGGAGAAAAAGAAGATTATGTATTAGCAGGTGGGATTAAGCCAAAAAATAAAGAACAGATGTATTTTACACACTTATTAGAAGATAGCAAAGTTCCATGCATTCAGGTAAAAGCACAAGCTGGTTCAGGAAAAACAATAATTTCAATAGCATGGGCACTTGGTAAAGTGATGGACAATATGGGTGGTAATATTTACAATGTAAATAAATATTCTAAATATATCGATAAACAAG
>JBOFSX010000163.1:0-2959 GCA_051651765.1 Anaeroplasmataceae bacterium | reverse complement strand
TGACAGAACTACTGCATTATCTGTAGATTTATCATCATCAGAAGGTGTAAAGACTTCTTGGTTAAATCCTTTAGATGACGGAACCTGTGACCTAAGAGTTACATGTTCAGCAACAAGAGGTGGATTAACTTGTGTTACTAGAATACAGACAATAGCTACAACATCTAAGACTGTAGAAACATTAGGTCTAAGTGGGCATGTAACCGAGTACCTCAAGGAGTTAAGTCTTAAGGAGAATGGGTTAACTCTAGTAACTGGACCAGTAAGGTCTGGTAAGAATACTACAGTTAATGCTATGATTAACGATATTATAAACTCTCCATTAAAAATAGTTGAATACTCATCACCTATAGAAACAAGTCAACCATTCGAGCAATATGACTATAATGATGATAGAACTCGATTACTTAATTTTATTAACTTATCTAAGAAACAGGATATTAATATAGCTGTTATAAATGAGTTACCTAGAAAAGAAGTAGCGGATGCTGTTTATGATTTAGTGAACAGTTCTATAGGAGTAATGACTACTTTTCATATTAATAGAATATGGGATCTACCTTACAAACTTAAAAACTATTTCGGAGAAGATTTTATAGATTTAATAACTAAGATTAACGGAGTTGTAAATCAAAAGATGTTTGTTAAGCAGTGCAGTCATTGCTTAGAAGATAAGTTCTCAACAAAGCTACCTAAAAGTATATTATCATTTTTAGAAACTCACGACATAAAAACTTATAAAGAATCTAGAGGATGTATACAATGTAATGGTACAGGAAGAGCTAATCAAGTGCAACCATTCGCAGAGTATCTAAAGTTTAACAAAGAGCTGAAATCACGATTACTTAGATGTAATCATTGTTATGAAATGGAAGAGCTAATTTACGAACATGTTACTTCTTCCCATACTTCTTTAGACTACCCAATAGCTGAGGCAGTAAGAAGTGGGGTACTTCATCCATTAGATGTAATAAAGCTTGAGTAGTTAGCTACTACTATTTCTACTTTAGTTATATAAAAACTTAAATATAAGGGGGATATACATAAGATGGCATTTAACAAAAGCAGTAAGGAGACAAAGAAGCCACCAAAGAGTCAGAAGAATAAAAAGAGTTATACAGTAGATAAGAAAACAAAAAGAAGTTCTGAATCTGACTTTGATGAATCCGTAGATTTCGGAACATCTATAAGTGATAATAAGATTATATCAACTGATAGGGATAACAAAGAAAGAGTAATATTACATACATTTGTTGGAGACTATGAGTTAGAATCTCCAACATCAATAGACCAATTTATAACAAACTCTCTTGAACTAGCAGGAAGATCTAATGACTTTATTCCTTGGATTTCATCTGATTTTGAGATAGACAATTACATAAAAGATGCTATAAATGAATCCAACTCTCATGTTGCTTTCCTAGATGCAATAGATGATTCAGGCATAATATCAGTAGAAGAATCAGAGGAGTTGATTATTAAGTAATGGCTATTATGAAGAAATATAAATTAGTATTAGGAGTAGGTAGTTTATTAGCTTGTATAATATCAGTATCAGTTTTCGCTAGCAATTTTATTAACTACAGGAAATACTCTACAGAACTGGATAGAATAATTACTAAAATAAACCAACCACTTAATAATGAGAATGCTATATCTGATCCAGGAGCTATAGAGGAAGTTTTAAAAGGAATACCTAACAAAGAGTCTATATCTACTATATTAGAGTTAGATTCTACAACGTATGAGATAGTTAATCGATTAGACCTAGAAGAGTTAGATTCTATATCATCTAACGCATTACTTGAGATAGTAATAACAAGTAATAATGTCTTAGAGGATTTAAAATATTTAGGAACTAAATTATTAGTATACGAATACATAAGTGTAGTTGATAATTCAATAAAGATAAAGTTATCGACGAAAGGAGGAAATTAATTTGAGAGTTTGCGTTGTTAAGCTAGCTTCAGAGTTGAGCTATTCTATACTAATTAATGATAGACTTGTAATACATCGTAAGTTAAAATCACTTGTTGAATTACATGAGTTATTATTTAGACAGAAACTAGATAGTATACATTTCCTAGTTCAAGGACTACCTGTATCTATAAAGACAAATGACTCATTTAAATTATCATCATTAAATTTACATGGTAATGATGTGCCTATAGTAATAAGAGATAAAGACCAGATATTCTTTTCAGAGTTAGGAACTTTAGTAGCGGCTAATGAAGTATTAGTACATTCTTATACTGATTACATAGAACATAAATTTAGAGATGATGGAGCTATAATTGTTGTAGATAAATACTTATCCGATTATTGTGTAATTTATTTAGATGATGGAGTAATAAAGGATTTTAGTAAAGTATCGTCAGTTAATCTACCACGTAAAATAGGTAAGTTTAAAGAATTGTACAGCTGTCCTGTATTAAGTATCTACACTAAAACAGATGTATTAGGTATAGCTAGCTCTATGACTAATTATAAATCAGTAAATAGAGAATTCTTATTCACATTAGACCACATACATTATTGCCTAACAGCTACAGGTCGCACAGTACTTAGCTCGTCTGTATCATTCAATAAGTTGGTTTCAGATGCTAAAGATGCAGTTTCTGATAAGTTAGAAAAAGAATCTTCAGATATCATAGAGTCAAATTTTGAAGGACTAGATGATTCAGAGTTTGGATTCGATACAGAGGATGATTCAGATGAGATGGATTCCAAAGTATCAGAACTAGTAGAGCAGTTTACTCCAGACAAAAAAGGTAAGGCAAGGTCAAGAAAAAGCAGTAGAAAGGCAGAACTTGATATAGAGAAACGAGAATCATCAGATAATATAGCAGATACTTTTGTAAGTGTTGCAATAGCTATTCTGTTCTGTATAGCAGTTATAGGAATAGTCTCTTCAGTTGTCTATAAAGGAAAGGTCGATTTATTATCAAAGCAGATCAAT
>JBOFSX010000162.1:0-6848 GCA_051651765.1 Anaeroplasmataceae bacterium | reverse complement strand
ATATTACATTTCCTTTATCAGCAACTATTTGAGACATATTTAATGAAGTTTCAGGTTCATACAATTCTAAGACATCTGATAAAATGTCAATAAAAACTCTAACATCTTCTTTGCTTCCTAAATCAGATAATAATAAAGCATTTTCACCTGTAAACATAATATCTAAGTATTTATTTTTAATGCCTTCTGCAACGTAAATTTCGTTAAAATGAATAGATATAGTTTTTCCTAAAGTTCTTTGTAACGGACTTTTACCTAACGAAGTAATTATTGCAAACAAATCATCTTCAAATTTCTCTTCTTCGTTAAATAATCTTTTAAATTCAGAGACTATTTTTTTGCTACTTAAATTTATATTATATTTGTCAGCAAACATTACAGTTTGATGCATTACATTAGTTAAATATCCAACTTCTTCTAATACATTAATTTTTTGTTTAATATTGTCTTCTTTAATGATCAAATCAGACGTTGTGAAACTAGTCATAAATTTTAAATACATAGGAAAATCATTTTTATCTTTTAGAGATTCTAGAGTTTTGGGAATAAAAGAATTTCCATAAGAATCTATTAATTTGTAGTAATCAGTAAGATCATAAACCTTACCGTTAATTGTAATCTTAACTTCCTCTCCATCTTCTATATGGTCATAACTTCCACCTGAAACAATAAAAAACATAGATCCTAATACACTCAAAAACAAAACACCTACAATCAATCCTTTGACTGTTCCCACAAGACCACCTAATAAAAATCTTTTTTTGTAGTCTTTTTTTCTTATGCCATTTTCATATAATTCATGTATTTTCTGTTTATATCTTCCTTGTCTAAAAAATATAAGATACCCAATATACGAAAATATACTAAGAAATAAATATAGAACTAAAAATACAACGAAATACAAGAATCCTTGTAATATTTGAGATGCAGTGATTATATATGGGGTCATTATGTTGTATGTTTCATCACTTACTGACGTTAATGCATTCCCAACCCACTCTACTACCATAGCACTTATAGTACCTGCCGATTCACTAACACCAAGCATAGATTGTAATGAACCAGGTAAAATAATGTTAATAAATTTAACCATATATTGTTGGACATCATTATTATTTAATATAAATGCACATAAGATAAACGACAAAGTGAAACATATAATAAAATTAGTAAATAGTAATAAGCTTTTTCTAAACCCTCTAAGCATACCAAATAGTATCCCAATAACAACTATAATGATAAACAAAATAGTTGGTATCCATGTAACTAGACTTATATTATCTGCTAATATACCTATAACGTTATTCATAGAATCACCTCTTTTTTTAATTATAACTCATTATATTTAATATATATTATTTCAAAAATGTAAGTAAACTATTTATTATCACAATTTTACTTAAGTAATTGATAATACTAAATTCATGTGATATAATCTACTTGCTATTTAGGGACATGGTGTCAACGGTAGCACAGCGGTCTCCAAAACCGTTAGTACGGGTTCGAATCCTGTTGTCCCTGCCAGTTTAAAATAATAAAGAGATTAAGCATAAGCTTAATCTCTTCTTTTTTTATTTATCTTGGACCGTTATATTTAGTCTTTCTTTTAAAACTTTAACTTCAACCCTATCTGCACAAAACGCTAATTCACCATCTACGTTAAAATTAACTTTTCTATCTAATTCAATAATAGCATTATTTGCCGAAATAGTTGTAATTTGTTTTGCGAACCTGTCACCCAAAAAAATAAACAGTATGGTTCTTATGACGTTGAAAAATGGTCTTTTTTCGACTAGTGTAAAATCTAATAGTCCATCATTTAGTTGAATATCTCTTTTTCTATAGAAACGAAAACCTCCAAATTGTCTGTATGACAAAAGAAGCATTAAGTAGCATGTATTTTCGTAAGTAGCATCTCCAATAGTGGCTTTAATTTTTATGCCACTTTCTTTGGGCATTTCTTTAAAAGCTCTAATCATATAAGCCATTCGACCAAAGAATTTTTTCAGTTTAGCACTAATATCATAACTTATACTTGTATACTTTCCAGCCGCACATGCGTAAGCGAAAGCGTAATCATTAGCTATGCTTATATCCATCTTAAATACTTTTCCGGTTAGAGCAATTTCTAACCCTTTCTTAAGATTTTTAGATAATTTTAATATTGATCCTACATCATTAACTGTCCCACTTGGTATATAAGAAACTTTTGTAGTAACATTTCCTTGGTATATACCATTAACAAACTCATTAAAAGTTCCATCACCGCCAGAAACAATAAGATGATCATAACTATTTCCATGAATTTTTATATATTCTGTTATAGATCTAATACCCTCAGACTCATAAAAGTCTATAGTATTATATTTCTTTGATAGAATATCGCGAACTAATTGTTTGTTAGAACTAATTTTTTGACTTCTGCTAAAGGGATTATAAACTACTAATACTTTCATAATTATCTCCTATAAAAAAACTTTGACGAAAATAATCGTCAAAGTAAATAATAAATTTGGTGACCTGTACGGGGTTCGAACCCGTAAATGCATGCGTGAAAGGCATGTGTGTTAACCGTTTCACCAACAGGCCATAATAAAGTGGCGGAGTAGGAGGGATTCGAACCCTCGCACCAGTTTCCCGGTCTATACCCTTAGCAGGGGCACCTCTTGAGCCGCTTGAGTACTACTCCATTTAATAACTTTTTAATTATATATCAATAAAAATTCATTGTCAATAATTCAATAATATTTATTATTTAATTTAGCATCAAATTAAATAGAATAAATATAAAAACTAACCTTAAAATAAAAAGATTTAGCATAAATAAATTATTTATACTAAATCGTAATTTAATAATGGTACTTCTTTTTGCAATATAATAATTTTATTAGTTGGTTTAGCAAATAAAAAAATAGATAACATCACAAAAACCGGTTCTATTCTATGGTTAAAAAAAAGTGTGTCTAAAAATCCGCCTACTAAAAAGACAATCAATATTAATCCGAAAATAGTTCCAAATAAATCAAATCTTATTATTTTTACAAATATAGATGAAATATAACCATAAAAAGCTATAATACCGACTATACCAAAAGTAGATGCTTGAAGAATATAATTATGATAATTTAATTCTGTTCTGTTTAAAATATTTTCAATAAAATAATGAGCAGTTCCTACTCCAGGACCAAAAAACCAATTTTCTTTAAATTTAGCAATCGCTAAATCAAATAATTCTACCCTTCCCGTCATTGTATTAAAATCTTTATTTTCTAAATATACCATTAATATATCAAATAAATTTGTTAATGCAAAAATGCTCAAAACAAGTAGACCAACTACTAAAATTCCAGCTAAAATACATGAATCTAATTTTCTATTTTTTGAATAAATTAGTAATATAATTAACCCAAGAATTGACATCACGACTAATGTAATAAACGCAGTTCCACTCAAAACTATTAAATTCAAAAATATAGCTGGTAGTATTAAAAATAAACAAGTAATTTTATTTATTAATTTTGTTGCGCTTATGTAAAAATAAAGTATGATAGGTAGTGAAATATTAACAATTACAATATAGTGATTACTATGAGCCCAACCTAGATGCAATTTTTTTCCTAAAAGAATTTGCTCAATGCTCATATGCGGAAGATATTCTACTAATAATATAGAGGTTTGAATCATGATAACGAATGAAACGCAAATAACAGTTTTCAGTACAAATTCCTTGTTAAATTTACTGTTGATATCTATTTTCATTAGAGCTATTACAAAAAAGACGATATTTACTATATACTTTCCTATATAACCAAAAGAAGCTCCAATAGATGGTGTATTTATTAAACTTAATAACATTGCAACAACAACAAATAACATGGAATATAATAAGTAATTTTTTTTAAATTTATTAAAGTATAATCTATAGTTAAGAATAATATCTTTAATAACAAAAAATACAAAAAATAAAGACGCAACAATTAAAACATAAAATATTCCGCTGTTGAAATTATACGGAGGTGTAACTCTTTCTCCACCTAGCATCAATATAAATAAACTAATTATAGAAGTTCCTTGTGCTCCAGAATAAAACACGCAACCCAATAAAAAAATAAATAATGTATAGTTTAAGAAATTAACGTCAAAATACCAAGTAACAATTGTTAAAAAAGAGACGAAAAGAATAAACAATTTGCTCTCTATTACATTTTTTACAATATCTTTAAAACTGAAGTTCATAAAAAAATCCCCCAAAACATTTGTATTATATCTAGCGAATTAGAAATTTATGTAAAATTAATTCACCTTAATATAGCAAATATAGTTCAATAATAAACATAAAACTTTTTTAAATAAATTTTATGCAACAACCTAGTAATTATACCACATTAAACATCATTTACAAATATAGTATTATAACGTAATAAGCAAATAAGTTAAATATAAAAAAGCATTAGAAATATAGATTCTAATACTTTTATTAATAACTATTCTATAAAATTTTTAAACAGAGCGTTTAAGTTTTTAATAAAGACAATGCTACTTTACTTTTTTCTAAATCTATTTCTAAAACATATACCGTTATTATTTGTCCAACAGATAGTAAATCACTTGGATGTTTAATTCTAGTTTTAGACATTTTCGATATGTGCACTAATCCATCGTTTTTAAGACCTATGTCTATGAACGCACCAAAGTCTACTACATTTCTGACTGTGCCTTGTAATTCATCTCCAACCTTAAGATCATCAATTTGTAGAATATCACTTCTTAATGTAGGTGTTTGAAAATTATCTCTAATATCTCTTAATGGTTTACATAATGATTCTACTATATCTTTAAAAGTATATTTATCAATATTTAATTCGTTTCTAATCTTTTCAGTATCTAATTTTTGAATTTTATTAATTAACGATTCACTACCAATCTCATGTTCGTCTAAAATATCTAACAATTTTAATGCTATTTCGTAGCTTTCTGGATGGATAGACGTTTTATCTAATTGTTGTTCTCCATCTAACACTCTTAAAAATCCTACAGATTGTTCAAAAGCTTTTTTACCTAATTTAGGAACATTTAATAAATCATTTCTATTTTTAAAAGGTCCATTTTCTTCTCTGTATTTAATAATATTTTTTGCAACAGATTTTGTTAGACCAGAAACATACATTAATAAACTGTGAGAAGCTGTATTTAAGTCAACTCCAACTTTATTAACAGCTTCGCTCACAATGTAATCTAAAGACGCTTCTAATTTTGATTTTGTAACGTCATGCTGGTATTGACCAACTCCAATTGCTTTAGGTTCTATTTTAACTAGTTCACTTAAAGGATCTTGAAGTCTTCTAGCAATACTTACAGCACTTCTTTCTTGCACTTCATAATCCGGAAATTCATCTCTAGCAACATCAGATGCACTATAAACACTCGCTCCCGCTTCACTTACAATAACGTATGATACGTTTAAATTATGTTCTTTAATTATATTTGCTATGAATGATTCTGTCTCTCTACTAGCTGTTCCATTACCAATAGCAATAATATCTACTTTATATTTAGATATTATATCAAGAATAACTTTTTTAGATTTACTAAGATCAGCGTCACTCACTATTGAACCCTTAGATTTTTCGTTTGGATAAATTACCCCTATTTGAAGAACTTTACCAAAACTATCTACTAAAGCTAATTTGCACCCTGTTCTAAATGCTGGATCCACACCCAATACAATTTTACCTTTGATTGGAGCTTGAAGTAGCAAATCTTTTAAGTTTTTACTAAATATCAATATAGCTTGTTCCTCAGCTAAATCAGTTAAATATGACCGAACTTCTCTTTCTATAGATGGAAATATTAGTCTTTTATAACTATCAAGAATTGCTTCTTTTATATCCTCGATAAAGCAACTATCGCTTGATTTTATAATATTTGATTCTAAGAAGTTAATGTCTCTTTGAATATCGCTATCAATTGAAATAGAAATAATTTTAAGATCCTCAGCTCTGTTTAAAGCTAAAACTCTATGTGGTTTAATTCTTGCTACTAATTCTGAATGGTCATAATAAAGTTCAAATACTTTTTTCTCATCAACTGCATTCTTTTTTATTTTAGATTTAATTGTACCAAATGATATCATATTACTTCTTATAATTTTTCTATAAGTAGCCTCGTCACTAATCCATTCAGCAATAATGAATAAAGCATTTGTAAGGGCAGACTTTGTATCTTCAACTTTATCTGATAAATATGTTTTTAAAATTTCATCTTTATCACCTTTAGGGAAAGTCATGATATGCTTAGCCAATGGTTCTAATCCCATTTCAATTGCTTTAGTAGCTTTAGTATGTTTCTTTTCCTTAAAAGGACGATATAAATCTTCAACCTCTACAAGTTTATTCGCTGCTAAAATTTTAGATTTTAGTTCATCAGTTAAAAGTCCTTGTTCTTCAATTAATCTTATAACATCTTCTTTTCTTTTAAAAAGATTTACTGCATATTGATATATGTCATCTATCTTTTTAATTCCTTCTTCATCCATTCCTTCTGTAGATTCTTTTCTATATCTTGCTATGAATGGAACTGTACTTCCTTCTTCTAACATTTGTAATACAGCTGAAACAGTTTTCGCTTTAACTTTTAGTTCATTAGCAATATTTGTAATAATTATATCGTTCATATATTCTCCTTAATAAATTATAAAAGCGCTCTATGCGCTTTTAATTAGTAACTATATTCTTCTTTTATATACAAAATTTTATTTAAATAAAATGTATCATTCAACTTATCTGTTTCTTTACCAACGTAAGCGATAGCTTGTCCAATTATTCTAGAGCTATTACCAGCGATAATAT
>JBOFSX010000161.1:0-7035 GCA_051651765.1 Anaeroplasmataceae bacterium | reverse complement strand
ACTTGTCAATCTTCTTAGGTAAGATGAATACACCACCCATATCAAATGCAAAGTTATTTATGTCAGTTAATTCAATAGCACCATTTGTAAGTTTTGCAGTAATATATTTTTGTCCAACCTTGATTGCAACAGCACCATTCATTCCTACTTTATATGAATCTCCATTTGCCATTCCAATTTCTCCACCGAATAATTCAGCCATATTCATGTTAATTCCTAAGTTTGTATTTGTCATTTTTACATCACTCCCGTTATTTGTATTTGTATTTTTTTCTTCCATTGCATTTAAAGTTTTTATTTTTTTATTGAAAATAGTTGTCATTACATCTGCTTTCTCAACTATCGGCTCTTCCTTATAGAATGAGAAAGACTTCATTTCCTCTAATGTTAATCCATATTTTGGGTCATTTAAAGATATATTGTCGATATTTTTATTTGTTACTATGAATAAGTATTTATCACCCATCATTTTAGTTCCCTTATGTACATTTTGAACAACACAATCGAGTCCTATTAATGTTCCACCACCAGAAGATACATGTCCTAATATACCTAATACATCATCATCATGATAATTAAGATTATCTAATTCGTCTAATACCTGTTCACTATCCGAATCTGATGTATGTTTTGCATATTTTGTATGGAATATCACAATATCATCATCTTTATATTTTGTATTAATAATACCATAACAGCTAAATTCACCAGAAATTGGATTATCGGTATCTACATCTCCTGGGATAAGAATAAAATCACATTTAGCAGAAAATTCACGTTCTGAATATAAGCTTGAAATACCAAATTTATTTGAAACATTTTGCACTTTTACATAATCTCCATTAAGTCGCATAAACCATCTCCCTTGTTGTTATACATATATTATATCATTATTTTTATTGTTTGTCAATTCTCATTTACATCATGTAAACTATTCCAAAAATTATAATTCCAATAACTACCTTTACAGCAATACATTTTACTTCAAACCTTATTAATTCTATATTTTCACATCTCAATTTAGATAATGCTTCCATATACTCTTCATCTGTTTCATAAACACCTATATCATATAGGAGTTTATGTTCTAATTCATTTTCATTATATTCTTTAAGTTGTTTTCTATGTCTAAAATACTCTTTTATAAATTTCATATTATTTTCCCATTCCTAAATACTTGAATACTGTAAGCATAAATACAGCTTGAACAAAATTACTTACACTATATCTGATAAAGAATTTCCAAGACGTAAGAAGTGTCTTCTTCCAGAACGGTATTTTCATATATCCATCTTCAAGTTCTTCTATCAAATAAGCTATCTTTCTTAAATCATCTGCCGACATTTCAGTTACAGGTATCTTAATCTTCAAGTAATTCATGTCCTCGTTTTGACGTAATTGTAATATTGTTTTTGTTTTTGCTTTTTCCATAATCTTTCAGCTCCCTTTTGTTTTCTTACTATACATAAATTATATCACACAATTCATGTATAGTCAAATTTTATTTACATTCTATTTTACATCTATCATAAAGTCATTTACTCTACGTGTCCACCCTTTTCCGAATGAATCCCATTTATCTCCTAAGCTTTTCATAAATGATAGTCTGTGTCTATTATAGTGATTTACAGTATTGTCTGTTGCAAATTTATTAATTACAGTTATAGTTTCAGTTCCAATTACACCATCAACGGTAAGAGTAGGTTCTCCTAATATGTGTAACTCTTCATTTAATGATTTTTGTAATTCAATAATAGCTCTTTTATGTCCAGAATTTACAGCGAAGTCAAGTATTGCATTTGCTAATTCTTGTGAAGTTAGTAAGTTTAATTTCAAATTATCCCACCACATTTTCTTATAAATAGCTTTTGCTTCATTCTTAGATAGATATTTTACATTAAGATTCTTTTTATATAATTTATTGTATAATGCAACAGTTTCTTTTGTTACACCATATTTAGATTTTTCACCAAATTTTGTTTCAATATATTTATCTCCTTCCCATTTTGATACTTTGTCAATTGATATATCAAAATTAGCATAATTGATTGAAGTAGCTTTATCGAATGAAATATCATTATTGTCAATATGTAAACAAGGTATTTCAATTTCTTTAACAACTTCAATTTCTTTTATTACATCCACCTTAATTTCTTTTACAATTTCAATCTCTCTAATTATCTCTTTTGTAGTTCGTGTTCTCCTATTAAATATTTCACTTGCAGATATTCCTAATAAAAATGTAGTTGCTATACATAGTCCTATCAATATATTGTCATTCTTTCTCATTTCTCTCTCCTTATCTTAGGCTATAAGACCTATTTTTTTTATCACACCATTTGTTATAAACTCTACATTTCTTTTGTTTAACATTGTTGTTTTTGTTGGATATAAGCTTGTACTCATATGATGTATTCCATTACATACATACCATACTTCAACATATATATTGTTCCTGTGAAATATATATCCTCTTTCAGTAGTTTCAATCTCGACTTTTCCTTGCAACTTTTTAGCTATTGCAATTAATTCATCACTTACATATCTCTTCATTTTTTCAACCCCTTCTTGTTTCTTACTATACATATATTATATATCATATACTATAAAAAGTCAAATATTATTTACATAAAAAAAGAGGGCTTATAGCCCTCTAAGTAAAAACTCATTATTAAAATCATTAATGATTTGTTCCTTGAATTTTGAGAAGTTTGATAATTGTGTAAGAACCTGTAATACCTTTCCATCATAACCAGTACATCTAAGTACATTAGAATCTAATGAAAATGCTGACGTGTCAGATTGGTCTACATTATATATAATTACCTTTCTATCAGCAAAAATAGATTTAATATCATTCATTCTTGTAACGTTGTCATATGTAAATTCATCTGTCATGATAAGTAAATTTTTAGTATCATTATCTAATGAAAATTCAGTATTATCTGTAAGTGTCTTCATTAAATGTGTACCATGCCACCATCTATCATCAACTTCACAAGTAGTATTTACCATATGCGTAAACATAGCATTATAAAAATTATTAGGTGTCTTACATCTCTTTATTATTTTTGCAACAGATTCGTCTGTCCAACATTGTTCAGAGAAGAAATTAATGATAGTGTCAGAATCTAATATTGGTCTTAATAAAGATAAAAACTTTAATGCTTTCGAGAATCCCTCGTCTTGAATACTAATAGCCCTACTGCTCCATCTTGTATTACCCCAATTCATTGAACCAGATACGTCAAATAAAATTTGAGTCTTACCAATATTTCCAACATTCTTTTTAACAAATTCCACAAGAATATTGTCGAAGCCTACTTTCCAAGCATTGTCAACAGTATCAGACACCATTATTAAATCAAATGGATTGATAAATCTTAATGCGTCATCTCTTTTCATCATAGCCGACAGCTTCCCAAGTATGATTTCTTGATTCTCCTGTGTTGCTTCTATATTTGCAATATTTCTAATAATATCATTAATAGCCATATCTTTTAATGATTTTTGAATAATATCAGCTTTTTTAGTTTCAGCAATATTATCATTTGATAGAACAGATACAATTGATTCAGCAACTTCATTTTCAATATCAACTGTAAGTTTTGAGTCTAATGTTCTTTCAATGATAGCTTTATATAGCTCTTTATTAGTTATTCTTGCTTTCAATGGATTTGGTCTTAAAACCTTTATTAAATCAGAAAGTTTAATTTCTTTGTCTTCCATCTTTCTCTTTTTTAGAGTTATATCGGAATAAGATTCTAATATTTTACAATATGTCTTCTTTACCCACGGTGCAACCTCTTTTATTTCTGTTTCATCCGTATATTTAATATATCCAAATGAATTTGCTAAAAAATCTGGTCTTGTAAATACTTCTCTCATTGCAAACTTTAATTTTTGTCTTTCAAGACCTTCCTCTGCAATACGAATTAGATTTGTTAATGCAATTGTTGGTGATAATCTCATTCCCATCTTTTTACCTATGTACCAACTCATAGCAACAACTTCTTCGAACGATAAATCATTTATTAATTTCTCTAATATTCCGAGCTTTTCAATATCTGATTGGTAAAATGAATTTTTAGGTTTAAAATTTAACATATTCAAAAATAACGCATTGTCTGGTGGTAGACTAAATCCAAGATGTCCATTTGCCATTTCTACCATTGAGTTCTTAATATCTGCTTTTTTATTGAAATTCATAAAATCACACTCCGTATTTATTTATTTTTATAATCTATCTGATTGTATTTCCATTTTTAAAACAGCATATTTTTGAGCTTCTAAATCAGTCTTATATACTATTAACCCTCTGTTTCTATATTTATTATCTTGACATACAAACCATAGGAATAAATTGCATTCTTTCCCACTTTTTTCGTCAATACAAGAGTAAATTCCATCAATTCTATTCTTTATTGCATTTTGCAATGCGTAAGTATTCTTTGTAAATATAGGTATATCATACCCACTATCTTCTTGAAGTTGCCCATGACCATAGATGCCATCTATGTAAAGCTCATTCCTATGTTCTTCTTTATTGTAATCAATTACAAATGTTAGTTTCTTCATTTCTACCTCCTCCCTCTTTGTTATATAAACATTATATCATATTATAAAACGTTTGTCAAATTTGAGACACATTACGTGTTTAAATCTGATTCATTTCTTATTTTTATATTATACCTAGTAATAAGAAAAAAGTCAAATTATAATTACATAAAAAAAGAAGTCATACGACTTCTTTTTTTTAGTTATTTATGACAACATCCTAACAGGATGTCATTATGAGCAACAATAACTCTGATTTCATTAATTCTAATTATAACCTTTACGCAACTTGTCTGTTCTACATTTCTCTTAACTATATTGCACTCAGCTACAGATAAGTGAGAAGAGTCTACTGTAAAATCAACTTCACCTTTTTCAATTCTTTCTTTGATTGCTCCTATTATATTACAAGCATTTTCAGTCATATCAAAGATAGGTTCTGTTGGTCTTGGCTCTGGCATTACTAATTTCATTCTTGTCATTGTTAATGTTGTGATTCTGAATGAAGTAATAGTTTCAGTTTCTTCTTTACCATCAATTTTTCTCTCTGTTACAATTGTCTCTCCATCAAAGAAGAACATAGTGTTATATCTTCTTATTGCTGTGATAACAATACTGATTTCACATAATGCAAGATGAGAAATATCTACCTTAAATGATGTGCAATTTTCTGTCTCAAACCTTCTGCAAACCTCTGCTATAACCTTACCAGCTTCAAATGTCATTAAATCAACTCCTATAAATTTTTTAGATACACTACTTTAAAAGAAAAAAATACCCAACGCATGAGCGTTGAGTATTCTTATTATTTAGTATCAACTATTAAATTAGAAGCTCCTGTAATTTTTACATGAGAACCATTCCATTTTTGAATTTCAGTATATCTAACAATATCTTGTGGTGAAGCATTGTTTCCAAGAGCTTGTTTAACAGATTCGATTTTTTTCTTTTCAGTTTCGGCTTGCATTATTCTCATAGCTTCTTCTGATTTTACTATTAGCATATTTGATTCATATTCTGCTTGTGCTTCCAATATTCTCGCTTTATTTCTTCCTTGTGCTTCAATATCAAGTCTTTCAGCTTCTGCTCTTGCTTCCGTTACTTTTTTCTGCATATCTAATTCAGCTTGTCTAACCTTAATTACAGCAGTTCTTTCTTTCTGTTCTGCTTCAAGTTTCTCGGCAATTGCTTTTTTAATTGAATCTTTTGTAGACTCAATTCTTGAGAAGTTCGCAGTTTCGAATACTATTCCATATTGTTCAAATTGACTTCTTAGATGTTTAGCAACATTAGTGTTGATTTCCATTCTCTTTTCTCCCAATATTTCAAATATTCCGTATTGAGAAGTTATTTCACCAGACCATGATTTTACTTTACCCCTAATAAATGTTTCTTCAATTACTCTTCCATCTATTCCTTTGAAGTGTTTGAAGATAGTTTGAACTTTTTCTGGGTCAAATCTATAAGTAAACTCTAAATCTACATTAAGAACTTCTCCCTCTTTTGTTGGTATAAAGAAGCTATCATTTTCTCTGCTTCCTTCTCTTTTGTCTGCTGATAAATACCCTTGCTCTAATCCTGTCGAATATCTAATTACTTTGTCAAGTGGATTTACAAAATTTAATCCCTGTCCAAGTGGTGTTTCTTTTATTCCACCATTAAGACTATACACAACACCCATTGTTCCAGCTGGAATAACTGTATAACAGTTTAAACCAAATCCTAAGATTCCTAATACTCCAATTCCTGCTCCGATTGTTATTAACTTTGCTTTTAAATTCATTTCATTACCGTCCTTTTTTATTTTTTTCTTAACTCTTTATACATTTATTATATCATTAATTCTTTAATCTGTCAAATTTCATTTGCAATTTAGATGTCTTTTATGATTTCAATATATTTTTTTTCAATCGCCATAATTAAATCTGAATCATCATCAAATAAGTCAGTTTCAAAATCTTCTTCTTCTTTTTCTCCATGTGGATTTTCTTCTTTTTGTTTTTTTACATCTCTTGAACATTTAAAGTCAGTACTAACAAGCATCTTAGTTCCATTGTTATACATACTACCCGTATTTTCAACGTGTGAAAAACCATATTTTGATTTCAAGCCTAATGCTATTAATTCGATTACACTTTCTCTTGTTTCGTTATCAAATGATATTTCAATGCTCCATCTTTCTTCAAATTCATTCTTATTATCATCTTTTGGGTATACTGCCCCATCTCCACCTTCTCTTCTACTCTTCATCATATTAGATTACCTCATTATTTCCAGTGTTTATTAGTGTTTCAATATATTCCTCTATTTCAAGTTTAGTACTACATGATTCTATTATCTTAGTAGCTTTCATGACTTGAAGTTCTTTTGCTAAATTCAATACTGCTAAAAAGAAATTTAATAACCCACCACAATCCATTGTAGCTCTATAAAGTTCTCTTGGTGTACATCTTTGTGAATATTTCTTATATGAATGAT
>JBOFSX010000160.1:0-2778 GCA_051651765.1 Anaeroplasmataceae bacterium | reverse complement strand
GAATAATAGAAAGTGTATATCCAAGCATTTTCGTAGTTAGATTAGAAAGTGACAATGAAAGAACTGTAACTTACAGTTATTCAGATGTGCTAACAAAGACAGTACAATTATATTTTGCCGTATAGAGAATAGAACTTCGATTTTCGAAGTTCTATATTTTTATACTTTTTTAAGGATTTATTTAAGTAAGTACCTTAAAAAAGTATAAAAAAAAGAAAGATGGTGGGTTCCCATCTTTCAACTATGGTATAAAAGGGTATTGAGAATTTATGAGAGGTTATATGGTCAATAACCATCTCTATAATACGATTAATTTCGAATAATGTCAACATATAATTAAAGAAATTAATGAAAAATATTTATTTTTCGACAGTACAACCAGAAAAATAGTAATATTAATAAGCAAATATATTTTTTTGTCGAAGAAAAGGTTATGATTTTACAAACAATATCTCTAAGGATGAATAAATATATATAGATACAAATATATTTATTGTAGGAAGTATTCTATGGGAGGGATAATATGTCACAGATTGATGTAATAAAAGAAAGAGTTCAATATGAACAACTTTTAAATGAAAACTCATCAAACCATATTTTAAAGGGGGAGTATCTAATAAGAGATTCTCATCCTGATATGAAAGAGGTTTTAGGAGTAGATGCAAAGGCAACTATAACAAATAAAGAAATACTTGGAGATAAAGTGCTAGTTGAAGGTTTACTAAACTATACAATGTTTTATCTACCAAAGGAAGAATCAATATCAGAAATTGCTTCAAGAAAGATACA
Organism: Anaeroplasmataceae bacterium; assembly: GCA_051651765.1. Lineage (GTDB taxonomy): Bacteria > Bacillota_I > Bacilli_A > Acholeplasmatales > Anaeroplasmataceae > JBOFSX01. Next base: position 1,989 of record JBOFSX010000160.1, on the reverse strand, counting down.
TTCAGTTACATTTACAGAAAAGTTCGCAAACTATCTTGAACTTGAAAATGATGAACATAGGGTGATTTGCGATGTTGAGTGTGAGATTGAACATATTGAGGCGAATTTAATAAATGAAAGAAAAGCTGGTATAGATGGAGTTCTTGAATTAAGATGGGAACTTTATAAAAGTGGTGAATTTGAATATGTGAAAGACGTAGAAGGTAAAGAAGATATTCAAGTACTTAAAAAACAAGAGATTTTGAATGGTGTTAAAGGTGAAAAAGAAGTTGAATTATTAGGTAAGTCTATGATGAAAGTAACTATGGATAAGCCTGAAATTGAAGACATACTTAATTGCACAATGAATCTTCATAAAAAAGAAATTAAAATTGGAGAAGATAAAATTTATATAGGATGTTATTGCAAAATAGAAGTTTTGTATAAAGGTAAAGACACATCAGATATAATGACATTACAAGATGATGTTTATTTATCAAAAGAAGAAGAACTAGTTGGAATAAATAATGATATGATGAGTTCTTTAAATATGAATGTTAATAATAGTGAATATACTATTAACACTGATGATTTAGGTGAGAATAGAATTGTCAATATTGAGTTTGTAATTAAAGGAAAGGTTAAGGTGTTTTCAAAAGAGAAGATAGATTTAATAAAGGATGCGTATTCACCATCAATGAATATGGAACTTGCAACTGGAAATCATGAAATTGGTATTATCCAAGGCACTGCAAACAGCGAAGCTATGGTTAAAGATAATATTTATCTTAAAAATGATAATTCTAAAATTGAACAGATAATTTCTGTAAATGGAAGTGCTTGCGTAACAGATAAAATAGTTGAAAATGATAGAGTGAAAATAGAAGGGGTAGTTAAAGTAAGTGTTTTATACAAGCTTGCAGATGAAGAAAATTGCTATGGAATAGTTTGTGGCGAACTACCATTTTTAGCATCAACTGATATTAAGGGTGCAAAAGAAGGTATGGATATATTAGTTAAAGCATCCCTAGAGAATGTAGATGCAAATATTGAAGCTAATACTATAGCTATACGTGCTACAGTTATTACATCTTCAAAGGTATGCTATAAAGTTAATAAAGAATGGGTAGTAGATATTTTAGATGGTGGAGATGAAAAGAAAGAAAAACAATCATCAATTACAATATATGTAATTGGAGCAGGAGATACACTTTGGCAGCTAGCTAAGAAATACAATACTACTATGGAAGAATTAATAAAATTAAATGAAATTGAAAATCCACAAGAACTTAAAGTTGGAGATAAATTAATAATTCCAGGCAGAGCTATATTCTAAAAATATATTATATTTAGAACCACGTTTAAACACGTGGTTCTTTTTTACTTTACAGCATATTATAGATTCTTATGCATTGCGCACCGTTGGTGAAACTGTTGACAATATTTAATTTTAAAATTTATCTAGGTAGAATCGATAAAATAAAAAAGTTATTGTAGTACACCTATAAGATTTTCATCAGGAAAGCTTCGGTCACTTGTATAACTTCCACTAGCTAAATGTAAAATTCAGAGTGTCAGTTAAATGTACATACGCTAAAAAAGTCTTAGGATCATAATCGCCTCCGATTTTTTTATTAGCACAGGTTATAAATTGTAATTTCAATATTTACATAAACATGAAAAGTAAATTGAATTGAAGTGAATAAGAATAATATAGGGTGGGTAAAATAATAGATGTATGATGAGAGGTGACGTTATGAGTGAAAAAATAAATGGAAATTTAATAATAATAGGTGGCGCAGAAGATAAAGAGGGTGACAAGGAAATTCTAAAAAGGGTTTGCGGGTTTATAAATAAAGAAACTGATAAAATATTGGTTGCTACAATTGCCACTGAATTTCCTAAAGAAGCATTAAAAAAATATACAGAGGTATTTACAAAGCTAGGAGTAAAGAACATAAATGGTTTAGATATAAATAATAGAGTTGAAGCATTTGAAGAAAAAAATAT
>JBOFSX010000159.1:0-4811 GCA_051651765.1 Anaeroplasmataceae bacterium | reverse complement strand
TCTAATTCTTCAAAAAAAGATTTAGCGTTGTAAAAAGATCTTACTTCATAACCTTGTTTTGACAAAGTTTTGTTAATCATTAATGAAATATCTTTATCATCTTCTACTGAAAAAATTAAAAAGCTCATATATTCCCCTTTACACTAAAATATTTTTTTATCCTTATAAAATCCGTTAACCATGTAAACAACCCATTCTGCAATATTAGTTGCATGATCAGCTATTCTTTCAATATATTTTACCACTAATGTAGTATATATTGCAAACGATCTAGTTGAGTCTTTTGATATCAATCTTTCAATTGCATCATCAAACATTTTATCAATAACATCATCCTTAGCTATTACTTCATTAGCTTTATTTATATCCATGTTTAAATAACTATCGATCGATTTATTCAACATATCCATACAAATTTCAAGCATTTGTTCCACTTCTATACACGGTTTTTCTTTTTCTTGTTTTAGCTTTATAGTATAGTTTATAACGTCTTCAGCATGATCACCTATTCTTTCTAAATCAGAAACAAGTTTTAAAATACCCGAAATCATTCTTAAATCTTTTGAATATGGTCTTTCTTTAATTAATATATCTAGACATAATTCCTCAACTAATCTTTCATATTGATCTACTACATCATCATTAATTGGCTCGCATTTAACATCATCTTTATAAAGCGTAAAAGCTTGCTTAATGTTAGCTAATACAATGTCCGCCATTTTCACTAAAGTTTCATTTAGATTTTGAATTTCTCTATCAATTTGCAATTTCATAATTAACCAAATCTCCCTGTAATATAGTCTTCAGTTCTTTTATCTTTTGGGTCCTTAAATAATTTATTTGTTTCACTAAATTCTACAACTTCTCCCATTAAAAAAAATGCAGTATAATCACTAACTCTAGTAGCTTGTTGCATATTATGCGTTACTATTATTATTGTGAAATCTTTCTTTAATTCATATATTAGTTCTTCGATCTTTAAAGTAGCTATTGGATCAAGAGCACTTGTAGGCTCATCCATTAGTATAACTTTGGGATTCATAGCAATACATCTTGCAATACATAATCTTTGTTGTTGACCACCCGATAATGCCGTAGCACTATCTTTTAGCCTGTCCTTAACTTCATCATATAAAGCTGCTTTTTTTAATGCTTCCACTACAATTTCGTGTAAGACTTCTTTTTTCTTAATTCCTTGACATCTAGGACCAAAAGCAACATTATCAAATATACTCATAGGAAATGGGTTAGGATTTTGAAAAACCATTCCCACATTAGTTCTTAATGATATAGCATCCATTTTCATAATATCATTTTCATTATACAGTATTTCACCTTCAATTTTACAAGATGCTATCAAATCATTCATTCTATTCAGACATCTTAATAAAGTTGATTTTCCACAACCTGAAGGACCTATAAATGCTGTTACTTTATTTTCTAGCAAATCCATATTAACTTGTTTTAATACATGTTTTTCTCCATAGTATAAATCAACATCTTTCACTTTAAAAACGCTATTCATTATTGCACCTCAAATTTGTTTAATTTTTTGCTTATAAATTTTACTAAAATACTTAGCACTAAAACTACACCAAGTATAATTATAGCTATAGCACAAGCTGATTCAAAATCTGGATTTTCACCAGACATAAGCGTCCATATTTGTAGCGCTAAAGATGTGCTTCTTTCATTCAAAATTATATTATCTTTAACTACAGTTCCTATTACAAATATTAAAGCCGCACTCTCTCCTATTATTCTACCAACCGACAATATAACAGATGTTAATATACCAGATATAGCATTTGGCAACACTACTTTAAATATAGTTTCTGTTTTAGATGCACCTAATGCTAAAGATGCTTGTCTAAGACCATCAGGTACTACTTTTAATGCTTCTTCTGTAGTTCTTATTATAATAGGTAATAAAACAATAGACATTGTTAGTGCACCAGCTAATATATTACCACCATTACTTCCTATAACTGTATTTGTAAATGGTATAAACACTAAAGCTCCAACCATACCAAATATAATAGATGGAATACCACTAGTTATCTCTATCATCGTTCTAATAATCTTTGTAAACTTATTATCTTTAGCATATTCATTTAAATATACCGCTCCACCTACACCAATAGGTATTGCAATAATTAATGTGAATAATATTAAATAAAGTGTTGTTATTAAAGAGCCTCTAAATCCACCTCCAGATTTTGATAGATTCATATTAGTTATTTTAATAGCCCTGTCAAAAAAATTTGATACGTCGTTACTAGATTCGTATTTCGATATATTTATACTTTCTCTTTTTCCTATCTCATTAACAATTATTCCAGTTTCTATCTTGTGTCCTACTTTAAACGAGTAGTATTCATTAGTATCATTTACATTTTTAACATTCAATAAAGGAGAATTAGGATCTATATAGGAAACTGTAATGTACTTTTCACCATTTTTGGTTTCTGCTAAGGTAAAACCTGCTCCCCATTTTTTAGAAAATGAAAACTTATCTGATTCAGGGTCTTCAAAACCACCTAATTTTTCAGGAGTAATAGAAATAGATATATTTTCTGGGTAATAGTTACCTGTTATTTTATCCCAAGATAAACCAGTTATTCCATTTGAAAACACAAAAATTATTATAGCGGCAAGAATTAAAATTCCTAGACTAGACGCAATATATGTTATTGAATTTAAAACATTATCTTTAAGCTTTCTAGCACTTTTTTTTCTTTTCTTATTATCATTTAACTCTTCATTTATGATTACTTCATTCATATTACTTCATCATCCTTTTTTTAAAATAATTAAGTAAGATATTTACACCTATTATTAGTAATATCAAAACTATTGCCACGCTAAATCTTATGTCATATCCAAGACCTACCGATTCATTAAGCCCTAACAACATTGTAGATGTTAATGTAGATGTTATGTCAAATGGGTTTAATGAAAACCCACTAGAACCGTTCCCACAAACCATATATACAGCTGTCGCTTCTCCTAAAGCTCTACCTATACCTAAAATTACTGCTGAAAATATTCCTGACTTTGCAGCTGTCAGTACTATTTTGAAATTTGTTTGAGTCTTACTTGCCCCTAAAGCTAAAGATCCATGTTCTAAATCCTTTTTTACAGCTTTAATACTAGTAATACTTAGCATAGTAATTGTTGGCATAATCATCATAGCCATGACAATTACTGCGGCAATGGTTGACGCTCCTCCTGCTGTTTGAATACCAAAAGCATCACCCACATTTCTTACCATTACCGTGATAACACCTGCACCAAATACTCCATAAACAATCGAAGGGACAGCCGCTAATAACTCAACAACATAGTTAAGAAACTTCCCTATTTTTTTAGGGGCAATTTTAGCAATAAACAATGCCGTTAGAATAGATATAGGTATTGCTATTAACCCTGATAAAACTACTAAATAAATTGTATTTAGTACAACGACTCCTATAGAATAAATATTTGGGTATACAAACCAAGTATCTCCTAAAATGAATTTAAGAAAATTTACCTTGTATAGACTACCATCTACTGAATACTCGTTAACGAATGGACTGATACCTTTAATAGTTATAAATCCAACTATAAATATAATTATAGATGCACAAAATATTGTTATTGTCAAAAAAATAGATTTTACTATTTTATCTGATATTAATTTCTTTTTTATATTACTTTTCAAAGTTAAAGTTGATTGCATAAATTCCCTCTATTTTAAAAGATATAGAATAAGCAAAAGCTTATTCTATATCACTCCATTTAGGTATCTCACCACTATATATTTTTTTAAGTTGTTCTGTTGTTAAGTTTGATACTTTATTGTCCTTGTTAACTATAGCAACAATCGCATCAATACTCATTACACCTAAATTATCTTTATTTGTTACTAAAGCAATTTCTTCTTGAGTAAATTCTCTTGAAGCAAATCCAATGTGAATTTTTCCCTTTTCTACTCCGTATGTTTTTTTTATCGCATCCGAAGAACCAGAGTGGTCAGCATCTATTTGACATTTCGACCAATCTTTTATAATTGCGTTAATTGTTTCAGTAATACCAGTTACTGATGTAGAACCACCAATATTAAGAGTTACGTTTTTATAGTAATCTTGATTAGTATCAATGTTAGCTTGTATTTTTAACATTATTGGATCAGCATTTTCTTTTTGAGGATCATCAATATCTTTCCCTCTTAAAGTATCCCACGCAAATAAACCATCTTCTTCAACATCTACAATTCCATGTTTATTTTTTATCAACTGAACTCCATCATATGATTTCATGTAAGTTTGATAAGAATATACTAGTTCTCCTACTGATGTTAATTCTCCGTTATTTGTCACACCTTCACTACCAATAACATAGTTAAAGTTTCTCGTTAAACCATATTTACCATTTAATACATTATCTTCGTTAGCTTTAACGCCGTTAAAATCTAACCCTTTTATATTTTTATTACTAGATAATGTTCCTAGCGATATATATCCAATACCATATTTATCATTAGCAATTTTTGTAATCATATCCCCATTTCCACTTACTTCAGAAACTCCAGACTTTAAAACCGAATTATCTTTTACCGCCTCTTTAAATGAAATAGCAGTAAAAAAACCATCTCTTGTACCACTGTGAATATCTCTAGTGTAAATCGTTATATCTTTAGGTTTGTCTGTCGAACAACCAACTAGTGATAATACACTTATTCCTGCCATCGCTCCAATTAGATATTTTTTCATAAAATCATCCTCTCTTTATCTATTAACAGTTTAGTATATAAAGAAGTTTCAATA
>JBOFSX010000158.1:0-17052 GCA_051651765.1 Anaeroplasmataceae bacterium | reverse complement strand
CAAGGTAAAACATACGATCAAGAGATAGAGTATGTTGTAATAAAAAATCAAGATGGTGAATTTGCACTTCTAAACAATCATGTTCCTTTAGTTGCTGTAATAAAAGATGGTTATATTAAAATGGTAAATAACAAAGAAGAAGAATTTGCTGTTATTATCAATGGATTTTTAGAATATAAAAATAATGTTGTGAATGTTATTGCTCAAGAAGCAAATGTTGGTAAAGATTACAAAACTGCTTTAGAACATATCAAATCGCTAAGATTAGAACGTTTGAATTTAAATAAAAAAGCAAATGTTGAATTCACACAAAAAGAATCTGAATTAATTGAAAATATAAAAAGCGCTAAATCAGGTTCTTTATAACAAAAAAACTTACAACTATGTTGTAAGTTTTTTTTATGTTTTATGATAAAATAATTATAGGTGATTAAAATGGCTGATAACATTATTTATATATGTATACTTACATTATTTTATATTATATTTTTTAGAATATTTCGAGCGATGAATGTAGAAAGAATGTTTAAACAAGGAAAAACATTTGAGATAAAACTATTCTATATCTTAGGATGTTTGATTTGTTCTTATATGATAAGTGAACTTGTGTTCTTTCTTTACAAAATGGTTCAGCTATAATACTTCAATATATTTGGAGGTTGTTTCTATAACTTTAATACGACCATTTACTAAGTTATTAAATGTTTTTAATATATATTCTAAATTTATATCTAGTGAACAAAACTCTAAGTTTACTAAATCATTAAATTCAGTTTTTAAGATTATTAATGATTCGACTTTGGAAAATACATTATATTCTGGATATGAAAGTTTAGATTTAAAACATCTTACCTTAATGTAATTGTAAAACTTGATTTCTTTTAAGCAATTACTAGCGCTTGTACTATATGCCCTCACTAGTCCACCAGCGCCTAACATTACTCCACCGAAGTATCTAGTTACAATTATTAAAACGTTTATTAAATTATTTTTTTCTATAACATCTAAAATTGGTGCTCCTGCAGTTCTGCTAGGTTCACCGTCGTCACTACATTTTTTTTGTATTTGGTCCCCAACCATTATCGAATAAGCAAAACAATTATGATTTGCTTGCCTATGGTCTGCTTTAATAGTTTCAATATATTCATTAATTTGTTTAATAGAATTAACTTTGTATATATGAGTTATAAATTCGGATTTATTAATTATTGTTTTTGAAACATTGTCTTTTTCAATTGTAAACATAGTATCACCTAAGTATATTATAAATTATTTAATAACTAATTTGTAAGTTATTTTCAAAAAAAGGTTTTAACTTCAAACTAATTTGATTTTTTTTGAAAACATGATATAATGTTAAAAAAAGGGGTATTAAACATGATGAAAAGAATAATAGCTGATACATCTACGGGATGCTTAGATTACTACAAACATAACTATGATATTAAAATCATTAGGTTAAAAATAGATTTAAACTCAAAATTATATTCTGATGGTGATGAGATGATGGCGGATGAATTTTATGAGTTAATTAATAACGATTCAACAATTCTTCCTAAAACTACTCAACCTTCTGTTGGCGAATTAGTAGAGCAATTTGAAAAATACGCCGAAGATGGATATGAAGAAGTTATAGTTACTACTATTAGTAGCAAACTTAGTGGAACATTTAATGCAGTTTGTCAAGCAGCTAATATGGTTGAAGACAAAATCAAAATAGTTCCATTTGATACTAAGACAGTTTGTTTTAATGAAGGTAATTTTGCTCTAGAAGCAGCAAAAATGATTGAAGAAGGTTTAGAAACAGATAAAATTATTTCTAATCTAGAAAAAATGAGAGATAATAATAAAATATTTTTCGCTGTTAATTCTTTAGAATATTTAATAAAAAACGGTCGTTTATCTGGTGCTGCTGGATTTTTAGGTAAAGTTCTAAAAATTAAACCAATACTTGAAGTAGTAGAAGACGGTTCTATACAGGCGGTTGAAAAGATCAGAACAACAAAAAAAGCTCTAGAAGGTTTATGTGATAGAGTTTCTAATTATGTAGCTGGTAGAAAACATAGAATTTACATAGTATGTACAGGAAAAGATCTTATACCTGTTTTAGAAGAGTTGATTAAAGAAAAATTAAATCTTGAAAATTTAATGATTGCCTCAAGCAGTCCTGTTGTAGGATGTCATGTAGGTGGTAATGCATTAGGTTTAGGAGTTTTTCTAGAAGAGTAAAACATTATTTGCTAGTTAGGAGGATTTAATATGAAATTAGACCGAGCTAGAAAGATAATTAAAATTATAAATGATTTAGGATATGAAGCTTACATTGTTGGTGGATTTGTAAGAGATTATGTTCTTTTCAATAAGTTAGATGCATTTGATATAGATCTTTGTACGAATGCTCCTACAAATGTTATTTTAAGCAATTTCAATGTTATTAATAAAGATAGTAGAGATGTACTATTAACTTATTTAATCTATTTTGAAGACGAAAGGTTTGAGATAACACAATTTAGAAGCGAGCAATACGATTTAATATCTAGAAAACCCATTGTAAAATTCGTGAATGATATTGATATTGATTATAAAAGAAGAGATTTTACCATTAACGCTTTATACGTTGATGGTAATCTTGCGTTAATAGATAAAAATAATTTTATTGATGATTTGAAGAATAAATTAATAAAAACTATAATACCAGTCAAAGAGTCTTTTATTTATGACCCATTAAGAATTTTAAGAGGTTTTTACTTAGTCGCTAAATATAATTTTGAATTTACTAATGACATCAAGGATTTTCTTATGAATGAGAATTATAATTTTAATTCTATTTCAGAAAATAGAATACTAGATGAGTTGTTGAAGATACTTGAGTATGATTACAACTTTGCATTTAATGTCATGGTAAAGTATAATGTACACCTCAAATTAGGGGTGTTTTCTAACGTAATAAAATTGTTTCAAAATAAATCTATTAAATACAAAGAACTCTTTTTGTGTTATACTATATTAAGTAATACAAATACTAAACTTAACTTATCTAAACATGAATTTAATTTACTTAATAAATATAAAAAATATAAAGATTCGAATTTTAGCTTATACAACTTGTTTGATGAAAAAATTCAAATCATACTCTATATTAATGAAATGAAAAAAATATTTGGATATAATTGGGTAGAAGAAGAAAAACTAATAAGCATGTATAATGATTTAGTTATAAAAACAGAAGAAGAGTTAGATATTACTAATAAAGATATAATGAAGATTATAGATCGAAAAAAAATCAATTCGATAAAAAAGAAGATCATTAAAAGTATTATTAATTTAGAAATAAAAAATAAATATGATGAAATAATCTCATATATAAGAACAAGTGAGGAATATGATGAAAATTATATATGCTAAAATCAATACAATTAACAAGAGTGATAGTATATTAAATTTGTTAGTCACTGATATAGAAGACCAACAATTTAATTTGAAATTAAATCCTCAAGAACACGATATTCCAAAAATTAATTGTTTGTATCGATTTAAAGTAGTTTCTTCCGCTAACTCTGCTAGAACTCATTTGGTTATTCAAGAAGTTGATAGTATCTCACAAATCGATGATTTAATTGTAAAAAATAAAGTTTATAGAAAATTTATGTTAAGTTCTCCGGTTGAATGCGAATCATTAAGTAAATCTATATACTCTTACGTGGAGAAAATTGATAATAAAACTATAAAAGAACTTACATATAATATGCTTAAGAAGTTTGAAGTTGATTTTTTTCTTTACCCGGCTGCTTCTAAACTTCATCATGCATATATTGGAGGATTAGCTTATCACACACTTTCAATGCTAGAACTATCTGATACTTTTTTGAAAGTTTATGATTATCTTGATGCAAATTATCTATATGCTGGAATTATTCTTCATGATTTAGCTAAAGTTTTAGAGTTTACAGGTGTTGAAAATTTAGAATATGGTCTAGAAGGACAACTTCTTGGGCATTTAGTTTTAGGTATAATAGAACTAGATAAAATTAGTAATACCTTAGGGTGTTCTAACAGTCAGGAAGTTTTACTTTTAAAACATATAATAGCATCTCATCATGGTCAGCAATCATTTGGAGCAATTAAAAAACCAGCTACAGCAGAAGCGTTGCTAATTTGGTACTTAGATACTTTGGATTCAAAATTACGTGTCATAGGAGAAGAATTCAACAAGATAGAGGTCAATTCGTTTACCGATTCTATTGGAGTATTAGAAAGATCGAGAATGTTCAAACATAAATAACATAATTTTACTGAATTATGTTATTTTATATGAATGTGCTATCTCAGTTAAAATTATATTGATTTTTTGTGTAAAAAATGTTATATTTTAATTTGATAACTATATTTGAAATGTATAAAAAAGGAGATTAAATTATGTCTAATTTATCTATAAAAAACCATATGAAAAAGATCATAATAGTACTTGTTGCTATTTTTTGTGTTGTAGGTCTTTCTTCATGTTCTAACAAGTCAAGAACTTTAGGTTCAATCGATCCTAATGAAATTTTTGCACAATCAGGAAATTATTCGGTTACAAATTCTGAAATATGGGAACAACTTAAATGGCAAGTTGATGATTTTATTCAAGATGACATAACTAATATTGTCCTTAAACCATATATTGAACAAGCCGCAGAAATTTTAAAAGGTGATAATTTTGTTCAAAAAGAACTTTTTTATAATCATTTAGAAGAACAAGCGCGTAATGCTATTTATGAGGTTACAGATAAAGATGAACTGGATAATATGCAGCTTGACAAGAAAAAAACTTTAGAAGATAAATATATTGATAGTTATTATACGAACTATAACAAAAAAATTACACGTGAATGGTTATTAGAAGAAAAAGATGTATTTAAAAACACTGATACAGATGTAACTTTCAGATTCAAATATGTTAATATATTTGATAAAGTTATGCCTGAATTAGCAAAAAAACTATTAGGTGTTGAAAAATTAAAAGAGGAAATAACTAAATACGAGAAAAAAAATAAGGATAAAACATACTACTCAAATACAAATATTTTAGACAAGTATGAAGAAAAATATGAACATTCAAATACTGTTAAATCGATTATAATAAAATTTACAAATGATGAAGAAATGAACAGGACTTTTAAAGCTTTTGGTGTAAAAGTTTTTAAAGATAGATTTTATTTTATACCACAAGAAAAAAATGAAACATATTCTAAATATTCGAAAAGATATGATGATTTTGATTTTGATTTAATTGGAAATTATGATAAGTTTATTGATGTTGAGGGTGTTGGTGGAGAAAATATTGTTTTCCAATTATACTTAGAGTTTTATAATTATGTTTATGCTTATAGAACACAATTATATACAATGAGTGATTTATCTTCAAACGAAAATAAAAAAGATATTACTACTGACTTAATTAGTAAATTCAAATCAGGAAAAGGAGTATCTCCTCAAGATCACGTTAAATCTAATTTATGGACTAAAGAAATGACTGATATGATCTCTTATGAACAAGATGACTTATCAAGAATTTCTACTGATTTAAGAAAATATATATTTACGGATTTAAAAGTAGAACCGGAAGGTAGTGAAGTAAGATATTCTTATTCTTCTCGTACTATAGATTCTGCTTCATATATGGCTTACAAAGTAGATGAAGAAAAATTGCCTGATCATTTAATTCTAGTTGACAAAGAATCTGGTGAAATTATTAACGAAGAACTAAAAGCTAAAATTATTGAAGAATTAATTTGGGATGATGTTGATAAATCATATTCTGATACTAAATTAGATATAGAAGTAAATAATGCAACAGTTTATATCTATGATGAATCTGTGGAAATAGCGTATTCTGTCGGTAAAACAAAGTACTCTAAAACTTACAAAAAAGCACCAGAAAGACAAACTATTTTTTCTGTTAAATATAACAAAACAACTTATCACTTTAATGTTGATGGAGAAAATGGATTGTTTAACAAATTATTAAATGCAAATGGAGTTACTATTGCAATTGATTTATTAAGTAAAAAAGCAGTTTATGATTCTGAAGAGTACAAAAAAATCAAAGAAGATAAAGATCAAATTAAAGATTTTAAATACCAATTTGAAGTTCTTTTAAATAGATTTACTAATGACGAATATAATTCAAATGGTTTTCCGTCTAGTATTGGTAAATATAACTTCTTAATGCTTTATTTTAAAACATCAAAAATTGATGAGATTATTGACTCTTTTTATATTTTAAATGCTGCAAGTACAGAGATTCTTTCTAGTTACGCGGCAAGCAAAGATGATGATGCTACATTTAATTTGATGAAAAAATTTGCTGATGTAGCTTATGATAACTACTTTAGTTTAACTGCGTCTACACTTCTTGCATTCGTCGATTTTGACGATGATGGTAAAGTTGATTTAGACTTTGATTGGAATACTGCAGTTAAAACTGAAGACAATTTAACTTATGCTCAAATGACTAAAATGTTAATGAATGACATTATTAAAAAATTGAATAACTCTTCTGAAGCTCACTTAACTACTTTGTCATCAATTGTAGAAGAATATAATTCAACTCAAAAATTTACTAATGGTATAGATCAACCTGGTGGTGATGGAGATTTTGATCCAACTCAACCAGAAACAAGATGGGCTAAATATAAAAGAGCCGGTATTGTTCTTAAGGTAGAATCTTTAGAAACGGTGGATAGCACTTCTGAAACAACAACTGGTGCTACAGGTGGTCTAGAAATAGAAGTTAAAAATGAAATAAAAAAAATATACAATTCTGAAGAATTTGATATATTTAATACTTATCAAAAAGAATACACACATATGCAACCTTATTTAAATGGTGGAGACGGATTTGTTTCAAGAGCGGGGTACAATTTAATTATTGTTTCTGATGCAGTTGAAAGAAATTCTGCAAAATTTGAAAAAGAAGATGATGTTAATGATTTATATGTTGATATTTATATTAAATATAATGATGAATTTACAGTTATAGAAAACGCATATAGCGATACAGATTATATATCTTTAAATCAAGTTAAATTATTTGTATATGAGTATTTAAAAACATCAAATACATCTTTGGCAACTGAATCTGTTAACTTAGCATTAACTACATATTTAAAACCAGTGTTTGAAAAATATACTAGTTCAGGTTCACAAAGAGAATTACTTCTTAATAGATTGTTAGGTGGCATAGATACATTAGTATTTACAGACACAACTAATAAAGAAAGACTTTTAGATGTTATGGAAATTAATAGAAGAGTTGATGATAATTACTTATTAAATGAAGATTTATCGAATAATTTCGTATATTGGGAAAATGGTAAATATGTAACTTGGTGGGATTTATTAACTGTAGGAGGGATTAAATAATGAATAAGCATAAAAAAGTTGTTTTAATTATTTTTTCGTTTTTAACATTAATTACCTTAGCATCTTGTAGTAGTAATAGTAAAATTAATTCAACATTTCCTTTAGGTGATTTAACAGAAAAAAATTATGCTACTTCTAAGTATGGTTCAATATCTGAAGTAGAATTATACAATTCTCTTAGACATACCGGGTATGAAAAAATAGAAAGTACTCTCAAAAATCAAATGTACAAAGATTATATTGCTTTGGTTGATTATGATAATAATGAAGAACATAGAAATAAAGTTAATTTAGCGATCTTAAAAACAATGTATAATGTTACTGATGAAGTAGCTTACAATAAAATTCCTCAATGGCAAAAAAATCAATTAAAACTTAGATTTATAACCGAAAGAGAAAGTAGAAAGAATCCTATTACTACAGACTCATTTACAATAGAGGTAAAAGATGAAAAAAACTCTAATATTACTAAAGTAGACATTGATTGGAAACAAAATGATGAAATTAAAAAAACGATTATTGATGAGTTTATTGTTGATGTAGCAATTGAAGTTAAAGCGATGCAAGACCTTCTAACGCTTTCATATAAAGAAACTGTTGATAGTGTTTCAAATGATTACTATATTTCTGAAGATGACATTGAAAAGTTTTACCACGAGAGGTTTAAATACTATGGTAAATCTCAAGCTATTGTTTTGAAATTCATTAATAGAAGTCAAGCTGACAGAATCTCAGAATCTTTTATTGAATCTTCTAATCCCGAAAATAATATTTCACAATACATAGCTATGTATAATAATTTATATAAAACTAGAGAAGAACTTACCATTGATAATTATTTGAATGATGAAAATGTTAATTTCTCGAAAGATATAGATCATTTAGGACTGTCTAGTTTTTCAGGAGAAGTTGAAAACTTAGTCGTTAATAAAATGAAAGATAATGATTTTTTTTCTACACCTAAAAATGTAGATGGAAATTATTATATGATTTATAAAATTTCATCAGACAAGATTAAAGAGTGGTATGAACTTGATAAGACATCTGATGAATTTCAAAAAATTCAAGATGAGATAAGAAGTATCTTGTTAGATACAGAATACTCTTCTGATTATCAAACGAAATTAAGAAGTGATAGAGAAAAACTGTTTAATGAAGAAGCAAATTTTTTAGTATATGATCCATTTGTTGCTTATCAACAATATATTATGAACAAAGAAAATTTCAAATTTACTAATAAATTTAATGATGATTTGATTTATGAATTTAGTTTTGTTATTAAGGCCGATGGTGTTTTATATACTGAAGATAAAACTATTTCTGCCTCATTATCGGTTAGAGAATATTATGATATTACTGAGGACAAATATGGTACAGAGGTTTCATATGAACTTATTAGTTTAGAATTTGCAAGACATAAAGACCAAACTAATTTCTATAATTCTTTAACTAACGATGAAATTAAAGCTGTAACAGATGAAATTAATTCTGAAGTAAAAAAATTTAAAAAAGGTAAAAATCCAAATTTCCCTAAAAAAATTGGTGAGTCTATATTCTTATATTCTAGCTACGGAGCAACTACTAAAGCAGAGGCAATAGAGCTTTTAAAAACAGAGTTAGTTGTAAATAAAATCAGCTCTTACATAGGAACGCATACTACTGATGGAAAGAATTTCGATCAAAATGATTATTTTTTCAACCAATTTGCTAAAATTTATGAGGATTTCTACGAGAATCAATTTGATACAACGATTTCTCATATTTTAATTAGTGTTGATGAAGATAATGACGGTAATTTTGAAAATCCTTATGATTACGCAAATTCTTTAAGCGATTCATTAAGAACTAAATTCGAAGACGAAGTTGTTTTATTAGCAAATACAATAATAGCAGAAACAAATATGATTACTAATAAAAATATCGATTCTCTTAAATCTATAAAATATTCTTACGAGCAAGGCGATAAAATATACTCATCAGATTCTAATGAAACTTGGAATAAATTTAAAACTACTTTTAATTTTGTTCTTACAGTAGAGTCTTTAGGAAGTGTTTCTAATTCTAATTTTGATCAATATGAATTGTCTTTTTCTAAGCGTGCAAAAGAGCTTTACCAAAGATTTACACAAGAACCTGAAGAACCTGAACAACCAGAAGAACCTGATGAAAATAGTAGGAATTCTAAACTAGGACCAATTCAAAGAGATTTCAGTGATTCATTTGAAGAACTACACGAAAATGGTTATCTAGAATTTAGTGATGAAAATGATGAAAAACTAATTGCAACTAGCCAATTAGCTACAACAAGTTATGGATTTCATATTCTTAACCTAGAATCTATTTCTGATAAGGATTCATCTTTATTTACAAAAGATAATGATTACAAACCTTCAGATAGTGATTTTTATGATTTTGAAAACAGAAGTATCACTGTAATACCAGATGGTACTGATGAAGATGATAAACCTGATAAAACCTTAATTACTAATTTATATAGTGAAAATAAATATGCTTCACCAAATCAGTTGTTTGTATATTACTATGAATATAATACTGATGAAGGTATTGTAAATATGAAAAGTTCACTAGAATCAAGTATAAGACCTTCTTTTGATCAAATTGTTGAAGTTATTGATAATTTGGAGTTTCATAATTTGAAAATATATATGTATATTGGAAAAGTTGATTTTGCTCAAAGTAGAATAGATAATGAGATTAATAAAAAGGTTAGAAAAATTACTGAATATAATATATTTGAACTTGATGTTGATAAAGGTATTATTAAAGGTCCAGATAAAGATGGTAATGGCGTTTTCGATAGATTAGATTACAAATTCTATGAATTGTATTTAATTAATTGGAGAGTTGACTTATCAACTTATAAAATATAATTATAATAATCCATACTAATAATAGTATGGATTATTTTTTAATAAAGAGGATATTATGAAAGTAACTATACTTAAAAGTGGCTCAAAAGGGAACTGTTCTTTGCTAGAAACTAATTACTATAATTTAATAATCGACGCTGGAATCAGTTATAAGGAACTTTCAAATCATTTACTTATGAATAATTTGAAAAACAAAGTTGATTATATTTTATTAACACATGAACATAAAGATCATATATCGGGATTGTTAACAATATTAACTAAGTATAATAGTAAAGTATTTTTGACTGAAAAACTAAGGGATTTTATTGTTAAATCGAGTGATAAATACAATAACTTTATTGAAAATTTTATATTAATAAATGAGAATGGTGAATTTAATATACTAGATATTAAAATTAATTCATTTCAGACTTCACATGATTCAATTACTTCGGTTGGGTTTGTTATTGAAAAGTTAGGTAAAAAACTGGTTTATATTACTGATACTGGATATGTTGATAGTTCGATTTTTAAATTAATAGAAAATGCAGATATTTACGTTATAGAGTTTAATCATGATCCTTCGATGTTAATGAACTCAAATAGATTTCACGGATTAAAACAACGCATAATTGGAGATGCCGGGCATTTATCAAACATGGATGCAGCATATGTATTAGCAAAGAACATATCAAGAAATACTCATACAATATTTATAGCGCATATATCCGAGGAATGTAATCGTGACAAACTTATATCTCAATCAATTAAGGAAATGTTTAATGAATACGATATTAATTCTAGTAGCATAGATTTTATTTTTACTTCAACTAATGCAACTAAAGCGGTGAAACTATGAAAATAACTATAATCTCGGTAGGGAAAATAAAAGAAAAATATTTAAAAGATGGTATCAATGAATATTTAAAAAGGTTATCTAGATTTTGTATACTAAATATTATTGAGGTATCCGATGAAAGTATTTCTGATAATCCGTCAAACAAAGATATAGAAATTGTAAAACAAAAAGAATCTCAATCAATATTAAAATCAATCGATTCTACATCATTCATAATAACATTAGAACTTGAAGGTCAAATGTTAACTAGTGAGTTGTTAGCGAATAAACTAGATAGTATTTTTACTTATAGTAATTCTCATATTACTTTTGTCATAGGAGGATCTTTAGGATTGCATTCATCAGTTACAAGTTTGTCGAACTATAAATTATCTTTATCTAAATTAACCTATACTCATCAACATGTTAGATTGATTATACTAGAACAAATTTATCGCTCTTTTAAAATACTAAAAAATGAAACATACCATAAGTAGTTTACAGTTTATAACTAGCAACTATTTGACTAGAATATTAAATTTTGATAGAATATTGGTATGAATTGTATTCGAATGTATTTTTTAAAATTATTATCTTGCAATTTAAAAAAGATACTGGCTAATGCTTAACGCATTAGTTTTTTACTTAATTAGAAGGATGTGATGTCGTATTAAAAACTGGTATAAACTTGATAATGCAGCTAAGTTATTCCCTGTAATCTTCAATAATTATGATACTGATAGTGTATTTAGATTTAGTGTAGTATTGAATCAGGACGTTCAATCAGAATTTTTAGTTGAGGCATTAAAGCTATCCTTAATGAGATTTCCTACATTTAATGTTAAAATTAAAAAAGGTTTTTTTTGGTTTTATCTTGATAGAAACAAAAAACAGCCGATTGTCAAAATGGAAAACAATTATGTATTAAGGTCTATAAATTTAAGACAAAATAGAGGATTTCTTTTTACTTTAAGTTATTTTGAAAATAGAATTAATTTAGAAATTTTTCATTCATTAAGTGACGGAGCGGGTGGAATGGAGTTTTTTAAATCTATAACTTATAATTATTTGAATTTATTAAATTCAGGTTTGATAAATGATGGTACAGTTAAAGCTTTAGAAGAATTAGATGACGATGTATTAATAAAAGAAGAAATTTCTGATAGTTTTGTTTTTAATTACAAAAATGATGTTGATAAATATGACTCCGAAAAAACAGCATTTAGAATTGATGAAAAAATATATACTAGTAATTGGTCGGATCTAATCCAGGCTGAAATGTCATCAACAGAACTAAAAAAGATTGCAAAACAATATGATGCTACAATAACTGAATATTTAGGTGGTATTATTCACCTCGCGATATATAATTTATATTATAAAAAATGCAAAAGTACAAAGCCAGTTAAATTATTTATACCGGTTAATGCTAGAAAATTTTTTAATAGTAGAAGCATTAGAAATTTTGTTCTATATGTTAGAACGGAAGCTGATTATTCAGAAGATAAGATTGACTTAGAAACTTGTATTAATTATGTTAAACAAACATTTAAAAAAGAGTTGACAAAAGAAAGGTTAGAACAAAGAATTAAATCTAATGTTCATCTTGAAAAGAAAATAGCTCTTAGAATAGTACCGTTATTTTTAAAAAATATTACTGTAAAAATAGGATACTTGTTTTTAGGAACTAATATTAATACCATGTTATTTTCAAATCTTGGTGTTATTAAAATGCCTGAGGGATCTAGTGAATTTATACATAGATTTGATTTTTGTTTAGGTAGTTGCACGAGAACACCAATAAGTTGTGCGGGTGTTTCTTACAATGATGTTTTTGTTTTAAGTTTTATTTCTAAGATGAAGGATAATTCTTTAGTAAGTTATATATTTAAAACTATTGGTAAAGAAGGAATTAGTATAAAAGTAAATACTAACATTAAAGGTGAAGTATGAGAAAATGTCCTGAATGTATTACGGAAGTAACGGATGACACTCATAAGTGTCCGGTGTGTAAAAGTAAGATAAGTGGTGAAATTACAAATAGGTTTGTAACATACCCTACAATTTATAAAGTTGATAGAATAAGACTGTATAGATTTCTATTTTTACTTTTTTCTATAATTTCGACAATAGTAGTAGTAATTGCTGATTTTCAAGTTAAGTCAAGAAACATCACAATTCCTCATGTTTTCTTTATATTACTATTAAATGTTTTTATATTTAACTCGCTAAATTTTAAAAAAGATATATCTAGTAGAATTTTACTATTTGATATATTTCTTATGTTATATTTTCTTTCTCTTGATTATTTTGTATTAATTGATAGAACTGAATTTCTTTCTCTATTATATATAGCACCAATAGTCTTATTTGCTTCATTATCATTTATGATTTTCTTTTCATTGATTGATAATACTTTTGCTTTTAGTAGCGTTTTACATATATTAATACTTATAGCATCAGGTGTTTTATATTATTTAATAACTTTCTCTAAGAGTTTTGAATATTTAAGAATACCAAGTATAGTTTGCTTTTCGCTATCAGTGTTTTGTTTTCTGACAATGATAATTGTGCACAGAAAAATTGTTTTTGAAGAACTTAAAAAGAGATTTCATATATAGGAGATATAATGAAAAAATATTATGCAAGTGTAATTTGTTTAGCAGTTATTGGATTTATAATACAAATTATCTTATTGTTTGTATTTAATAATACCTTAGATAAGATATTAAGTTTTATAGGCATTTTCTTTTTAGGATTTCCTTTGTGTAGTCTGATAATAAGTTTAATTATGGAATATAAAATTAAACTGTTTCAAACACCAAAATATTATTTAGTTGGTAGTGTAACATTAATTATAGTTGGAATTATATACTGGTATATTTTAACTTCTATATCAGAAAAAATATTTAATAATTTATTAACGTTTTTTATCTATACCCCTGTTTCATCTTTAATATTTATAATTGCTGCCTTTGTAGTGGTACAAATTAGATCTGATAAAAAAGATAAAGAACAGATACCTAATAGTCAAGAGACTTAATAAGTGATATAATACAAAAAACTTTTGGAGATGAATTTTATGAAATTTAATCATTTAGATATTGAGAAAAAATGGCAAAAATACTGGGAAGATAATCAAGTTTTCAAAACTGATTTATATGATTTTTCTAAACCTAAATTCTACGCTTTAGATATGTTTCCTTATCCTTCTGGACATGGTTTACATGTAGGACATCCTAAAGGGTATACAGCATCTGATATTGTTGCTAGATTTAAAAGAATGCAAGGATATAACGTATTACATCCAATGGGATTTGATGCGTTCGGTCTTCCTGCAGAACAATATGCTGTACTAACTGGGAATCATCCTGACGGTTTTACACAAGAAAATATTATTACGTTTACAAAGCAACTAAAAATGTTAGGTTTTTGTTTTGATTGGTCTAAACAAATATCAACTTGTGATCCTTCATATTATAAATGGACACAGTGGATATTTTTAAATCTTTTTAAAGATGGTTTGGCTAAGCAGACTATGATGCAAGTTAATTGGTGTGAAGAGTTACAAACTGTTTTAGCTAACGATGAAGTTATAAATGGAAAAAGTGAAAGAGGTGGCTTTCCTGTAATTAAAAAAGATATGAAGGAATGGACAATAGATATTCCTAAATATGCTGAAAAATTACTAGATGGTCTAAATGATATAGAGTTTCCTTTATCTACTAAAGAGATGCAAAGAAATTGGATTGGTAAGTCTGAAGGCGCTATTATTACTTTTAAAGTAGCTGATTCTAATTTAGAGTTTGATGTATTTACAACTAGATGCGACACTATCTATGGTGTTACATATTGTGTTTTAGCTCCTGAAAACGAATTAGTTCTTCAAATAACTGGTAAGGACCAGTTGAAACAGGTTAATGACTACATTATAAAAGCAAAAAATAAATCCGAAATTGAAAGACTTGATAAGTCTGAAAAAGAAGGTGTATTTACAGGTAGTTATGCTATTAATCCAATATCAGGAAAAAAAGTACCTATTTGGATTTCTGATTATGTTTTAAATGGTTATGGGACAGGTGCTGTAATGGCTGTACCTGCTCATGACGAAAGAGATTATGTTTTTGCTAATAAGTATAAGTTGGATATAGAATATATCATAGAATGTGATTCTAAAGACAATGCATATACTTTAGATGGAAATCATATTAATTCTAAGCTAATTAATGGTAAAAATATTTCGGATAGTAAAAGAATTATTATTGATTACTTAGAAAAAAATAAAATCGGTAGTGGAAAAATTAACTACAAATTAAGAGAATGGGTGTTTGCTCGTCAAAGATACTGGGGAGAACCAATTCCTGTTGTTCACTTTAAGGATGGTCCTAAAGCGATTGATTACTCTGAGTTGCCTTTAGTACTTCCTACATTAAAAGATTATAAAACAAAAAAAGGCGGACATGCCCCATTAGAAAATGCTGTTGATTGGATTAAATACAAATCAGATAAAGAAGAAGGTATTAGAGAAACATCTACTATGCCTGGTTCAGCTGGTTCTAGCTGGTATTTTTTAAGATACCTTGACCCTCATAATGAAAATCAAATTGCTGATCCAAAGTTAATGAAACATTGGCTTCCGGTTGATTTATATATAGGCGGTAGCGAACATGCTGTAGGTCACTTGTTATATTCAAGATTTTTTACAAACTATTTATATGATAAAGGAATTGTACCTGTCAAAGAACCTTTTAAAAAATTAGTACATCAAGGTATGATTTTAGGTGAGAATGGCGAAAAAATGAGTAAAAGCAAAGGGAATGTTATTAATCCCGATGATGTTATTCAAAAATATGGTGCAGATACATTAAGATTATATGAAATGTTTATGGGGCCTTTAGAAGCTGCTCTTCCTTGGAGTGATAATGGTTTAGAAGGAGCTCGTAAGTTTTTAGATAGAGTATATAGATTATTTGCTGATGAGTCTAATAAATCAAAAATAAAATCGACTAATAATGGTAGTTTAGATAAAGTTTATAATTTTACAGTAAAAAAAGTTACCAATGATTATGAAACATTAAATTTTAATACAGCTATATCTCAATTAATGATATTTGTTAATGAATTATATAAAGCTGAAGAAATATATAATGTATATCTAGAGTCTTTAATTAAAATGTTAAATCCAATAGCACCACATTTAACAGAACAACTTTGGTTCGATTTTACTAATAAAAATGGAATTTCATACGAACCTTGGCCTACATATGACGAAAAGTTTTTAATAGAAAGTAATGTAGAACTTATTATTCAAGTAAATGGAAAACTAAGAGACAAGCTTATTGTCAATATAAATGAAGACGAAGAAGTTGTTAAACAAAAAGCTGCAAAATTAGATAAGGTTATGGAATTTACAAAAAATTCTGATATTGTTAAAATTATTTATGTTAAAAATAAAATTGTAAATATAGTTATAAAATAGTACAAAACTAATGTGTAAATTTGGTAAGGTTTACGCATTAGTTTTTTATTTTTTTTGTGTTTTATACAATTATTTTCTAAAATAATTATCATTTCTCTATATTCATGCATTTTTTTAACATACAACATTTGACTTTTAAGTTAATTCAAGTAAAATATAAAAGTATTTTGCAATATAATATTGCATAAAATCTTGAGAAAGGAGATTACAAATATGATTAATTTAATAGCAAATATTCTTTGGATTATTTTCGGAGGACTTATTTCTGCAATAGCTTGTTTTATAGGTGGTGTAGTACTATGTATAACAATTATTGGTATTCCATTCGGTTTACAAGCGTTCAAATTAGGTAAATTATCTTTAGCGCCTTTTGGTAAAGAAGTTAATACAAATTTTGATAAACACCCTATTATCAATGTTATTTGGGCAGTATTATTCGGTGTTTGGATCGCTTT
>JBOFSX010000157.1:0-186051 GCA_051651765.1 Anaeroplasmataceae bacterium | reverse complement strand
TTTCTAATAGATATTGTCCTATTCCCATTTTTAAACCTCCGTAAAATATAATTTATTGGCATTATTATTAGTCAACGACTAATGTTTTAATAAATACTCTAATTTTATTTTACTATATTCATTAAATAATATATATTAACTGTATACTATTGTTACAAAAGTCTATCTATTATCTTATTAGACCTATTATTTACATATATGAGATAATCTTTCAAAGAAAGAGAAGAAACAATAATTGGTTCTTCAAATACCTTATCTTCTTTATAAATGTGATATATAGAAGCTGTGCCATTTTTATTTAAATGTAAATCTATATTTTCTCTCTTATATATACTGTATCTAATCTTTAGTCCTATAGAACCAATCTCATCATTATTACAGTAACATAAGTTATTTACATCGTCATTTAATTTTATAGTTAATACATTTTCACAGACGAGACTTGCTTGTTGTCTTATAGCTTCACATAACATGTTCACACATTCTTCAACTATCAAATCTTCTAATAAACCAACTTCTTTCTCGATATTATTCTTAAGCTCATAAATCTTATTTAAATTAGATGATATCATATAATACTCCTCATAATATTATTCACTAAATAATATATATTTATAAAAAAATAAGAGATCCGAAGATCTCTTATTAAGTTTAATGATCGCCCATATATTCATCAGGGATCAGGGCAACGGAAGCCGTCCCACGTTCGCGAGCATAGAAGTATACACCTTCCTCTTTAAACAACTCAGATACACATTCGTATACCTTTGAACAGCAATTGTCATCCTGTCGGTATAAGTGTTTCTGAATTGATTCAGGTACTTCTATTGTAAAAGATTCTGAGTTATTGAATAACTTCGTTAACTCGTTATGAATCTCTTCCGCCAGTTTTTCACGATCAGCCTTTTCTTTAACTTTCTTTTCGTCGGCTTCCATTTTTAATTTAAATAAACGCTGTTTATACCCTTTCATATAAACTCCTTTAAATTTATTTCTACACTTAATAATATATATTAAAGATGTGATGTTAATACAAAAAAATAAGAGATCCGAAGATCCCTTATTTTTTACCTTACAGTTTAATAGTTAAACTGTAAGGTTTTGAAAGGTCTAGTACAAGACCTTTCTCGGCAAAAATGTCTATGACATTTTTACCGATTTGGGTTGTAGATTCAACCATCCAAAGATCGTCAAATCCCTCACGACCATAGAGCGAGATATTTAACCATATCTCGTCTCCCACAGGATATGAAGTGTGAACTTCATTCGAGGCCAAATGCTCAATCTTTTCGGCTAATTCTTTAGCCGCTAAAATTCTCTTCTCTTCTTTTGCAACATTTTGTGTTGCAAAGTCAGCTTTTCTCTCTAGCATTAAATCCTTCAAGTTCATATAGAACCTCCTTCGAGTATCATAGGTTTTTTATATCATCACCGGTTGACAACCAGTATTAATGATATTTGTTATTTACTATTATACTCTATTCACCTAATAATATGTGAGTGAGAATAGTGTTTATTACAGAAAAAATAAAGGATCCGAAGATCCCTTATTTTTACAACTTAAATGATAAGTTGCGCACGTGTGAAAGATCTAAGATTAGACCTTCATTTCTGAACATGTGAATCACTTTGGTACCAATAGAAGATATGTGATCAGACTCCCAAAGATCATTAAAATCTTTATTGTCTTTTGGAAGTGGGATATCCAACCACATTGTTCCAGAAACCATGTAAGCATTGTCCAACTCTTTTACAACCAGTTTATCAATCTTTTTTACAAGATCTTCAATGCACATGTCGTCCACTATATCTGCCATAGTCTCCTCAAACATTAAAGCTGATTTTTTGTCCTTCAACAATTTCTTTAAGTCCATAATAGACCTCCTCTGTTGTAATAGATTATTAATATCTATTCGTATAATAATATATATTAAAAAATGTTTTATAATACAGAAAAAAATAAGGGAGTATAATACCCCCTTATTATTATTTAACAACCTGCATATATTTGAATGGGTCTATAAAGTCAGCATCAACAGAAACGTCATGCATAGCTTTAAGAGCTTTATTCATCAATGTGGATGACATACGAGTAGTAGCATTTCCTATATTGACAAGGCCTAATTCTAAAAAGTAATCACCAGCACATATATTACAATATTCATCAGCGTGACAAAATGTAGGGGATCTCATTTTAACTGTTTTACCATTATATTTACTAAAGTTTTCTTTAGTCAACTTGGTTAATTTACCAGATTCAGGATCTATTATATATCTAAGATAATTGCTATTAAAATTCTTATTAGTTATAGTTTTAGTTACATATCGTTTAGAACCACAATCAAATCCTTTCTTAGGATTTAACTTAATAGATTGCATAGCAGCAAAGATTTGTTTAGTCTTAGCTCCACCATCCTGAGTAGCAACAGCTCTATTATAACCAGCATCAACCTGTATATTGGCAAACGTTGGAATCATATTGTTATTAATACCATCCATGAACGAATCTTCAGCAACTACATAAGTTCCTGTTATAGGATCGTAAACTGGACCCATAGATATAGTACAGTTTTTATAAACGTTATCTATCTTAGGTTTACCACCACGAGCATATATAGGCCATGCATCATGTTTCTTTAATGATTTCTTAGCTATTGCTAATAATGGTTTTTCAACCATAACTACATATGTAGAAATAGGATCGGCTCCTCTTGCTACTTCTTCTTTCCATCTCTTAATTAATATTGGTTTCTCTTTAGCAACTTCTGGATTAATCTTTGCAAACTCAAAAGATTGACCTGCATTCCATAAAGTTCCTTTATAACCTATCCAAGCTGCTTTAGTTTGGAACTTAGAAAATTCCTTACCTGTAGCTTTATTTTCAATTATAAGATCCACTATTATTTGTTGTACACCCTCCACATTGCCTGGAGTCAATCCTTGAGCAGGATTATAAAAATCTACTCTTTCTCCAAATATAGAGTTTAAACAAAACACATTAAAGATATATAAACCTACACTAGTTTGTATATCTTTCTTAACACTTGGTAGTGTTCCTTTCTTTAATAAAAATTCATCAGATGTAAAGTATAATGGTAATTGAGTTTTACCAAATCCTCCTTTTTCATCTCTAACGATCTTATGACCGAAGTACTCTTGTAACTTCTTCATAGTAATATCAGCATCAGTTTTAAAATTTTCTAATAAATCGTTTATGTATACTTCATCAGTTAAAAATACATATCCTGCGGGATTTTGCATATTACACACTCCTTAATTATCTATATTATAAAGTTAAAAAGGAAATACAAAAAAAATAGATACCCCGAAGGGTATCTATTTAATTAACTAAAAATATCGTCGATGGAATCTGCTCCATTGTGACCATATTCTTTTTCTCGAATTTGTCTTTCATTGTCTACATCATCTAAACCAGTAGATGCATAAACGTTGTCAGTTTCAATTCTTCTTGCATTTTCACGAATTAATTTAAGACGTTTGTCGTATGCTTCCGCAACCTTACTTACGTTCTTATAACCATGATATGCAATAATAGGAGTCAACGAATCGTTGTGTGGTGACTTTGTATCATAAAGACCATGAATGATATCATCATAGATTGTACCAGAAGATGCAATTGCTTTTAAAGCAGTGTTCTCCATATTCTCAGGTACTTCATAACAAACACGTTTTACACGTTCACCGTCAGGGAAGAAGAATGGAGTTATAACTCTTTCTCCTTCTGGGTTGATCATTTCAAAAGCATGGATACCCATTGTAGTTAATGCTCCAAATCGATCTGCACGGTCTAAGTTAGATGTGCGACTGACTCCATACTCAGTAATATATCGTTTCAATATATTAGCTGTAGTAAGATTAACTTCATTCAATTGGCTCACACGATCTGCATTCTTAACTTTAGCACTTACAGCACCATTGTTAATAAGGAAGAATCTTGCGATATCTTTTGAAACAAATTTGTTAATTTCTTCTAATGTCTCGAGTGTGTTTTCATAGCTGATATTACCTTCGCTGTTTGAAATTTCTGGCAATGCAGCAACTCCAAATACAATAGGTTTCTTACCAGTCTTCTTACTAACTCCATCCAAGAATTCATTTGTATTCATGATAGCAGCTAATTTAGGACCAATACCTGATCCAGTTCCACCTGCTGTTGAGAATACAATCAGAATGATGTCATAAGAATCTTCTGATGCGAATTCATTCAATTTCTTCACAATTTGATTTCTGCTGTCTTTCAAAAGATTGTCTGCAACCTTTCGATCTTTACCAGCTCCTTCAATTTTCGTCACATCGCCGATTTTAATCGTTCGAAATTCGTTCGAGTTGATTTCCAATCCACTAATGTCTTTTGCAGATGTGTTCAAGAATACGCAATTCTTTTTCGCATCTAAAGCCATAGCAATTGAAATTGCTAATCTCGATCCACCTTGTCCGATACCAATAGGTAACACTTTTAGACTAGGTCCAGTTTCTAATACTCCTTCTTCTTCTTCGAGAAGATCGTTTGTTGGCATGTATGCCTCCTTAAATATTTTTAGTTTTTCTTATTTACTATCTAATAATATATATACGAAATTATTTTTATATAGCGATTAGAACCAAATTCCAAGGGAACTAATCACTCCAACAGTTACAGTCTCTCCAGCGATTCTTGGCATAGAAACTATAGGTCCTATACCAAACATCATCTTCCAGAATCTAATAGAAGCTTGTAAACCGAAATCATATTCTCCCGGTTTAGCTGCAAAATTTGCCATCAATCCAAATGCTAAGTTAAATTTGTTCTGAGGTTTCTTTCGTTCTTCAATGATTTCATCTATCTCATTGATATCTTCGAATAGTTTGCGTAATATAGTATTCTCCTCTCCTATCTCGATTATTTCTTTTCGAACATCTTCAAGAATCATATCTGTCTCTTTTACAAGATCAGTATAAGCGTTTGCAGCTACATTATAGATATCTAATATAGTATCTATAATTTCACGACTCTCTTCGATAGTCTTAGGGTACTCTCTATAATAAACATCCTCAGTTATACTTCCATCATCACCAAATACTGGCACGACAATTTTAATCATTTTGTCTTTACCAAATGAAAATGATGATATTAATAACATTAGAATCAATAGTGGACAAATTTTGTTTTTAACAGTCTTCACATTTATCTCCTTTACACTTCTTTAAATATCCATAACGTACGTAAGCTGGGGGTGGAAATCTAGTTATAATTTTCCTAGATCCCATGTAATATATTGTACCCAGCATTAAAAACAAACAACCCACTACACAAATAAAATCACGTATCACTCTTTTTGAAACCGGCTTCCTTTAATTTATTTACCGTTTCTTTTTGAGTGGTGTTTTTCTTATCTTTTAGCGTTTTCGCTCCAGAGTCGATTTTAGATTGAGCTAAGGCTACCCCCTCGTCGACTCGTTTTAGACTTTTCGATGCTGTCTGCTCCATCGAAATTCGTGCTTTATCAAGCGCTTTTGTTGTCTTTTTGAGCTTATCAGACAGCTTTTTGATTTGTATAATTGCAAAAACTAATGCAATTGCAAAAACACATAAAACTATAATAAGTTTAATCATATTCTTTTACCTTCCTTGTTTAGATTCAGAAGTACTACAAATCTCTAAATAAAGTTCTTTTTAAAGTTTTGTATTCCTTCCGTGCTTTCTTTAATTCTTCCATATACAATTTGTATTTATATTTAGGCATGAGAATATTATTCTTAAATTCTTTTGTAGGATTTTCATCGCTAACAGTGGAATCAAGATTCTCACACATTAAATTATCAAATTTAAATGGAAGACCATCTTTTGAACATCGTATACTGATAGTAAATAATAAACTAAATGATTTATCCTCCTCATCACTTTTAAGTCTCTCGAGACCGTAAGCGAGTGTAAATTCTATATTTGAATGTACTGTGGAAATGATATCACCAGGCTTTGGAAAATTATTATAATTCATAAAATGATCAAATAGTTTATTCAACGTTTCAGGGTTATCGTATTTATCCCTAGGTATATCATGTAAAAGAATACCACAAACCTTTTTTTCAAATTGATCACATTCTTCATAAATAGGATCTACGTATTCTCTTAATTCATGAGAAGGATCTCCAAGTATTACTCTTGGTAGATATTTTACGTAGACTTCATAAGGTGCCTTTATATTTAGAAATAAATAATTTCGTTTAGATACTTTCGCATCAGGGACAATATTACAAAACTCTTTAAAGTGATCTGTGGTTAACATTTTATCCCATATCATTTTTAGCTTAAATATTATTGAAATTATATTTATAACTATTAGAACGCCTTCGTTCTTAATACGACTTAAAAAAGTGACAGGCTTCAATTCGTTCATTAATTCTTTCATAATCTCTCCTTAATATTTTTGAGGTAAAATAATAGTGGAGAATAAATCTCCACTATTATTAATTAATCAAATGCACCTTTTTCCATCATATCTGATAGGTCTTCAGATCCACGTTCATTGTCACCAAAATCATCTTGGCTCTTACCAACAGAGTCGCTCAAACTTTCTTTCCCAAATGGGCGTTTTACAGCATACTCTAAACTCGTTTTTCTAACAACACTATCGATTGGATTACTATTGTTACTCATTTAATCTACCTCCGGTATTTGGACTATATTAAAAGCTCTAGTAGTAATCTTTTTATTATCCATTCCATCTTTCACCAACTTACCTTTTATAGTATGGGCTCCATAAGGTCCGATTAATATAAGACTACTACTATTTTTAGTTTTAGAATTCACTAGTCCAAGTCCTACGAATTTAGAATTTCGCAGCTTAAAGAATTCTTTAACTTTATTTGTACGTTTAGCTAAAGTCAGCTTGATTTCATCTATTGCTGTAAATGCTACCGTACCATCTTCATTCTCGACAAACGTTACAAATAATGAAGCTTCTGTATCATATATAGGTGTTATATTAAAATTCTTACCACGAGTAAATGATGTCATATTACCAAGAGATGTTCTACTTAGTAATGGTACTTCATCTTTATCGATATAAGCATATTCTCCAAACTCATTATAAATTAAGAAATTTTCAACCTTTGTTTGATTAATTAGCTGCGCAGCAATAATAACTCCAGTTTGTACTTTCTTTGTATTTATTTCTGATACTTTGAATAATTTAACTTTATAGTCGCTACTTATGGTAACTATACAATCACTATCTTCTGTTTCCTCATACACAGGTGTCACACACCTTATAGGAATACTTTGATCGTTTGTTATAACCCAATTGTTAGTTATAGGTATTTCTGACATCCTTGTCCTTCTAGCAGTTCCATCTGCTGAAAATACTATAACTCCTGATACATTCTTGCTTACATTATGTGCTCCAATTATCTCTCTTACGTTTCTTCCATCTAACCTAAACGGTTTCAACGAATTAGTTAAACTCTTTCCATTTAATAACGATGTAGCATCAAATATACCAACAGAATCTCTAGAATATAGAATACTTCCATTGCTAATATTAATTGATGTTTTCATTGTCTTTTCATTTGATAAGTCTATAACTGTTGTACGTCTAGGTCTATTATACTTGTCTTTCATGTAAATTAAATTCTCAATTATAATTGCATCAATGTTTTCAATCTTGTTCTCTAAATCTGTAATTTTATCTCGTAATTGTTTAATATTATTTAATAATGTTGGTTTCGATGCTCGTGTTAAAGAATACAATTGCATTTCTGAAATACCTCTAGCTTGTACTAGAGTTAGAACAAATTTATCAACTAATGCTTTAATACAACTCTCTTTGTCTTGACTCATTTTAATTACTTTAATCACATCATCCATTTGATCATAAACCAATACTAATCCCTCTAAGATATGAATCCTGTTTTGAGTATCAGTTAATTGGAAATTTATCTTTCTTCTTATTATAGCTTCTTGTGTTTCATACCAAGATAGTATGATATCTTTAAAACTCATTCGTTGTAAATACTTACCACAGAATAAGATATAGATTAAAGAGGAAGATGTGCTCAATGGAGTCTTAGCATATAGCTGATCTACTATCTCGAGCATATTAGCATCTTTCTTACATATTAATTCGAATATGATATTCTCAGGTCGTTTAGGATCTAGTCTATCACTCTTATTAATTATACCACTTAAAATTACATTATTCTTAACATTAACTTCATTTAATATTTTCTCCCAGATATTATCAAAGTCGATTTTAAATGGAAGTTCTAAGATTTCAATCACATTATTTTCACGATCAATATTAATTTTAGCTCGATACTTTAAATTATAATTCTTTCCTTCTCTACTCATTTTCTCTAACGTGACAGCATCTAAAGCATGAAATTCATCAACTTCAGATTTATTAATAATTTCACCACCAGTTGGGAAATCTGGATAGATTCCGTTCATTAATTCATTTAGAGAAATCTTTTTATTCTTAATTACTTTTACACAACAGTCTACCACATCACCTAAGTTATATGGAGGAACATTGTTTACAAAAGCTTCGCCTAATCCTGATCCACCCTCTATTAGAGTTAGTGGCAGTTTAGTAGGCAAATATTCTGGTTCTAAGAATGTATGATCATAATTATCTACATAGGTAATACAATGTTTATCTATGTCATTAGTTATACAATCTTGAATGAATTTATTAAGTTTACATTCAATATACCTAGAAGCGGCATATCCTTTAATATTCTTAAGAGAACCAAAGTTTCCTTGTGTATCAAGGAATTGGTAACTCTTCACAAACCATTGACCCAATTGTGTTATAGCATCTGCTATAGTATCAGAATTATAGGGATGGTATTTCATTACTATTCCAGATACATACTGAACTTTCTTAAACATATTGGTCAAATTGTCTTGGTACATTGTATACAATGTTCTCCTAGACACTGGTCTCAATCCGTCCCTCGAATCATTAAAAGCTCTCTCAAAGGTAGCCAGTGAGTATTCTTTTAATTGAGTTCTTATTATATTGGAATATTCTTGGAAATCAATGTGTCCAGCATTCTCTGCTGGATTTAAATCTTTGATCATATTCAACTCCTTGTCAATAAATAATATATAATTATTTACCACTTTCCTTTTTTTCATTAAGAGCTTTACAAATCAATTCTTCAAACCTTTCGTTATTTTCAACTATTGGTTCTTCTTCGTTTACATCCTCTTGCTCCGTATCACAGGATTTAGGAGGTTGTGATACTGGTACTTTAGATGAAAGTTGACTTTCATACTTAAGCATTTCTTTGTATGTCACTTTCTTTTGATGACGATCTAAGTGACCGATTAGGATTGATGATACTGTAATTACAACCATCAAGAATAGTTCTGCGATAAATAGCAGACCAAAAATTTCTAGCATATTCATTATTTACTCCTTACTATATAGTTATATTGTAGATAATTTAAATATTCATTAATAAAATATATTATACTATGCGCAGTAAAGAATTAACTACAATTGATTAAATTAAATTATTGAATGAATTTTAATATTGAATGAATGGAATTATGAAACAAAATGCTAAACTGTAGGAGGTATACAAATGAGTTTCGAATATAAAAATGATGAATTTTATGAGAAATTTAGGAGAATAGATTTTGATCCTAATATTTCAAATTTCACAAAAGTGGATATGTTAGCCATATATCCAGATGGTAGTATTAGAATTGCACCATCAAGTTATAAAGTACATAAAAACTTTATTATAACTGATGGTGAGGCTGTCACTATCGATCTAGATGGAAGTGTTATTCCAACACGATTAAAGGATGCAGTTGATGAAATGAATTTTAACTTCGAGAAATATAAGAAAGAAGTTATGTTTGGAAATCAAGAATTGTTTGAGAAATATTATTATGGACCAGACAAGGACAAACGAGGAGAATCAAATGAGATACCTACTATAGGTAAACCAGTTGTAATCAAATCTATAATGAGTTTTGTCTTAGTCTTATATGATGATCCAAAAAGTATTAATGCAGCTATCGAAGACATAGTACGAGCCGGTGGACCTGCTAAGTATGCAAATTCATACTTAAACAATAATTTTCATAATATTGGAGTTGGAATCCAATATATAAATTTTAGTCCATTCGACTTGTATTACGCTTCACATGATGGACGTCGAGTAGAAATTATTAGAAAAATGTCCAGAGAAGATGCATCGAGATTCATTCATAAATCTCGAGACTATAATCTCATTGATAACTTCCTTGATGAATTGGACGAAGGAAATTATATCATATTAGGTATAATCGAAAATGGAAAACTTAACTTGCATAAATTCGAACGACAAGAAAATTGTGGTACAGTCGGAAGAAGTCTTCAGTATGCAGATGCATCGAGACGTCTTGAGATAATACCTATATTTTATACACGACGAGATGCACAAGTGTTCTTAGAAGATTATGACGCTAATACAAGTAATGTTTATTTAGATTTAGCATCTAATATTGCAGAGAAAAGGACGGCTAGAGCTGTCGAAGGAGAAGTCGTGGAATCGAAGAAAAGTATGACTGCGGTCGCAAAAGTGTGTGCTGCTATGGTAAGCACAGGATTGGCTTATGGAACTGGTAAAGCTATATTGGACAAAGTGTTTGATAAGCAAAAGAGTGAGGTTGTCGTTAGAAACCTACAGTTTGCAAACATGATTAAAAACAGTAGTTTAATCAATCCTAAGTCTGTATTCGCAACTGGTGCTTTAGGTGTAATGTCTAAATTTGCTAGTGCACAAACTATTGGATGTGCTGTAGCTTCAGCTGCTATTTCACCAGCAGTTCCTATTATTGCTATAGGAGCCGGTGTCGTTATTATCGCAGTATTTGCTGTAGCACTAAAAGATAAGATTGCAGATTTTATCGAAGAGACACCTATCTTAAAGAAAGTTGTCGATGGTGTAAAAGCCGCAGGTAAGAAAGTTGTTGAAGTTGCCAAAACTGTTGGTTCCAAGATTGTTGAAGGAGCTAAGTTTGTTGGTAAGAAAATTGTGGAAGGTGTTAAATGGGTTGCAAGCGGAATTGCATCAGCTATTAGCACGGTAGGCGAATGGGTCGGTAATTTATTTGGATGGTGAGATCCAGTGTCCTAAGGCTGTATGTGTAGGCCGAAAAGGGACGACAAGGTTTTATTACACAGCGGAATATTCTATATACAAATAGAGTTAAATGCTTAATTGTGCATTTAATTAGTATATTAGAGTAATAACAAAAATAATTTACAATTATATAAATTTAAAAAAAATTAAAATTAAATTAAACAAAATATTTATAAATAAAAAAAGACGAGACGGGTATAGCCATCACTATACAAGCCAGGGGACCGAAAGGTCCCCCGTCTCGTTTTTTGTTTAAAATCTATTCATCTTCTTTTTTATCTTCTTCGTCTTCACATTCTTCTTGTTCTTCTTTATGATGCTTCATAAGTTCGCCAATTTGATGACTTAGTTTTGGAGCAAAATCAGAATAAGCTAATAGTGTTAAAAAGACACCGATGCCAGCAAATAGTGAATCTAAATGATAATTTGCTTTAACAGCTTCTGTACTATTGATTTGGAATATCATACCTGTTATAGATAGTATAATGAATGTAAGTAACATTTGTAGCAACCTTACACGTTTATACTTAGGCATATTTTTAGCTTTATCACCTACAGACTTTAGGTCCATAGATAAAACTATTGATCTAGTACCTTCAATACCAAACATACCCAAACAATAAAGAATCAAAGCATAAATAAGATTCTCATATGGTAATGATTCATTTGCTGTTATAACAGCATCTAATGAAATATTTCCCATCACTATTATATTATGTACATCAATAAAATGGAATGTCATAGCAAATAATATTAATATAGCTACACCATAAAATATAAGCATATAGACTATTGATCGACCATTGATCTTTTCAGCCTCGCTCATATCCTCATCGTAATCTTCATCTTTCTCAAAAAGCTCTGAAGTTATTTTTTGTTTTAATTGCATTTAATCTCTCCTCTATCATAAATTTTGATTCGTAGTTTATATCAGCTAACGAATTTTTAAAGTCTTCATATTTCTTATCACCCATTATGACATCTTTTGTTTTCATTCCATAATAGTTCTCACCCATTAAACCAATTAGGTTAATGAATTTAGATACAGAATTATATCGTTCGACATCATTGTCATACATTAGAAGCATTGAATCGTGCATAGAATAATTTTGAAGTATGCTGTACAATACATCAGTTTTACTAATATACTTATTACCAGTTCCAAATGATTTACCTGCAATAGACAAGTTATTCACAAGTCTAATATAAGCATTTTCACATCCAGATACACTCATTGATTTTAATGCTAATAGAGAATGAATAACGTGTTCTATAGAATGATTATCAAAAGTATTTTTAATCATAACGTTAAATGTTAAATCAGAAATAGGTCCAATGTGATAAAAGCAATTTTTTGTACAAAAATAAGAATAAGTCTTAGAATTAGAAATCTTATCATTTGCTGTCTCTTCGTACATTTCCTTTACTTTACCATTATTATATCTAAAACCAGAAGCCATATTCATTCCTAAGAAGTAATATGATCCGATACCAATACAAGTATCTTTATTATAAAATACTGATAGAACTTTAGATGTATTTCTAGTTACAGCAAATCCATCTGTCTTACAGAAGATATCTTCTGATAATATTGTGAAAGTTTCTAATGTATTAGATTTACCTTCTGTATTCGAATGTTGAATAAAATAGCCATCGTTCAAACCACTACCAAAAGCAACACTGTTACTCATTAAAATAATAGTTCGATTCTCAAAAGATTCAATTTGTTTAATTTGAACTCGTTTGTCTTTAGAACCTACATTATCTATTTGAATAGCATCTGATATTTTGTGAATAGATGATAAAGAATCTGATTCTTCATAGTCTTCTTCATTAAAGCCTAATCTAAAAGTTTTTTCTTTATCGGAACCAATAATGAAATAATCATAATGAATTTCTTTTGGATCTATAATGTGAGATACTTCAATTATAGCTGCGTTATTCTTTAGTCTATAAATTCCACTTATAGAATTAGAAGAGTAAGAAGTAACTTCTTGATCATAATTAAACTGACAAATAACTATTTCTTCATCTTCGTCTGAAACTTCATGACTAACCAATTTTAATGAAGATTCGCCTGTAAGTACAATTTTAAAATCGTCAAACATTTCGACATCAGATCCGCCTTCTACGCTATAATAATGAATTTTCTTTTCATCATCAGATAGTAAGAAATCAAATTCTTCGAATTCTTTCTTTTGATAAAATGAATCTCTTAGTTTATCACATTCGCTTTCTTTTATAGCATAGTCTTCATTAAGATCACCATGAATTAATAATTTATAATTATCACCTTTCATATCTTCAGAGATACTATAAATGTGATTCTTATATATCTTAATAAATGATATCACTTCGCCTTCTGGGATATCAAAAGGAATAAAGTTAATATATTCTTTTTTATCGCTCTTAGCTATTTTATTATTAGTATTCTTACCAGTGATCATCTTAGTTCCATTTTCTAGAAATAGAATTAGATTATCCTCACTATATACAATACTGGATATAGGACTTTCAAAAGATGTTAAATAAATATTGCGATCATAATTGATAGCTTTAAATTGACATCTTCCTTTTTCTTCATTACTTTTTAAAAGTTTTTTATCTAAATCATAAATCAATATATTTTTAGAATCTCTTAGGAATATGTAAAGTATATCGTTAACGATTACTATCTTCCTAGATGTAAAGAATCCATTTAAATATTCTGGTAATGGCACTTTATTCATACAAGGATCTATATTTATATACTTATAAAATCTAGCCACAGCT
Source organism: Anaeroplasmataceae bacterium (assembly GCA_051651765.1). Taxonomy (GTDB): domain Bacteria; phylum Bacillota_I; class Bacilli_A; order Acholeplasmatales; family Anaeroplasmataceae; genus JBOFSX01. The sequence goes on along the minus strand of JBOFSX010000157.1, from coordinate 172,134 downwards.
TCATAGAATATAACTAAAGCTTTTTCTCTTAATTCACTATATAAAGTATTATTGAAAAATATATCACTTTCTAAGAAAGGAAATACTTTACTTTTCTCAGAGTTATTTTCAATGTAAGAGTTTGTTAAGTCTGTTATAATCGTATGAAATAATTTAATCATATCTTCGTTTGTCAAATGTACTATTTCTTTATAAAAATTGAAGATACTTTTATATCTACTTAATAAACTTGATCTATCTGTTTTAGATAGAACCTTTTTAAATACTTTGTTTTCCTTATTCTTATAATCAGAATAAGCAGCTTCAAATTCCGTGTTTCGTTCTGCCAATAAGATGTGTCTAAATCTAGTCAATCTTCTTAACATGTGTTCAAATAAATTTTTAGTATAATCTTCACCAAAAATTTGGTAGAACGTATATTCTACCACATTTAATTCTGAGTCTACTAAATCTAATTCCTCATCAGACTTATTATTACAACAGTTCCTATTTCGACAATTAAAGGTCAACCATGTATTTAAAAAGTCATTGACTTTCTTTTCATAAATACTAAGTGTTTCTTCTCTTTCATCAATATCTGGTAATATAGAGTCGATTCGATTCTGGTGTCTACTCAAACTATTAAACATTGTAAGTTTAGTAGTTCCGTTGTTTGTATCCATGATCTTTATCTCCTATTAAATTATTATATATTATATAGTTTTCACTTTAAATTTCGTTTAAATGTATATTATAAATTGAACTAATATATGTGAGGACAAAAAATGGAAAAAGCAAAAAGAAACCTATTAAAACTGAATATAATCAATGAAAGATTTCTGACATCTGTTCTTAAGATATTAAGTGCAGATACAGTATTATCTAAAAAATTATTAGGAAATATCGAATACTTATTAGAAGTAATTGATACTAAATTTTATTCAAAAGATTTAAATGTTTATGCTTTAATACAAGCTATTGGAATAGCTGTTAAGAGACGACAAACTATACCTATTTATAATGCTGAAGATATGATTTCTGAAATAGAAGTTATGATATCTCCAACATATGATAAACAGAAAAAAGATATAATTATACCTACAATTAAGATTGGTAAGACATTAAAGAATCCTACAGAAACTACATTTGTAAATTCATCAATAGAGACGCATTTAAAGTACTCTGCTATTATATTGACTAAAGAAAAGATGTTAGAATCATTAACAGATATCACATCTGGTAATCCTAATAACTTAGAGGAGTCTATTAGTAAATATAGAAATACTTTAGAATCTGTAACTGATGAATTTAGAAAGACTGATTCTGTAATTAATAACGATATAATTAATTCTGTAGATGAAGATTTTATAGATATATTAATGGAAACTTATGATGATGTAAAGAATCCTAAGTTTACTCTTAAGACTGGTTTAAAGACTTTTAATAAACTATTGTCAGAAGAGGGTGGATTTAAATCTAGCTGTTATTATATATTTTACGCTTCTATTAACTCATTTAAATCTGGTATCCTACAATATTGTATGAAATGGATTCGTAAATACAATTGGGATAATTATCAGAAAATGTTTAATGAAACTGGTAAAATTCCTACGATCCTGTTCTATAGTTTTGAGAATACAAGAAATGAAAATATGCAACGTGAGTTCTATATGGAAACTGGAACTCAATTAAAAGATATCAATTCTAAACAAGAAGCTAAATTATTATGGGATAAAAATTATAATAGTACTGGATCTATGATAAACGTCGCTTATGTATATGCAGAATCTAATTCGGTTCGAGTATCTGATATGAGAAGACAAATACATTCAATGAATGAAAATGGTTATAAAGTAATTGCTGTTATAGCGGATTACTTAGAATTGATAAGACCAGAAGATGAAGATTCAAGATTAGAGAATAGATTAAAATTAGGTTATATTTCAAATGCTTTTCATGTAATGTGTGTATCTGAAGATATAACTGGTATCACTGCTCAGCAAATGAATAGGGCGGCAGAAACTACTATGTCCGATTTAAGAAACAAAGGTCAAAGCAATATCATTGAACAAATGGGTGGTATGCAATTTATTGGCGAATCTTATGCTATTGAAAAACCAGCAGACGTTTCAGCTTATATAGGAACAGAAAGATCTATATATGACAATAAACTTTATTTAACTATAAAACGAGGTAAATGTAGATATAGAAGAACTCCTGTTAATTACTTTGTACAAGAATTACATAATGGGTTCTATATTGAAGATGATCTATTGAAAGATGAAATTACATCTAAGAGTGCTATTATGCCAACTGTAGATAAAGAGATAAAAGAAATAGATGAAAGCGTTAAAAAAGAATTTGATAAACCAATAGGTGAGAGAGGATCAAGGACTATTAGAGATAGTAAAGTTGAGAAGAAAAAGAAGTTAACTGAAGAAGACACTTCTAACATCATTGAAGATATATTAGGGAAGAAAAAATAAAACATTCGGGGCGTAATTGCCCCGAATTATTTTTTAATATTATCGATTATAAAAATATCTTTCGATATGAAACATAATCTTTTTAAATATATTCATCTTTTCAAAATGTATTGTAAATCTATTTCTATCAACTTCAATTTTTTCAATTGGATAATGCGATGTGTAGTAGTACTTTAATTTGAAAACATTTGAATTCAATAGTGAAATAAAGACTTTATAATAAGGAGATTCTATATCTTCCAATGTCTGGAAACGATAAGTTGGATCTTCATATATTAATTCAATAATTCGTTTATCATTTTCAACTTTATCTTGTAAAATATTTATATAGTGATAGCGACTGCTTGCTCCACAAGTCACATCTATATAGTTTATGAGATCTATAAATTTATGTAAACAAATACATGCATGAGTATTTAAAGATTCTTTTTCTTGATAATCAATTCTTTCTTTTTTAGCCTTTTTTCGTTTATTCTTAGCTGCTCGCTTATTCCTTTTCATAAGTCCATCTCTCTGCACTAATATTATATAGTGCTTGATTAATTTTAAACCACACTCTACTAAAGAAAGAATATTCGGGTATTACAATCTTGAATAAAGTACCTTCAAAAGTAATAGACTCAATAGGACCACAGTCTAATTTGTATTTGTAATGATCTTGATTTATGAAATAATTAAGATCTGCACAAAATTGATTCTTGTGTGTATTTGGATCTTCACTTGGATCTACATAATAATACTTCGACTCTTTGGAATCGACAATTACTGTTCGCTTTCCATTTTCGAGAACGTCACTTACACATGTCAACATTGATTTTTCATAATCACCCGTATTTAAAGAGCATATTATTTTATAAATAAATGATTTAGTGTATAGATCGATTTTTTTAGGTGTATCCATATTATCCTCCTAGCGTATTGTTAATGAGTAAGTTGTTTTGATTTTTTGTTTCGAACCAACTTCTTTAATCGCAGCCTTAATAGTCTTTTTAATCTTTCTTTTGTTATCACATAAGCAGAAATGGTATTCGATACGATCTCCCTTAATATTGCTCAAGATTTCACTCCTGATAATTGAATTCTTTGCATTTGGATCTTTGAAGACTTTGTTAGTGACGTATTCAATAACGTTGTCTTCCCATCCTTTAATTTTAATCTTGTAATGTGCTTCGATGCGAATCTTTGAAAGTTTCTCATTCTTAACTTGTGGGATTCTCGCTTCGAGTTTTGCTTCAGCTTGATCTAATAAGATATCTGAATCTACTCTTGTAACCATTTTTCTCTCCTATAAATAAATTTGATATTGACAATATCACTAAATAATATACATTTAATAATTGAATTTAAAAAAGAATAAACTAATCTCTTTATCTAAAACATTCATTTATAGGAGAACCAAATGAACAGTCAACGAATAGGTGTTTGGCCAGCTACTGGCGTTGCCCCTGGAATACTAGATTTAGAAAAAAACTTCGGTAATATGATATTAACTAAGTTCCCTGCTGGGTTTATTAACACTTGGCATTTTGATGATAAAATGAATATAAAAAATAGCTATAAGAATACTAAAGTTAATATAGTTGCTAACTCGGATACTCAAGCTTATACTAAACAAAAGAGACCTAGATTAACAGTTATATTTAATAACTCTAATGCATCACAACCTGATGCAGATGGTGGAGATGAATTTCTTCATACCTATCCATTAGTACAAGGTGTACACCCTGAAATGAATGGATATATTCCAATATATAAAGATCCTAATAATATAGCTATTTATATGAGTCATAAAAGAATAAGAGTAAACTTTAACGCTTTGGTTGAAGTAGAATCTATGGCTGATCAAGAGTCGGCTCTAAACATGATAGAGAATATCTTTAAGATGCAATATGGATCTTTTATGGAAGGTGTTCCTGCTAGATTCGTTTTACCCAATGACATGATTAATACTATATATAAAGTATTATATGCAGAAGAAATAAACTCTATTCCTAAAATGGAATCAGAAGAAGAGAAAGAAAAGATATTTGAAGATATAGGACAGGACTTTTATAAACTATTAAAGAAATATTCTTCTTGCAATGGTATAACCCAATACAATAGAAAAAATAATCCTAAAGATAATTATTTCTTATATAGACAGATTTATTCTAAATTGTATTATCAAATTACTAGCAGACCAGAGAAAACTGATGGTGATAGAATAGGTAGTATCTATTCTAAATATACTATTACATTTGATGGATTCTTAGAATTTGAAAAACCTGTTTCGTATATACTATCTATGCCTGATGTAGTGGCTGGAAACTCTGTAAGTAATGCTTTAAGAACTTCTGGTAATATTAGTTACTTTAGAGATCATATACCACCAGGATATATGAAGTATTTTGGTCGTAGAGAAAGAATGCCTTTACAAGTAGCTATGGAATTAAAAAATGATTTTATGAAAGTTATATATCACGAAAGTGATATAACATTAGATGAAAAAGATATAATTGATTTACCACAATGGATGGCTGATATAGATGTTGAAAATAAAAAATTGAAGATATATGCAGCATTTATGAAAACTTTAGGTAAAGATAATTTTGATGATTATTTTAAAGTCTTTATACATAATATAAATGATAATGCTCCGGTATCTGAGGACGATATGTTGTGGGACGGAGAAGTTCTTCACGTTGCAGGTATAGACACTACTTCATTGTATAAAATATATGTATTAGCTGATAAGATGAAACTTAATCATAAACTTCTATTAGAATTAAAAAAATAATAAAGATGAGTGCTCACTAAGAGCACTCATCATTTACTATCAGAAGTATATTACTATACTTCTTCCTCCTCTAACAACATGTCTTCAGATTCTTCTTCAGATTCATTGTTAGATTTTTTGGAAGCTTTCTGAACCTTTTTAGGTTCTTCAACTACCATCGTTTCACCAACCGTGTAAGTTTCATCGTTAGAATTGTATTCTTTTCGATTATCACTTTGATGGATATGGATCAGCTCGCAAGGTTCACAAGAATCTTTGTTTGAAAGAATCTTGTCAGTCCCATGTTCTAATCTATCGCATTGAGAACGGAAGTCTGTAACATTATCAATTGTTGAACTGCAAGGTCCAAGTGATGCTAAGATAGCATCAGCCAATGATTTGTCACTCTTCTTGTGAATAGCATAAGATGTACGTTGTACAACTTTGTTACTCTTGTTCTCATACTGACCAAAGACTGTTACAGTCTCATAATGGTCACCCATATCAACAAATCCAACCAATGCAAATGAGGTTGAATATTGTAGATCTAATTCATACACAGGTGTTTCACGCATGCGATATACCCGTGTAGACAGATCTTGTTTGTTCGGTGGTGGTGTGCGGATCTTCACCGAATAATCCACACCGGGCCAATCGTAGTACATTGTTGGGAAGAATACTTTGTCCGATTCTAGATTTTTAAATTCTACGAATCCGTGCATTCTTCCTAATTCTAATGTCTCGAATTGTTCTTCGCCAGCATTTCGAATTAAACGTTCTTTGTTCAATTCAAAATATACTGTGCGTTGCTTGTAAGCTCGAACAGTTGCGCCCATTTTCTTAAGGAGGATCGACAAGAAATCCATGATTTCTTTCCCAGCTCTAGAAACAAACATTCCAATTTCTATCATATCACCACGATGTCCGTAGCGACAATTGTATCTACAATCTACATCAATTTCTTTTAGAAATTTATCTGTTGTGTCGTAGAAAAATGTATGTGTGTCTTCATCCCAACCCACACACTTGATAGAAAACTTCGTTTGTAGGAAACCGCGTTCTGCCGAAACCATTGAAGTTATGTCTGATTTCAATGACTGACGAATGTCTGTCATTGCCTGAGGAATTTGGGGAATATTGTCCCCAATAACTTTTGAGAAGAAATTCTCTAGATCTACTGTCTTTGCCATAAGTAAATCCTCCTATAAAATATTTTTGGTATTATATACCACTAAATAATATATATTTATTTCCGTTTATCAATACATATTTAAAAAATATTCTAGACATTGATATATAAGAATTATAATGGAGGAAAATGTGATGAATAATGAAAATATATTTTCATCGATGAATAAATCATTTAAACTATTTAGAATACTAGATCGTAATGATCGATATTTAGATCGTAATATTAAATTGAAAACTTTAAACGGCGTTTGTTTTATGCCTTTAGTTGATACAAGAGAAGAGATAGCGGATTTAGCAAATAAGTTTTTTGGTGCTAATATGTACCATAAGATGTTTAAAAACTATCTTTTTAATTATAAATTTATATACAGACCATCTCTTGTAGCTGGCGTTAAGACAATTAATCAAGGTAACCAAATGAAGGTAAGAGATGAAGCTACTATATTATTAGGCAAGCTTACAACTATACCTACACACAAGGTATTGAATAATCGAAATGCTATAGTAGACTATTCAGATCAATATAGGTTGATAAAACCTACACCAGAGATGTTGACAAAGATGCCTGTATTAGACTATGCAGAATATATATTTCCAGAAATTTTAACTAGGTTTGGTGTTTCATATGAGAAACCTGAACTATTTAAATGGACTGCTCAATATGTATCTTCACAAGTTAAACCGTACTTATCTTCTAATTACTCTAGTGTGATTATACCAGTTAATGTGGATGTAATGGAAAATAAATTGGCTAATCAATATCTTGACTATAATATTAAAATGACTATACAGCATAAGAAAGATATAAGATCGCTTAAGTTCTTATCTATTATTAGAGCTGTGTATCAAGCATATGTAGGAGATTTTGAAGATGTTAAATCCGAAGAATATAAATTCTATTTAAGTGAACTAAGTACTAAGAATGTGGTATTTTTATTCCATAATAAACATTTTGCTTTTAGTGTCAACTTTACAGAATTAAGAGAGAAAAAAGTTAATTTTAGACAATTTAGAAATCTTTTCAAAAGTCGTTTGATAAGTCTTATTTCTAATAATGCTGGTATTAGTCCTGATGAAAATATCGATAAACTAATAGCAGAGGAAAAAGAAGAAGATAAAGAAGAAACTAATAAAATTGAAAAGACTATCGATCTAAATGTTACACCCACTATACAAGACACTGAAAAGAAACTTGGTCCTACTAAAAAGATTAATGATTTAATCATTGATGATGTAGAGGATAAGATTGAGGAAGAAGCTTATAAGATTATTAATGAAAGTATTAATAAGAAACCTGTTAATTTAGATTATGCTAAAAAATCTAAGAAGCTAATGTCTTTAATCGATAAGATGGAAGAAGTTGAATCTGAAAAAATCTTTGAAGCTATGAATGAAAATGACATTAAGCCTGTAGAAGAAATAGAAGAAGAGACTAAGAAATCTGAAGAGGTTAAAGTTGATAATATAAGCAAATTAAATAATGTAAAAGTTATAGGTAAAGTAGCTGTTGCAAAAGATAGCGGTCCGATGATTGACGATGGTGATGAAGAGGATATTGTTGAATATGCAAAAGAAGAAGATGAAGTATATGATGAAGATGGTTTCTTAGTTACTAAAACTGAAGAAACCCCTATGGAAGAAGAAAGTGCTGATTCCTTAGATGATATACCAGATGATATAGTTGAAAGTAATACTAAGACTAAAATCACAGTTTCTTCTGACGGTGAAATATCTGATAAAGAAAAGAAAGAGATCTTAAAAGAAATATCTAAAAGAACTCAACCACAAAGATCAGAAAAACAAATGAGACGTATTGCTACAGTAAGAGAAAAATATAAGTCTATTAAACTAGATGATAATCGAACTTTAGAAGAGATTATGAAAAATATCAATAGCAAGAAAATAGAAACTGTAGTCAATGATTCACCTACTATCGTAGATAAGTCTGTTACTACAAGTAATCTACAAGATTTCGAAAGATCTTATTTGAAGAATACTATGCAGCAAGATATTATAAATACTTTAAAAAGTTTTGGTAATGATGATAAATCTTTACCTATGCACATTATCGATTATAAAGAAGTTGATACTTCTGACAGATTTAATAAAAAGAAAACAGTTTCTGTTAAATTTGAAGACGATAATCAAAAGCAGCATAATATTAAATTCGACCTACCAATGCCTGGTCCAGATGGTATACTACTGATTAATGGTAATAAGAAAGTTTTAAAGAAACAAATTACTCTTAGACCTCTTATTAAAATCAATCCATCTAAATTGGCTATAAACACTTTTTATAATAAAGTTCTTATGTTTAGACAAGGTACTGTATTAAATAGAAAAGTAGTGTTATTAAAGAAGATAGTGGAAACTGTTTTAAAAGAACACGAGAGTACATTTACTTTAAATTATGGAAATAACTTAAAGACTAATAAGAATTACTTAACTACTATTGAATATGATGAATTAGCTAAAATGTATCATAAGTTCTTGATTGGTAAAAAGGGTAATCGTACAGTAGTATTCTTTAGTCAAACAGAAATAAGAAATGAGATAAAGAGATTAGAACTACCTCATGTTCCAAAAGCTTCATTACTTCCTGTAGCTATAGATTATAGTAAAAAAGAAATAATAGAGTTGGATATGTATGAATCTAATAAATCTGTCATAGATCTTATAATGAAAATTATAGAAGAAAAATCTTATTATCCAGAGATAGATGAATTAAAAGAAAAAGTAAAAGCTCCTAAACGAAGAGTATTCTCTAGATTGACAATTCAATCTTTTGATATTCCTACTATTACTTTCTTATCTGCTTTATTTGGATTATCTAACTTAGTTAGAATGTCTGGATTGAAATACACATTTACTTCTGAAAGATTAGAAAAAGGTGCTATTGAAAAGAGTTGGCTATCAATTCCTTTTAAAGATGGAACTCTATATTATCCTGAGTATCCATATAATAATTCTTTATTATTTAATGGATTGAGCGAAATGGTTACAGAAGAATATTACTTTGATCAATTTGATGAGCATCTTCCTTATATGGATTATTGTGCTAAGTCATTAAAAACAAGAAACGTTTTCAAAGGATGGTTTGCATTTAAAGATCTGTTTATCGATGATACTGTAACTAGAGAAATATTAAGAGATGAGAATCTACCAACAGACTTTTTAGAGTTATTCTTATATGCAAATGATCTATTAGTAGACAATTCATATAATAATGAAACTGATGCTAAATCATATCGTATAAGAAGTTTTGAATTATATTCTGTAGCTTTATATAAATCTATTGCTGAAGAATATAGAAAGTATATACAAAAAGAAGGTAGAGCTAATACTAGTATATCTATCCCTCAAGATGCAGTTATAAAGAAAATAGTTGAATCTCAAATATTAGAAACCTATGATACGATAAATCCTATTAATGAATTGAAGATGAAATCTGGATGTTCAGTAAAAGGAAATGGTTTATCTGGGGCTAATACTAAACATGGTTATGGTATGGATCGTCGTGCTTTTGGCGAAGATGCTGTTGGTATATATGCTGAATCAAATGTTGACAATCATAATATTGGTATTGTGAAAGAATTAACCTCTGACGCTAGAATACTAAATACTAGAGGTTATTTGAAAACAACTAAAGATCCTGGTGAGATACAAAAAATAACAGCTGCTCAACGAATGGCTCCAGAAGAATTAATAATGCCTGCTATTACTAAATACGATTCACCAAACCGTGTAGCGTTCTCATCTACTCAATGGAAACACACTATGCCTATAACTGGTGGTGGTGATCCTCCTTTAATAGGATCAGGATTTGAGAAAGTAGTTGCTAAGAATGTTGGTGATACATATTGTATTAAAGTAGATACAGATTGTACTGTAAAAGAGATAAATGAAGAATTGCAAATCATAACAGTTACAACTAAAAGTGGAGAGAATAAAACCTATCACTATAGTACTAACTATCATAAGAACGGTGATATGATGTTGGAGAATAATTTAGAGCTAAACGTGAAAGTTGGACAAAAATTAAAATTCAATGACATATTAGCTTACTCGAAAGAATTTTTCATAAAGACCCCTGGAAATGATGTTACATTTACTATGGGACGTTTATGTAAAGTTGCTCTTATGGATGATTACTTCACAGAGGAAGACTCTTCTTTATTATCTGAACAACTTAGTAAAAAGATGGCATCTACAGTTACTCATGCTAAAACGATTTCTATTAGTGGAAAAGCTAATATTATCAGATCTGTTAAAGTAGGCGATCACGTTAAAGATGGTGAAGTCATAATGCTATTTGAAGATGAAAAAGATGAAGATGTAAGCAATGTTGATATAACCGAAATACTAGAAATGTTAGGTGATGCAGATCAAAGTGCTATTGAAAAAATGAGATACCATGCTCCTAAAGCAAATGCTACAGGTGTAATCTCAAAGATTGATGTATATTGGACTGGTGAACTAGAAGACATGAGTGATAGTGTTAGAAAGTTTGTATCTGCTTATATTAAGAAAAAGAAAGAAAAGATTAAATATGAAGAAACTAATACAGGTAAAGAAAGTCTCGCTAATTTAGAAATTAAAAAAGTTGTAGCTAATTATGGTGGTAAAGTTAATGGTAAAGATATAGATGAGAATAATGGTGTTATTATAGAATATCTTATTACTCATACACTACCATATGGACCTGGAGACAAACTATCATTTTACCCTGCTATTAAATCTATTACAGCTCAAGTTGTTCCAAGTCATTTGTGTCCTTATGCTGAAGATGGAAATATAGATGCTGTTATGGGGTTGGTATCATTATCAGCTCGACAGGTTAACAGTCCTTATTTCTTAGGTGCTGCTGGAAAGATCTTATTAGATATGAGTAAACGTATAGCTTCTGATTATTTAGGAAAGTAATATTTCTATAGGCTGGAATAACCAGCCTATAGTTTTATTTATATATTATTAAGTAGATCAGGAGGAAATATGAATGAAGATGAATTTGAAGAAAAGTATGCTAGTGGAGATATAATTCCATCATACGAAGAATTGACGGAAGAAGAACTTAGTGTTCGAAAGAATGAATTTGCAAATATGGATAGAGAAACTAAGAAATTATTCAATGAAGTTGTAGGGAAACAAAATGGAAGAATATTGAGATTAAATGATTTAATGATTAATAGTTTTAGTATTATATCTGAAGCAGAAGATGATATCGAAGATATTGAATTTAGTGAAGAATTTCTTGCATTTATGCAATGGTATGATTTAGAATTAAGACAAGGTTCTTTTCATTTAAAATATAGCAACAATGAAGTTATATTTGAAGATCTATTGAATGATGGATTAGAAGATGAACCGGAATATTCTATATTTAGTTTCTTTAATAAAATGAAAGAAATTAAAGAAACGAATGAGATTGATAGACCATTAAGTGGTTTAGAGTATGAATCATATAAACGATATGAAGTTATAAGTACTTCTAATGCTAACTTAGTTAAATTGTTTATAGATCTCCCAAAGATAAATATTGAATCATGGGAAGAATTAAAAAGCCATTTGTAGACGTATGTCTATAAAAATAATTTTCTGGAGGAACGATGGATTCGTTTATTAGTGACTTTAATAAAAAGTTTAAAAGAAACAAAAAGTACAATGTGGCAGCACTAGATGCTGCGGTGTATCGTATCTATTCGAGGGTGTATGATTATATTAAAGATTATAACACCGACAAAGATCTTACAGTGTATACTTATATCAACAAAGTCGAATTTGAAATGACTTATGAAAGTATAAATATACCAGCAGATCAATTTTATTCGCACAGAATAGTGATACAAGATCGTCTTACTAAGAAGTATGGTATTGTTAATTCATACATATTCATAGACAAGTATGACGAACGATCATTTAAACTAGTTATCGAATTTTAAAAATAGGGGGAGTTTTATACTCCCTTATTTTTTTATATTTTTTATTTAACTAGTTAATATAGGAGAATAAATATGGTACTTAATTTAATAACGAATGATAATCTTTTTAGAGGTGCAGTTAGTAGTAAGAAATATAAATGCCCTTATTGTATAAAGATATTTAACAATCCTGATCAATTATATTTTCATGTAGAAACTTCTCATAAAGAAGAGATCCCAGAGGGAACCACTGTTAAGCAAGCTATATATGATAAGACGCATCCTGGGGATCATCTATGTCAAATATGTAAAGTTAGGAAATGTGTATGGAAAGAAAAGACTTGTAGATATTCTACATTATGTGATGATAAAACTTGTAGGGAAGAAGCTCGTAGAAGATTTAAAGATAACTTTAAGAAAAAACATGGTAAAGATCATTCTATTAATGATCCCGATACTCAAAGAGAAATGTTGAAACGAAGAAAGACTTCAGGTCTTTATAAGTTCCAAGATGAGGGTACTTTAGAATATGCTTCATCTTTTGAAAAAGATTTCTTAGAATTGTGTGATTTAACTCTAAATATCCCTTCTGATAAAATACAAGAATCACATCATGTATTCCCATATCAATATGAAGGAAAAGAGCATTTTTATATGCCTGATTATTTTATGCCAGATTATAATTTAATTATAGAGATTAAAGCCGATGATGATATATCACATCCAAAAATCTTATCTGTAGATAAAGAGAAAGAAGCATTGAAAGACCAAGCTGTAATAGATAGTAAGACTTTTAATTTCATAAAGATATGTGATAAAAAATATGAACAGTTTGTAGATCTATTAGAGATGTTTAAATCATCTCATTTGGTACAGGGACAAAAGGATCAAAGATATATTATTATACCAGAAAGAAAAGCTGATATAAGAGGATTTAAAATGCCTAAGTTAAAATTCATTAGTTCTCTTAAGACAATGACAGAATCTATAATAATGCAAAAGATACTAGATTCAACTTCTGGCGAATTAGACGTCTCTTTAGTGATCGATAAAGATAATGTGCCTATAAAAGAAGATCCACTATTTAAAGATGAAAATATCTTTACTTGTAAAACTAATAAAATAGATTTTAAAAGTGATTCTGATATTCATAAAAACTTTAAAGAATTTGCTCATTATTATACAAAAATGTGTGAACATTTTATTAATCAAGATTTTATGAGTATTCGAATGGATCTTTCTAAAACTGACTGGTTTGCAATTAATGTAAAGTTTATTGACGGGGCACCAAAAAGAAAATTAATGCTTCATCTTGTATCGTTTTGTGAACACAATGATTTACAAGTATTTTCATTTGTAGATACCAGTTTAGGGTTTTTAGCATTTATAGGAAACTTAGACGAGACGCTTAAGAGCAAATTGAATAAGTACATAGATTCACTGAAAGGTAAATCGGATTACTCTAAATCTATGATTTTAATGGATGAACACATAGTACAATTACCAGGTTCTGTAGATGCTGGTGTTGATGTGAATATAATACAAATATAGGAGAAATAAAAATGTATCAATTTTTAGTAGCAATTATTGTAGTAGCTTTATTTGAGGTTTTTAAATATTTAAAACAAAAATTTAAAGTTACAGAGATTAAATTTACAACTGAAACTCAGTATAATAAAAATTTAAATCTTATGTTTAAGTATAATGCAGCATGCTTTGATATTACAAATACATCTGAACCATACTTAATGAAACCAGGTGAAATTAAAATGTATAATACAGGATTATGCTTTGATCTACCAGACGACTATGAGTTACAAATCAGACCTAGAAGTGGTTTATCTTCAAAAGGTATACAAGCTCAATTCGGAACTGTAGATCCAGATTATAGAGGTGAAGTAAAAATTACTTTATATAATCTAAGTAAGGAAAGCATTGCTATCAATAAAGGTGATAGAATTGCACAAGGTTTTATAAATAAATTAGATTTCAATCCTAGATTAAATGGGAAATTTAAATTTGTTTTTGATAAAACTAGATTTAAAAATTCTGGTGAAACCGAAAGATCTGACAAAGGCTTTGGTTCAAGCGGAGTTTAAAACTTTATACTTATCTCCCAAATATTTGGGAGATAAGCTTTTTACATATTAATATAAATATATAAGGAGTGTATATGGCAAAAACTATTGTAGATATAATTCCTACTATTTCTCCAACTGGAGAGTTTAAAAAGATAACCGATGATGATACGTTTAATAATAATAATAAAGTTGCTACACTATTCAATGTGTTGGAATACGTAGAAGGTAAAAATTCTATATTTCCAAATATGGGTGTGTATCGACTTTTAAATAAAATACCGTACTCTGATGAGCCAGAAGCTATAGTCGGTGCTATATCTTCAAAGCTAAGTAATTTTTTGAATTTCTCAGTTGATGTAGATTATGAGTATGAAGATGAAAATAGAGAAATACTTATCATTAAAATAACTATAGTAGGATTAAAAGGTTCCATTAAAATAGGTACTAAAAAATCAAATGGAAGAATAAAACTTTTAAACCCTAAATACATAAAATAAGGAGTGTGTATAAATGAGTAAATTTGTGTTGGAAGATAGTAATAGTAAAGTAATAGATAAAAAAGGTGACAAGATCGTTCGAACCAATTCTATTACAGGGCTGCTAGCTGATCGTAATGGAAATCCTCCCACTCAACAAGAATTAGAACAATTTCAAAATCGTCTAATGAATCGAGGTGATGATTTTCACAAACTATCACAAGCTGATAAAGAGAAGATTATGTTTGATGAAATGGTCAATTGGCATTTCTCAACAATGCCTTCTATTGAACAAATGAAAGCTGAGATGTTAAAAAATCCAGTTAGGTATGAAGTTCCATCTCTTAATAAAGAAGATAACGCTGGTAGAAATAGAACTCATATTAATCTTAAAAATGAAAACGTAGACTTAGTTGTTATATCAGATGGTAAGACTATTAAGTTTAATAACAAAGAAAAATTAGAAGAATATAGACAAGCTCTAAAATCTAGTAAAGAAGCAAAAGAAGATTTGACTGAGGTACAAAAACGCGGTCAGATTATGCACAACGAAAGGGTGTTTGATGAAGAAGAATAATGTATATATATTATTTTATGAGTTACTAGGATTAATTCCTAGTAACTCTTTTATTGTAAAACTATATAAATAATAACAAAGAATTATAAAAATAGGAGTTAAATATGAAAATATTAATAATCTCAGATATACATATAGGATCTAGAAATGATATAAAAGATTATTATGAAAAAGAATTAGTTACTATAATAGATACACTTCATAAAAAGAAAATAGATACTATCGTAATAGCTGGTGATTTATTTGATAAGAGAATATCGACTAATAGTGATTTTAACACATATGCTAATTTATTTATTAATGGATTGGCTAAATATTGTCGAGAAAATGATGCTACTTTATTTATAGTTAAAGGAACTATGTCTCATGATTTTTATCAATTGGATTCATTCCTTTATCTTACAAAAGAACCTAAGAATAATACATATATAATAAATACTTGTCAAGAGATATTTTATAAGAATAGTACTTTATTATTTATACCAGAGGAATACGAATCGTCAAAAGAAGAATATTATAAAGATACTATATATAATCCTGAAAAGAAATACGATATGGTATTTGGACATGGTATGTTTACATTCGCAGGCGGATATGTTACTGAGAGTGGTAAGCACAATCATATAGTATTTAATACAAATGACTTTGCTAATAATGTGCACGGTTTAGTTGTATTCGGACATATACACACTAAGATGAGTAAAGATAATTGTAGATACCCAGGCTCATTTTCTAGAGATTCATTTGGTGAAGAAGAATCAAAAGGATCTTTATTTATAGACTATGATGTAAATAAAAAGAAAGTTATAAAAGAAGAATTTATAAAGAATGATAATGCTCCATTGTTTATTAGTATAAATGCTAATGAAACACCAGATGAGAATGTTGGAGTCTTTATAGCAGAAAAATTAAAAACTTGTAATAGATTAAGAATCGTTATCGATTCAGATATAACAGAAACGAAATATAATGATTTAAAAGCAATAGCATATGATAATAAAAGTCTAGTGTTGTATAAAAGAATGAGAGGATTATCTAAGAAAGAAGATGATGATAAGAATAAAGAATTAGAAGATAGGAGAAAAGAACGAAGAGACATGATAGAAAAATATGTGAATATGGATTTCTTTGAGATTACTAAGTCTTATGCTAAAGACAAGTTTGATGTCGAGTTTTCTATAGATGAAATTAAAGAAAGTATAACTTAAAAAATACATTATCAATAACTTATATATGAAATACATTTTATGTATATATTATATAATACTTAAGTAAAAACAAATATTTTTGGAGGCCTTAAAAATGAAAGAGATTTTTCTACGAGATGTAGGAGGAATTGAACCTGAAGCTAGCGATATTTTCACGGACGAGTTAATAACGTATGTAGATGGGATCAATACTACACTAGGAACAAAAAGTGATCCTAGATTTGGAGAATATCAAGAGTTTATGCAATCTATTGCAGAAGCTTCGATATTAAAGATTGAACCTGACCAGATGTCTTCTGGTAAGTATGAAGGATTAGATTTGACTGGTGACGACGATGATAATCTAATCGTATTAGACTTAGAAGACAATCGATATTTCAACGGATTATCATTCGACGATTTTGTAAAATGTTCTTATTTTGCAACATTAGAGAATATGAAAAATGGAATATCATACGACAAAGATTATTGTAGTATGCCTGATAGCTCATTGCTATTGCCAGTCTTCAAATCTAATTAATCAAATTAATAAAGCACTTTTGTGCTTTATTTTTTATAGGAGAATAATATGAACGGAAGTTATAAACCTTTAGTAGAATTTTTAGATAAAGATACATTAAATAAACTAAATGAAGAATACGAGTTTAGAACTAATAATTTCTTTAAAAAGTATTCTGATTTATTTATTAATGATATCATTAATAAAACTAAAGATTGTAAGATAAGTATGATATGGAAAGAAAAATATTGGACTTATCCATATTCTATATTAGCAGAAGATATAAAGATCATAGATCCTGAGAATCCTAGTAATGCTGCAGCGTCTATGAGTATTTTCTTTAAGAAATGTTTTGATGTGCTAAATGTAGAATTTAAGAACTTTACTATTGGTAATCAAGCAGACGGTAGAATTGAATTTGCAGTAACTGTATTCAATCCATTGTTACCAAAAGAAAAAGAATAATATATAGGGACTATTATTGTCCCTATGCTTATTTTTTATCTAAACATAATATTATAAAAAATAGAAAATAGAGAGGAACTTGGTATGAAACACTTTTTCGAATGGCTCAATACTCCCGGTTTTATGGAAGAAACAACTATGATTGTTATATTTATAATAGTCGTTGGTTTGATTATTGTTTTACTTAAAAGCGGTACATTAGATTTAAAATCTATGAAGTATACGCCGAATGACAAGAAATCAAATTCTACCATTGTGGTGAAAGGAAGCAATATAAATCCTAACGTATCACAGGATTATAAACTATTAAATTTAATTGTAAGAAATCACATGAATCATATATTAGATGAAATGAGAGAGTATTGTATAGAGAATGGATTAGGAGAAAAGAGTAGAGATGAATATAGCGTTTATGTAGATGATAGAAAACGCTTATTTGTTCGAAAGCTTATCTCTGAGTTTGATAAAGAATATACATCATATAATGATATCAGTCTTAGTGTAGTGCATGATACTATTAATGAGATTGAAGAAAAGATTATGATTATATTAGAAAAACTATACACTAAGATACGAGATATTTCAATTAAGAAACATGAGGAACTTAGTAAAGAAAGAGAAAGAATATTTGAAAAATATAGAGGTAAATTTATTTATGTATTAGAAGCATCAGGTGGAGAATGTGATAGCAATACTAAAAAACGTCTTGAAGAGATCTTATTAGATTTTGAAGACCTTTGTAAAAATTTATCAATAAAAGAACGAAATGATATACTAGATAATCAAATCAATAAGATTAAGATGGTTAAAGATGAATTGACGTATTTAATTACGTCTACCTTTATGGAAAAAATGAAGTCGACATCTTAATTATTGAATAAGGAGAATATCATGAAAGAAGAAATTGTAATTTATTCTTTATTGAAAGAATTGGGGGAAGATCTACCAACTAACAAAACTGTTAATGGTAAGATCTTCAATTTAACTAACATTAGAGCTTTAGTACTCCACCAAGATACTAAAGTTAATAGAGAGATAGGTGAGATAACAGATGAGCTAATTGCTACTAATCAAAATCCTTATCACTTTGCTATTGATATCAATGGAGATATCTTTCAATTAAATCCTATTGAAAGATGCTTATTCCATTTAAAAAGCAAGAAGTATACTAAGAAAGCTAACGAGTATTTTGGAGATTTAATTTGTCCATTATTCGAAGAAACTGTCGAAACACCACATCCAGAATCTAGTCCTGATAATTGTACTATTTCAATACTATTACCAAAGGCTTCAGAAGATGGTGCGATAGGTGTAGCAGCTTCTAAATCAGCTGAAAAGTTATGTGCATATATAATTAATAAATATGCAAAAGCTTTACAAGCTCAAAGTAATATACTATGTGCTAATGATATCTCAGAAGTTTTTAATGACAGATTTCAATGTTTCAGACGAGATCCATCGTTAGCTACTGAATTTAAATATTCTATAGAAAGATTAAGATCTTCTTGGTTTGTTAAATACGGTGGTTTTAAACGAGGATATTGTGATGAAAAGATAATTGATGTTGAAAAAAAATAATAATACTACACACTCCAATACTGGAGTGTGTAATTTATTTAATTTAATTTCTTTATATCTAATGAAACTGTTTCATTGATATTTCCAAAATCTTTATTCTTTTTATTTCTTATTAATGTGAATTTATTATTTTTTAAGAACTTAGCAAATTTCTTATTATAGAAATCTAATGTTATATCTTGATCTCCATATATGAACACTTCAGCGTCAAAGAAACAAGTTGTTTGTATTAATTTCATCAATCCTCTATTGTAAGAAGCAGAACTACCAACAGCCCCGAATATTACATTATTAGTATCCTTAGGATAAAATCTATTCTTTATACACATGATATCATAAGCTCCTTCAGCCATTACTATCATAGGTACACTAGTTAATAAATCTATATCTTGTGGAGGTAGATATAAGAATGATTGATTATTATTTTTATCTATCTTTAAATTAGTATATCTAGCTTGAGAATTACTAGACACATTTCTCATATTCAATATATTATTATTATGACTTAGAAAGCCAACCCAGTTGTCACTTAAATCGTTTAAGTATCTTTCATTTAAACCTAAATCTAATTTATTTACAGCAAGAAATTGTTTTAGATTATAAATCATTTTATGACTTTTTATAATATCTGGTTGTGAAAAATCTATACCAGTTCTATTAGAAGCATATTCTATTTTACTCATATCTATATCTTTAGGCCTATTAGGTATTGTTACACTTATAGGTCCTGTGGTATTAGATCTTATTTTAGATATACCTTTTTTATTTAATGAATTCAAATAAGTGTTAAATTCATCATTTATTATATTAAACTTCATTAGTATTTCTGGAGTTAAAACCCCAGAGTAACCACAATTACCATGAAAGCAATGTACTCTCATTACATTTTCATTAGCCACTTCTATATAGAATTTAGGAGTTTTATCATAATCCTGACAAAAAGGACAATGTGTCACAACCTCTGTCCTACCACTTTGGTGTTTAGAGTTTTTTAATTTTAATAATTCGTTTACTATTTTATCTTTTACGTCCATATCTAATTTCTCCTTAATATACTATTTAGTTAAATATAATATATATTTTAAAATATAGACTACATATTTATATAATTTAATACGTATTAAGATTGGGATATCCTTATCATTTATCTACTTGAATTTGGATATTCAGAATTTATTTTTTAATTGTTAATACTAATTAGATTTTTAGGGATCCACATTAATTTGTGGATCCCGACATTTTTAAACGGAGTAAAATATGAAGATATCGAACTTAAAAACACTTGAAACCGATTTATCTTATAGTATAACAGAAGACACTGTAGGTATAGTTGTCGGTGATAGAGATGATACAGGTTCTAATACCTTGAAAGTATATATTCCCAGATTTATGCAGGGGATCGTTACTGATGGTACAGCTAAAGATGAACCTGTGACAATAAAAGCCGAACGAATGTTAAATAGTATAAATAAGAATATTGGTAGTAATGAATTAACTCTAAAGAATTATTTAGAAATACCACCACTATCATTGCCTAGTGTAGATCCTCCAAGGTTTACAAAAGGTGAAAGAATTATAGTTAAGTTTATGGATGAAGATATAAAATCATCTTTATATTATCCATTTCAAACGTTTGAAGTTAGTAAACGTCAAACTGATATAGTTAGAATGAGAACACCGTCTAAAGCTAATATAGATGATCCTGTTGTAAATGAGAACTCTTATTTCTTAGAATTAAATTCTAGAGATAAATTTGTTAGATTATTTACATCTGCAGAAAATGGAGAGAAATCACCATTCACTATTAACTTAAATACTTTAGATGGAATATTTTCTATAAAAGATGATAGTGAAAATAGAACTATAGAATGGAACTATGATGAAGATAGAATATCTATGAAAACTGACAATGGTGTTGTATTAGAAATGAAAGAAGCAGCAGTTACACTAGAATGTGAAACATTAGATATAAAAGCTTCAGAATCTATTTCTATGAGCACATCTAAGTTTAAACTCGAAGCTGAACAAGGTGACTTCATTATAGACAATATGTATGTAAAGAATTCATCATATGAACAAGAAGCAGTGGATGCTAAATTAAAATATGATATAGGTGAACTTTCAGGAAGTATGTGGCAGATAATAAGTGCAGGTTTATTCTTAGATGCACCTGCTACTATAAATACTGGAATGAGTATATTTGCAGGTTTCTATGTAACCAAAATGCCAGCTCCTGGTAAAATGCCATCTGTATATGCTGGTGGAGCTTTAGATGGAAATAGTCCTGGTACTTCTAGTAAACCACAATCTAGTCAACCCGATTCTTCTTCACCAAAGACAGAATCTACATCTAGTGGAAGTGTTACAGATATGAAAGGTGGTGGTAAAGGTAAACCTTTAGCATACGCAGAACCTGTTATAGATGCATTAAAGGCTATTGCTAAACAAGCTGATAAAGGTGTTGGTCTTGCAAAATATCATATGCATCCTGGTGAATATAAACCATTAGCTATGAATCCTGCTTCACCATCTGTACAAAAGCCACCTGCAGCATTAGAGAAAACAGCTGAGATGAATGTTAATAAATCTAGTAATAAAATTAAAGCGACTAATTTTAAAGCATAGGAGGATATAATGCCTGAATTTGTAGATAAGAAAATTACTTCTACTACGGAGTTTTTACAAAATATAAGATTCATGCTAGACAATACATTTAACTTTGAAAATATTGCTATAAAAGAAAGATACTTAAATGGAGAGATTCCTTTCATGGAAGAGTCTTCTAAAAATCTTATTTACAATAGAAATATTATACAAGAAAAGTATTTAGATAGAGTTATGAATAGAAGAAGAAAGACAGTTATATCAGAGGAGAAACGTCAAGAATATGATTTAAATCCATATATGGCGGCTGACGAACTATTAGGAACACCAGATTATTGGTGGTTATTATTAATGGTTAATAAGAAGATGAATGTGCACGAATTTACTAAATTGGGTACATCTATTTACACTCCTGACATGGTCGACTTGAAAGATTGTTTATTAAAGGAATTTAATAAAAATAAAGATATAGGTGAGATAATATGAGAGATTTAAAGAACGAGTATTATCTTATAAATGATAAATTGAATAATAAAGATATGGACTATTCTTCTATAATTAGAGTTGAATTTAGCGATAAAGAAAATAGAATATTATCAAATGATATATTTACATTTGATGAATTGTATGAGTATGTGTGTATAAATGTCAAAGAAGGTTATGAAGCAGGTTATTATCTTAATAAAGAATATGATAAAGAATCTTTATATTTTAATATAAATAAATATGAATTTCATGTAGTTATTAAAGATGGTAAATTAGTTGGAACAGCATCATTATGTACAGAAGAAGACAAAGAAGATTATTCACTTATCTATTATTTATATATAGATAAAGAATATCGAAGACAAGGCATTGGTACGCTATTAATGACATTTTTAGAAAAAAGGTCGTTAGAGTTAAACAAGCCAAAACTGTATCTTTGTGTACATAAAAATAACAAACCAGCATTAGCATTATATGAAAAGAGCGGTTATCGCATACATAAAGAATAATAGATGTGTGGTATTTAATACCACACATTTTTAATTTTCTACTTAAAACATATAGATATTATTAATTATTATATACTCTGATTATAAATTTTCTGCTATTCGTTTAGGGAAGATTTTCTTTGAGTAACCATTTCATAGGAGGTATAGATGAGTGGCTAAGCGAAAAACCGATTTGTCGAATTCTTACATAACAAGTGAATTGAACAAAGATAATGGTCAAAACCCAGGTGTGCAAAGCATCGATAGGTTCGGGGACAACGATGAGAAAAATACACTCACTAGTATCCTTGATGGCCGATATAAAGAAAGTTATTCGAACTTGAATAAGCTCAGTAGTGCAAGGACTGAAGTTACTTATTATCAACAAGTTCCAAGTGGCGAAAATAATGCTTTGTTAAATATGGCTGGTTTCAGCACATCAGATCCAAATCTAGGGAGTTTCATCAGGATAACAAAATTTGCTGTACAAATGGAGCAGATCGATGTTAACTTTGAAGACACCGAAGGCAACGGAGCCAAATCCGCAGAATCTGAGGGCAAAATAGTTATATTACCAAACACTATCAAACCACATGCAAACGATCGATTTACAATGAAATATCTGGATAAGACCAGACTGTATAAACTTACTGACGTAACACCTTTATCAGGCGACTCTAACGGCGCGTATGAGTGTCCTTTTATATGTGAAGACTACGAATTTAATTTTAACGGTTCTGAACTTAAAAAACAGATAGAAGCAGATTATGTTTTTGATGAAACTTACCTTGGTACGGAATTACGTACAGTGTATAGAGAATCAGAATATAATGTATTATTAACACTAAAAGAACTATATGTAAAATTAGGAAAATTGTACAAAAGAGAATTTTGGGACAAACAACTTGAAACATTTATCATGACGTATGAAAACAATCTTGATGACGATTCTTATAATGTCAACCAGGAAAAGAAATATACTGTAATTAATGGTGATGATTCATCGATTGGAACAATAAAAGAAACTAAGGCTAACAAATTTGAATTTAAAAAATCTTATAAAAATAAGATGATGTATGATGGACAATTAATTGATTTTATTAATAAAAATAGGATCTTCGAATCTATTGAATATTTTCCATTAATTCCTACTCAATACGTTATGAATTCAAATATTAGATCTTATAATAATACTCTCTTTTATGCTTTGGAAAAAAGGAATAGGAGTAGACTTATTAATAAGTATCAACTACCTATAGATTTAAATATTTCTACACCTGATGCACAACCAGTGCTATACGGCAAGATGAACATTATCCATACTAGTTCTCCGACAAGTTATACGCTTACGCTATTTCCGAAGGACTTATGTGATATAATTCAAAACCAAGTTACAGAAGATGTTCCTGTAACTGATATAGATAAAGGTAATGTGTTTAATATCATTGAGCACATTATTGCACTATATATAAATGATAAGTCGAAAAACTTAAATCATTTAATGAATGTCATTGATGAGAAATTTGATCATGTGGATTATTTCTACAGCTCAATACCCTCTTATCAGGCTTTTTATTTAATCCCAGTATTAGGTTTCATAGTTAAAGAATTAGCTGATGAAATAGTTTCTAGTAAGGTTGGTGATAATGTAATAACAGACCCAATTAGTACTAGACGAATCGATACTAATGGATAAATAAAATATATCTTAAAATTTATTTTATAAGGGTGATTATTATGGCTAGACGAATTAATAACCGTTTTTTCGGTTTTGAAAGTGACGACGATTTCGAAGATCAAACAGATCTACTCGATAACAACACAGACGATGATGACAATATTGAACCTGTTATCAATGATGTTGATCTTCCAGAAGATGGGAAACCAGGTTCTGTAGACAAAAGTGATGTAGTTTCAGTTGAAGATTGGAACAGTCTTTTTGGATTTGAAGATGACGAATTTGATGCTTCTGAAACTGAAGAAACAGAGGAAGAGGAAGAAGTTGGAGGCGACGACGACGGAGCTCCTACTATCAATGTTGATGTAAGTGTTGACACAGGTGAGGAATCATATTTTTATGGTTTCGAAGATGAAGAAGATCCTATCGATCAAGCATCTGATGCTAGTGACGATGAGGGTGGAGACGTTGGTGGTGACACTGACGAAGGTTCTGATGATGAAGACATGGGTGGAGATGATGACGATATGGAAGACAGTGATGACGAAGATAGTGACATCGGTGTTGACGTAAACGTTAATGTTAATATCAATGATGAATCAGCAGGTAGTGGTGAAGAAATCTCTCAAGAAGATTTTGACAGCATCAACTTCTTCGGTTATGAAGATGACGAACCAGAAGTTAACGTAACTGTTACTGTAGATGGTGAAGAAGAAGAATACACTGGTGATGATGAAGGATCTGACGACGTATCTGATTCTGATGATCCTATCGATCAAGCTGCTGCAGCTTCTGACGATGAACAAGGAACAGAAGATGATGACATGGAAGATGACGAAGGTGTTGAATCATTTTTCGGAGATATTTTTTAATATCTAACGCTTTTACTCAATAGATAGTTTGTAATGAACTATCTATTGATTTTTATTTAGGAGAAACATATGGAAGAAGAACGAAAGCCAATTGTCTTGGATTTGAATGCTCTACATCATATCAAAACTGTAGTTATTCTTAAGGAAGTAAAAAAGTTTTTTACACCTGAGGATATCGAGGAATTGAAGACTTTAGAGGATGAAACATCTCGACGTGAATTTGCTGTTCGATTATATGAAAAACATATTATCGAACCAGATAAACAACGACAAATTGACGAGAAAGAAGAAGCTGCAAGAGAATTAGCAAAGCACGATTCAGAAATTCGAAAAGAAGAAGCTGAAAAATTTGCTAAGAAAGAGGAAGCTCTTAAAATAGCAGCTGGTAAAGTTATTGAGGCTAAAGAAGCAGCAGCTAAAAAAGCCGCTGAAAAAGCTATTGCAGAAAAGGAAGCAGCTATGAAAGAAGAAATGGCTCGAAAAGAAATCGAGAAAAAAGAAGCTGATCTTAAAAAGAAAGAAGAAGAGCTTCTACGCAAGGAAGAACTTGCTAAACAAAAAGAAGCAGCACTACTTAAAGAAGAAATTCGAAAAGAAGAAGCAGCTAAATTGAGAGCAGAAGCCGCAGCAGCAGCTAAAGCTCGTGCAGATGAAGTAGAACAAGCTCCACTTGAGGAAAGAGACTTACCACCTATTGAGGGTACTGTTGAACCTATTCAAAGTGATGATCTTAATTCTAATATTTCATTTACTGTAGATATTCGTGGTATCGCTGGATACAACGGTTCATTTACAATTACATGTGAAAAATTGTTATTGTTAGGATTCCGAAATCCTCATGCAAGTTTCCGTTTTAAAACGCCACAACGTGCAATGCAATTTATCAATATCATTTTAAACATCAAAGTAATTCCTGGAATTAATGCTATCCCTGAAGCTACTCGAACTGCATTTGCAGCTAAAGTATCTCGAGATAATCAAATTAAATAATTTGGAGGGGATCCATGGGTATAATTAACTATACTGAAAAAAGTGTTATAACAGTTTTAGGAGTTAGATTTTCAGAATGGATCCCAGCATTACATTGTTATGGTCCACTTAATCGATGCTCAATAAAGTTAACTGATGTAGTTAATCTATTGAATAATGATATAGATGTAATATTAACAGATGAACAAAATCAAAGTCTTTATATTTTTATCAAACAATATAATGACAATATAGACATGATCAAATCATATAAGCCTAAAGCTACAAGAGCTGAGGAAGTACTATTTAAACGTATATACGGTAAAGTTAAAGAATTCGAGAAAGAAGAACGTAAGGACAATCCTTTTGTGGAACCTGAAGACCGATCGCTCGACATAGCTGCTTTAAACATAGCACTGACCGCGACCAATACAAATGGTATGAAAGACCCATTAATAAAACATAGGGACAAAAAATTAAAACGGACTAAAGCGTATGAGCTATTCGGTTCCGTTGATATAGCTAATAGTTTTCATGATAGGGTTGATAAAGCGAATGAACTTAGCGAGTTTGGTTGTGTAGATTTTGATATTGAATAAAAAAATAAGAGGGGAATTATCCCCTCTTATTTCTTAGACCCAGATTAATCTTCTAGGTCTATTGCGACTGTAATCATCATTCGATCACAGTTTGTGTGTCGAATGATCTGAAGATGACGCGTCTCTTGAAGACTATCTTCTAGTTGGCCCAAATATTCAGCGGCCACTAGATTGTCTACCATAATATCAGACATCCAAAAACTGTCTTCGACAGAATGTAATACAGTATCCGCAAAGTTTTTCTCACTATCTTTAACAGCGAGATGAATTGTTAATGTGTATCCGCAATCTATTTTCGATATTAATTCGAATTTAGATCCTTCTTCATCACCTGTAAGAAGACGTTCAATCTCGTCACAGACACTTTTAATATCACCTCCTGCAACTCTAGTTTCTTCAGTGAGTGCATCGACAATAGCATAATGCTCTTGTTTTAGTTTTTGAAATAATGTCATAGTGTTACTTCCTTTATGCATAATAGTTTTTTGATATCTAGTCTAGCACAAGCTAGTTTTATCAAGATATTCTATTTATTATACACTTAATAATATATATTAAAATTACAATCATGTTACAGAAAAATAAGAAGGAGATAAACCCTCTTATTTTTGTTTAGTCTTCGTCTTCAATAGATATTGGTTTGATATTATCTAATAAAGATGAAACGTTTTTTAAAGCAATCTTCAAGTCTAAAGACTCATTCATAGTTCTTTCTTCGATAAATCTAATCATATTATCGTGGTGTCTTTTTCGTTGTTCTTCAGTGTCAATATATGCCATATTTCCCTCCTATAATTTCTAGAATCCGAAATCAATTCCTATATCTATCATTACTATATCACAATCAACACGATTTATAGTAACAGTCTTTACTCCTAAATCAATAGCTAACTGATTAACTAATGGGATAAAATAACTATAAGTTTTATTATCAATAACCTTTAAAGGTATTGTATCTTTAACCAATTGACCAAATTCTTCTTCATCACCATTAACCCCTAATGTGTATGAACACATTGTATTATCATAAAGAACGTTAGTTAAATCCACATGGAACTTAGTATTAGAAGTATCTGGATTTTCCATAGTTAAGAACTTATATACTTCTTTAAGTATAGTTCTAAAGTTATCATATTCCGTTTCAATTTTCTCTTTCTTAATTCGTTCAAGTGCTTTTAAATGTTTCTCTCTTAATACCTCAAGTTTATTCATATTAACTCCTTATATTGTATTCATTAAATAATATATATTTATAAAAAAAATAAGAGATCCGAAGATCTCTTATTTAATCACTATACAGTCTCAGACCATATAGCTACGGTCTCTCGACCGTGCAGGTCTTTACCTGCTCTATACAGTTTGACGTCGCCGTTAAACTGTACTCTAGATCGTAAGCGCACTATTGCACTTCCGATTTCGTTTGTGTTATCACGACAATTAATATCAATTTCCTCAAACTGAGGAAGTGATAGGATCATTTCATCAGACTCGTTTGTTAAAGAAGATACTATATAAGTGTCTCCCTCTAACTCGACATCAAATTGAGGCTGATATTCGTCAGCTTCTTGTTGTGATTCAAATGATGGTTTGATCGCGAAAGCAAATGCATCGATCGCATTTGCAATTGATTTTGAATTTAAAGTCGTAGTCATAAGACCTCCTTCGAGTATCATAGGTTTTATTGATATCTTTTCTAGTTAAGAACTAGTTTGTTACAAGATATTCTAAATCTATTTCATACTCTATTCACCTAATAATATGTGAGTGAAACTATGCTTTATTACAGAAAAAATAAGGGGGTAAAAACCCCCTTATTTAAATTACATTATTCTTCTTCATCATCAATATAATAAACGAATATAATGAAAACTAGTATGCTAGTTTTGTCAGTATTGAATCGTATTTCCATATCAATGCTTATACCAAACATTTCACTTACTTCATTTAACATTTTTTGCATAAAATCTGAACAACTCGTAGATGAAGATTCACAATGTTTATGAATATATTCTATTAATTTAGGATCTGTGACCTTTGTTGTCATAAATTGTCTTATTTTATAATCATATGATTGATCACCATCCTCCGGATTATCATTCATATACTGAAATTTAGAGTTTTCATCTGAATTGAATAATTGAATTAAATTAGTTTTTATATATTCGATTTCTTTTGCTGTTTCAGCAGCTTCATCATCCAAATATTTTATAAGTCTTTCCTTTCTAATATTCATATTATTCTTAACTACGTCGATTAGTTTTTCTTTCATAACTGTTCTTCCTCCTCCTCTTCCCTTTCAATTATAACTAAGCTTATGCGTTTAGATTCTGCTGTTTTAAATTCAGGGTGCTTATCAAAGATTATAACAATATCGTATTTGTCACCAATCTCTTTAAATCGTTTTTTCAATATCGAATCACTATTGTGAATATTTAACAATTCATCAATGTTAAACGGTATTCTATTAATCTGTTTTATCGTGTTTCGAATATACATTGCTCTATCATCAAAACGTAATACAACACGTTTATCAATAGAATTTATTAAATGAGTCTCTTCCTTTTTAACTTCAAGCATCATTGATATAGCAGAACCACCTGCTAGATTAACCTTGACACATTTATCTATTAGATTGTATTTACAAGGCTTTACTAGCTCACCATTAACAAAACCAGTTAGTAGTTCCTCAACACTGTCTGTTATACACTTAACTTCTTCATTTATTATATCATCTAGTTTTTTAACTTCCTCTAAAGGATTTTCGTTCTTAAACAGATTCAATAAACGTTTTTTCATATACTCTCCTTATGGCTTTAATGTTAATGCATAGAATCGGTCAAATGCAAATTCATCATCTATGTTCATAGCGCTTACAAATGTAATCTCAATGTTATATCCGTACTTAGAAAATGCTGTTCCCATCTTTGGCCAAAACTCAGACAATTTATAATTCTTATAAATTCTTTGAAGTTTAAAATCGCTCACTCTAAAATAGATCTTATAAAATTCGTCATCAATACTTAAGATATCTATCTTTTGTATATAACCAATCTTTTCATCTTCTTCTAATACGTCCATATATTTTCGTACAGCTTTGTTAAACTCTACTACGAAATCCTCACAATCGTTATCATAAGGTTTGAATGTAGCATCATAGTCATGTTTCTCCATGTATTTGTCGATGGCATTGTTTTTCATAAAATCTCCTAAAATTAATTTGAGGGAGTTACTCTTCTCTCAAGAGGTTGACCAATTTCATATTTCAATCGCATAGAATAGTTACAATTTTCACCTACACCATTAAATAAAAGACCAGAGCGCATAAATGAAACTATTTCATAATTGTATTTAGCCATTGCATTTTCAAGTCTTTCATCAAATTCTAATCCTACATGTTCATGTGTAGATGCAACTGATTCATATCTTGGAATTTGGAACGTGATGGTATTGATAGCATTATTAATAATGTATGAATATACACTAAATAATACATCAACAGTACCTTTTTCTTTGTAGCATTCTTCAACCAATTTGATTCGAATTCTATTGTCTTCTTTTAAATCATCAAGATCGGCTCCAAAATAATTTCTAATAGCTGTTTCAAATGATGTAGCAAACTTATTCGCTACATCAATCGGATCGTTCGCAAACGTTGTCCTCATTAGTTTTTCAATTGTGTTTTTCATATCACTCCCCTCGTAAATTATATATGACTGTCTTATTAACTAAGTCATTTTTCTCATCTGTTTCTGATAGTTGTATAACATCTGCTGGTGTATCCCCAAACTCATTATTGTGTGAGATTATGAATGTGCTGCCGCAATCTAATTCTCCTAAACGATTGTTTAATACATCAATAAAACTTCTACGTCTATCAACATCAAATGGTCCGTCCAATTCATCAAATCTTAATACATTGTATTTTCTGTATTTTAAGTTTATCTCAATAACTGCAAATGATATAGCTAATGATAAAGTAGATTTCTCTCCATCACTACATTCAGATGCGTCCTTTATAATTGATCCATTTCTATTTACACTAATACTAAATTCATTAGCACCAATTGTAAATGATTCGATCTTTAAATCCGATCCCCACATTCTTTCTAAATCTAAGTTAGTTTGTGTTGTTAAATCATCTAACCATTCTTCCATTTGCAAAGCTGGATAACCAATCTTTGGACTCCATACATCTGATAGAATATCATATCTTTTCTTTCTCTTTAATAAATTGTCTCTACTTTCTATTAATGTACTCATAGAGTTTTTCTTATTCTTTATAAATTCGATCTTAGTATTATGATCGTCTAAATCATTCTTTATTTGATATATTTTAATCTCTAATTTATCATTAATCTCTTTAAGTGATTTAGAAAGATAATAATTTTTTGACATCTCACTTAAAAGCTTTTGTTCATTTAAAAGGGCATCAGATTTGAAATTATATTCCTCTATTCTCTTTCCATTTTGTTCACTTAAAATATTTAGATCTTTTAGCCTCTTTTCTAAATTCTCATTTTTGTTAAAATCACTTATCAAAATTTGCCTTGCCGACATCATTTTTTGTCTGTTTTCATGCAATTTTGACCATTTTTCGTTGATTGATTTTTTCTGTTTTAACAAATTATAGGTGACAAGGGAGTTCCCCATAGACTGGTTTGAAATGGCTAATTTCTCAATTAAGTAAATATACTCACTAAAATCTTCAATCTTGTCGAGCATGATAGGAATAGCATTTAAGACACTACACATATCAGAATCTTCAAAAGATTTTCTTATATAAGATGGCATTTTAGCAATAAGATCTTTCTTATTGAAGATACGATTATTCATATCTGCTATAATATCTAAAGCTTGAGATAGATCCCTTGAATCTTCTTTTATCTTAGAAATCTTATTAATTAATTCTGATTTAGAATTAATCATTCCATCTAGTTTTAATTGTAATTTCTTTATCTCTTCATTAGGATTTACATACTTCATAAGCTCTTCGAGAACACCACAAGAGTTTACATTACAAGCTGGCGGTTTTAGATTCATCATATATGACATATCTGAATTCTTTAATAGATATATCTTATTAGTAATAGTCATTATACTATCTTCTAGTTTATCTAAATCTATTTCGTATAGATCTATTAGTTGAGAAAATTTATCATTTGAAGAAGTAATATAATCATTATCTTTTAAGTAAGAAGAATCTACTAATGAAGTTATCTTATTTCTAATATCCTTTAAGTCAGATAAGAAAGATTTAAATATATCTATATCAGATTTACTTATATTTTCTATTTCGCTATAATGAGGATTGTCAATAAGAGTTCGTTTCTTTATTGATTCCAAATTATCTATTTCTTCTTTTAATGAATTAATAGTAGTTTCGATATTAATAAATGTGTCGTTGTCCATTTCTTTATCGTCACTCTTAATCTCATTTAATTCGTTTTCGATATTAGATATATTGGAATCGATATTATTTATTTTCTCCCCTAATACACTGAGCTCACTACTGCATTTATTAATTGTATCATTTAAAAGTTTCTTTCCACTTTTACCAGAGTATTTTGATAATAGATCTTTCTCATCCATTATCTCAATTCTTTCTTGGTTTAATAATTTAACTTTGCGTTTAAAGTCAAATATCTTAGTTTCTAATTCTTCTTTTGATACATCCTTTACAATATTAATATAAGCCTTAGTTTTACTTTGCTCGTTTAAATTAGATCGATAAGCAGTTTCTAATTCATAGATATTCTTATTGTGATTTTCGATTATAATATCATAATCTGTATCAGACAATTTGCCTATATCTTCATTTAACATATCGATCTGTCGTTTTAACATATTAGACTTTTTAGATACTATTTTAAATGAATTTATAAACTCACTTAATTGTGGCAACCATACACTTATATAAGCACTACGCTCAGTTGGCTTCATGGCTATTATATTAGTTATACTTCCTGAGAGATAACCAATATTTAAATAGTGTTTAGTGTAGCCCAATTCTTTATCCAGAACATCAAAATAGGTATTCACATTTCCATTAGGATTTAGTTCACCTAAATCTTCATTGGTATATTTATTATATTTGTGTATAAGACAAGTAGTTTTCTTTGGATCGTATTCAATCTTTATCTTGTAAAGATATTTTCCATCTAACTCGAAGTCTAATTCTTTTAATCCGGTTTTATCTGGGATCGCAGGATTTCCAGATCTATTTCTCACTAAATCCACAGGTGCCGGAGATAATAAAGACATTATAAAACTTTTACCAGATCCATTCTTTCCTACTATTATACAAATAGGATTGTCTGTGAAGTTTAATTCCATATTATCTTTTCCCATTACTTCTTTTAATATAGTAAAATTTTCTATCTTTAATCTTCTAAGTTTAATCATTTATTACCTCGATTACTAAATAATATATATATGAAATATAATTATATTTTGTCTGTATATTATATTTTGAATCAAATTAATTGGAGGAAAAAAGTTATGGGTAATCTAATTTTCGAATTGATTATGTTCTTTTCAGTTATGGTATCAGTTATTGTATACCATGGTACTTACAAAGGTGAGTATGAAAATGAGCTTCGTAGTGTTGAAATTACACTATGGGTAATGTTGGGTATAAGATTGATAGCAACTCTATCATTATTAAATCCAACGATATCAAGAGCTATAATGTTCTGGTATACGCTTGTTAGTGTATATGCATTTATACGATTCTTATTCGTATGGGACATTAAAACAGAGTTAATCAAAAAGGGAGAAAATGAATTCTCCTCTAAAGTGACGACTCCACTTAAGAAAGTAGTATTAAATATTGCATTTCTTCTGTGGGTTGTAGTATCAGCAATAGTTGTATACTACTAATTGATTTAAAATAAACAGATACTTTTATCTGTTTATTTTTTATATATTAAATAAGGAGTTTATATGAACGACCCAATTGATGAAGCATACAATCTATCTCAAGAAGATGATAATAGAATGTATCTAATAAAGAAAAAATTGAAGTCTTATCCTAATGAAGACTTTTCAGAAATTGATTTAATTAAATTTGGACCTGTTCCTACTAAAGTTAA
This sequence comes from Anaeroplasmataceae bacterium, assembly GCA_051651765.1. Taxonomy (GTDB): domain Bacteria; phylum Bacillota_I; class Bacilli_A; order Acholeplasmatales; family Anaeroplasmataceae; genus JBOFSX01. The sequence continues at coordinate 138,134 of JBOFSX010000157.1, read as the reverse complement.
AAGATCGTTTAAAAGTGAATTTAATAAAAAAGATTTTAACTTTTATGGTTTTGCTGACGAATATTATAATTTTGTTAAAGAACAAGATAGATTTGAAAAAGAAAAGACTACAATGAAAAGTGCTGATAAATTAGATGTTGCAATGGATATGATAAAAGAATATGATACTTATGTTAAAACTGATAAGAGTGATGATAAAAAAAATATAAAAGGATTTATAATATTAGAAAAAAATTCTAAAACTAACGGTAAAACTGTTGTAGCATTATATGTATCTCCTAAATATAGAAGACAGGGAGAAGGTCCTAACTTATTAAAATTCTCTGAGGATGTGACTGTTAAATCTAAAGGTAATAAAGTTCTAACTATTGAGGTTTGTAAATCTAATTCAGCCGCTATAAATCTATACAAGCAATTTGGTTTTGTTGAAGATAAATAAAATGATTTTGTAATAAATGATCTCGAGTTATATATATTATATGGTATATTAGGAGGTCAAATATGACAAAAGAAAAAAACACTCTAAAAGAGATTCTCAAAATGCGCAATGTTGCTAAAGAGAATGCCAAAAAAATTAACGCTATAAATAAGCGTTGGGAGAAAGCTATTGAAAAGGTAATACCTGGATTTAGTAGCTTGGAGATTGATCCGAAATCATTGTCATTATTACTTGATGATGAATTGATGGAGCAATTTGAAGATGAAAAACATCTTTTACATTTGTTACCATCTAATTTTAGTGCGAATAAACTAATTTCGTTGTTACAAATGATGGCAACGAAACCTACTGGGTCTGGGTCTTCACGCACAACTGTGAAGAATAAGAAAGATAAAAAATTAGACCCGGCGTTTCTCATGATGATGATGTCGCACGGCGGCAAGATTGATCCTATGACTCTTATGTTGATGAAAGGACAAATTGACCTTCCGACTCTTATGATGATGAATGGGGAAATTGATCTTCCGTCTCTTATGACGGCAAATAAAGAAAATCTTCCATCTCTTATGATGTTGGCTGGACGCGAAGATGGTTTACTCGCATCTTTATTTCTGCACAATAAAATGAAAAAATCTTCTGAAAAGAAATCTGATAAGTTTCCTTTTGATTTCATGAATTAGGTGCAACTTAAAATAAACGGGTTTCATTACCCGTTTATTTTTTATTTATTAAATCTAATTTCCAATATATATTATTAAATACAGGAGGCCTAAATATGGCAGAAAAACAAACGGTTGAAATGAACTGTGAACAAAACACAGTATTGGCTGAGCTCATCGAGCGCAGAGATGAAATCGAAAAGATTAAAAAGGATGAAAATTGGGAGAAAGAGGTAACTAAATTAATCCCTGAATTCCCTCAATTATCTAAAGGATCGGTTATTATATTATTGGGTCACACCAGTGTACCAGAATCCTATCTTCCGGAAGATCTTAAAGTTGTAATTCCAATGTTGGATGGTAAGATTTTGGAGAAACTTGATCGATTAGATAAGATGACTCCAGATCAAAAAAATGTAGATGTCAGAGATGGTCTTTTAAAGATTGTACATGCAATTGGTACTCTAATTAAAATGATCGGTAGTGAAGCGTATACGAGTGATAGTATAGCTGAAACTTGTTTATGTTTGGCTAGAATGATTTCAATTCGTATTATCAAACATGTACGTGCTTCAAGTCAAGATGGTATAGCTGAGAAAGTTTATGAAAAAACAATCGTACCAATTGTAGATCGTATTTGTAAATTTGTTGAAGAAAACAAAGATTTCAAAAACGATGGAACTGGGATCTATGCTAAGCAAGAAGTTCTATCGACGGATATCATAAACTTTACAGAGTATATCATGTTTGATAAAAATGTAGATGTTGATGATAGAATTATAAGTGTAATTCAAGCGTTGACGGATATCAGCACTGATTGTCATTTTGAAAATGAACAATCGAACGCTGTCAGACTCTTGGGACTTATCAACAAAATGATAAAATCTCGTAAAGAGCAAAGTATCACCGAAGAAGATGTCAAAGATGAACTATCTACATGTGAACTTGAAATCTTAAGAATCTACAAAGATTTCACTAAAGCAACCGCAGCCAACTTTGAAGCTATGCGAGATGAAGCTATAAAAAGCGAAGCTACTGGGTTTGCTCGAAGAGTGTTTGAAAAATAACACATTAGTTTTAATAAACGGGTAGTGATACCCGTTTATTTTTTTATTTATTAAATTACTATAGTAATATATATTATATTCCACAGGAGGCTTAAATGGTAAGAGAAGAAAAGAATATGTCCGATAAAGAGATCGTCGCACTTTTGAAGGCATTTAATTCAAATGAGATTAAAGATGAAGATTTCAATTGTGAAACGGTTAGGAAAATGATCACTACGTTGATTTACAAATGTACTGGTCTGGGAAAGAACGAAGAAATTGAGAAAGAGATTAAGAAATTGGAAAAAGCGAATGAAGTCTTGTATAAAGACATTTTCCGTGTTTCAGATTCAAATGGGCGAAAAACTCGTATATTGGAGGAAATTGTTCCGATCATTGATAATGCACGTAAATTCTTAAGAAGATATAAAGCTAAAGCGACAAGAGCTTCTAAGAAGATTGCAGATGAATTTAAAGATAAGAATGTTGAAGACCTCTACGGATATGTTGAATCGACAGTGGGTCCAGCTAAAGGTATGTTGGAAAAAGCTAAAGCGAATAAAGATAATGATGCTGCAAAGATCATAGAATATCTTTACAGAATGTACGGTAAAGATAAGAAATCTAAAGGTATTGGTCCTTTCAATCCCACACCATCTCGTGAAGATGCTGAAACGATTGTAGATATCCACACAGAATGTACATTGAGGGATGAATTTAAAGATAAGAATGTTGAAGACCTCTACGGATATGTTGAATCGACAATAGGTCCACCTAAAGGTATGTTGGAAAAAGCTAAAGCGAATAAATGTGATAAATCTCGTAAAGATTGTATTGGATACGTTGAGTGTCCAGAATTAGGTTGGTCAACTCCTAGTCATGGTTCAAATTTAGAATTCTTGGATAAGATTATAGCTAGAAATAGAAAATCTGAAGAAGATAATGCTAAAGATAAGAAGCCTAGTAAAGATCGTACTGGACATGTCGAGTATCCAGAATTGGATTGTACAATTCATAGCTATGACTATGATACAGATGCATACTTCATGAAGACTATGGATAGAATTATAAAATCTAAAGATAAGAAGTCTGACAAAGAAAAGAAGAGTGAAAACTTATCTGGTTTTGATCTATATATGCGACAGCAATCTAGAAGTTTATTAGAATATGAATATTGTAAAAAATGTTGTAACGGTGAAATTGTCATCAAAGATGATGAAGATGGTATAGATTGTATTACAGGTTGTAATTGCTATAATGAAAAACCAGGTTCATTAATGCACACTAAAACATTTGGTGGACATGACTTATTTGATGATTTAGCGGGACTTCGAAATGATGTTATTCTTCTAAAATGTAGTATTAAAGAATGTCAAACGATTGATGGATATGAAAAATTGATACGACTATCATGGGCAAGTGATATAATTGTAAATATAGATTGGCTCCGCGATAAACTTGTAGAAAGAATACCTTTAACATTTTCATTGAAAGAACATAGCGATCTATTAGAATGTGCAAGAAATGATGTTCGTAAATTATATAGGAAATATTTATCTGAACTACAAAATGCAATAAAAAATGGTATTGTTGATAGACAACAAAATAAATGTGATTCAGCTACGACTGCAACATCAATGAAAGATGATAATAATTCCCAAGAAGAAAGTCTTGAGATTAATAAAGATAAATATTATAAATCTGATAAAATGAAACAAGATGAAGCAGCTGAATATTGTCGTAAATGTTGTAAAACAGAGTATGATGATATGGGTGAAAAGTATATGATGGCACATGTGGGAGTTACTGGTTGTGGATGTTATGGGTCAAAAGCTGGCGATCTTGAATATGTAAAAACTTATGAAGGAGTTAAAGAGTTTAATATATCTAAAGATATCATTAAAGATTCTGCAGATAAAATTGAAATGATAAAGACAAGTGATGATCAAGATGATATATTGATCTATCAATTCAATAAACTAATTGAAGATATTGGCAAGGTTATTGAAGAGAAACGTATTGCAGTTAGACGCTCATATAGTATAAAAGATGCTAGATCTGTTTTAGAAGAACTTCATAATGCAAATGAAATGTTTGCTAAACGATGGAAAGCTCTTTATCGTTTGGCAGATAGTGATAGTGGTAGTATCAAAATTAAAATGGAATTCCCTAAAGATAGTAAGAAAAAATCTAAGGGTTTATTCGGAATATTCAAACGAGGATAATTTGATCACTAAACAATAGAGTTAATTATATATTATTTATTGGAGTATAATAAAATATATTCCGATAAATATATTAATATAAAGTTTAACTTTATAATCTTATTAGGAGGCTAGAAATGGCAGAAAAAACAAGTGCTGTAAAACGCATTGATTGGGCTGAATTCTTGACCAGAGTAGAGAAGAACCAAGGTGTTCCAAAAGCTACTGTACAAGAATCATTTAAAGCGGCTGAGAAAGAAATTACAACAATTCTTTCAACTGAGCGAAATGAGGGGACAACAATTATCAAAACCCCTATCGCAGCAGTTATCTCAAAATTTGTACCTGCTCATACTGTAAAGGATGAGAAAGGAAAAGAGATTGAGTATTCAGCAGCATATGGTATTATGACAGCAGCACCAACCTCATGGGTTAAAGCAGCAAACATTGGATTTGAGTGTACTAAAAAGGCACTTAATTAATCACAAAACGACTCTACACCATAATGGTGTAGAGTTATTTTTTTGTTAAGGACTGTCGTAAAACAGTAATGATTCATATCTAGATGGATCTTTCCAATAGTTCTTCTCGAACAATTCTAGACTATCTTTTCTTTCGTCTTTACCAGATTCTAAATCTGATATTAAATCAGTTGTGATCTCTAAACCTTGATACGTAGCACTTCCACCTTTAGCAAGATGTTTGTATTTGTTATATAATGAGATTTTGACATCTGCTATAAACAGGTTTTTAAATGGTTCTAAGTAATATACTGGGATTTCTGTTAATCTAGGAATCCTTTGCATATTAATAGAAAAATCTATGTGCCTCATAGGTATAGGTTCTATTCTAAGTAAATCAGGTGGAGAGAATTCAAAACTGTATCTTTCAATACCATAGAATTGATTATTAGGAAGTGATTGTGAAATTAGACCTATCATATTATTCATAGCTGGTAGAGAACTACTAGCTTGATTCATATTAAGATTTCCTTGATAATAAACTTTCTCATAACTGATATAGACATCATCAGGATTATTCTTAGGTATCTTATAAAGACCAGATCTACACACTACTCCAGTTTGTGGATGTTTCATCGGTACACCATCAGCTTCTCTAATCATAATAGCTTTTACTATCTTTGGAAAATAAGTAGCCCAAAGCATTAAAGTCTTTTTTTCTAATATCTCTCTATAAAATTCTGGTTTTTGAGAATTATATATTATTTCACCTATTTCATCTTTTAAATGAAATAAAAGATTATTTAATGTTACCATATAATCTCCTATAGTTTATTCATAATATTATTAAACATAAATGAATTAATATTCATAGCTACACTTCTTCCATCTTCAGCAGACATTGTAATTTGTAAAGTATCTGGATTTAATACAGCACGAGCTTTAGCCATGTCCATATCAAAGATATCTCCTACAATGTTTAAATCTTCTTGAGAAGTAGAGTTTAATAAATCCTTTAAGTGTTTTTCTGCATCATTATCAAACCAATCGATAATGTAATTTTCTGTACCATTAGTAGCTTTTCCATTAGTAATGTAATATGTATTTTGTGAAGCAAATGCTTTTGGATCAGCAATACGCACATTCTCATAACCAGGAGTTCTAACGCAGTCAAATGTTACAGGATACATAGGGTATTTCTTTTCTACATATTCTACACCACCACTATCTTTTTTCTTTAGATAATTTGGTGTATAGATACGAAGTGAGAATGCCATATTCATATCAGCTTCTGTAATCCATCTCCATACCATATCACCTTGTGGTGGTATGAATTGAACCATTCCCTTTAGAAAATCTCCCTCAGTCCAATATTTATATATCTTATGAGAAATACGAGAATCATCAATTTTCATAAATCTGTTTAAATCAGAATTTCTAGGTGGATGTTCTAATTCACCAGTCCACATTCCTTGTGCAATATTCTCTTGAATATATTTAGAATGATCTAATGATTTAACGGTTTCCTCCAATCCATAGAAACAACGGTTTCTAGATACCCCATTACATTCGGCTAAACGTGTATTTACTATACGTTTCTTTTCATCAACAACTTCAATTATTTCATTTATAGGTTTAGGTTCATAACCTTCAACACTACATAGAAATGGTTTTTTAAAATCGATTATACTCTGATTCTTAAAATTGCCCATATTTATTCTCCTAATATTCTATTTCCATTTTATTATATTAAATTGTTTGAAAAACAAATCTATGTATAATAATATTTTAGAAAAATACTTAATAGGAGTTAAGATATGAATAATGAAAATAGTCCTAATTTTAAATTAGGCTTACCGTTTGATAACGTGAATATCATTTTTAACACATTAATTGGTGAACCAAGGTATCAATTTAGAACCGATGATGGTTATCCAAATAATTTAATTGCTCACAATAAAGATTGTGATAAAGCATTTGAAGTGTTGTTTGATACAGATGTAGTGCCAGATAAAGTATTGGAATATGCAGAGGAAGCAATCACACTTCCTTCATTATTGGAATTTGGAGATTATGGAAAATTATTCTATAATTATGGTATTGTAAGTTTAGATATGATATCTTTACTATTAACAAAACCTAAATATGGAGCTAAAGAAGTTTCTACTATTAGAGTTACTATGGCTAAATTAGAATCAAGTCTTGAACGAAATTATTCTAAGTTTCTAAAAATCATAGGCGTCTATGATAGAGACACAGATCTTTATAATTCTAAGACTGATGGAAGTCACATATTTAATTATAATTTAGTAGGCTCAAAACTTGAGCGTGCATATGAAAACTATTCATTAAATAGATCATATGAATGCAGTTTCTCTAGTATGTTTTCTGCAACGTATGCATCTCTAGTTCTTTATTTAACAGGATTACTTATCACATCAGCTGAAAGATTTGGTTTAACATGTGAGAGTTTGTATTCTGAAGGATCAGAAATTCCTATTGAATCATTTGGAGATAGATTAATTTCTTCTAATGTAATGGAATCAGATGTAAAATATAAACTATTATCATTGATATACACAGTATATAAAATGCATAAGTTTTATTCAGATCGTTTAGGATTTGACATTAGTGATAAATTAAGCTTACCTTTTGTAATTATTGGTGAAAAGATTTCTAAATTAGATCTCGATTATATTGAAAAAGAATTAGATATTTCTTATCTAACACAAAGTAAATTGTTAAATAGAGAAAGTAGAGCTACTATGATGTCACTATTGGAAACTGTGAATGTAATCACACAACCATCTGTATTCGACAATTATCTTTTAGATTATGAAACAGTTAATGTGATAGCATGTGGAGTATATGAATATATAACTACAAGATATTTTTCTGAGGATGATTCTGGAGATAAAAAGCCTGGTGAGATTGTACCATTTTATGATTGTATGACAGATTGTGGTAGTGTTACAACTACTGATATTGATATTCTATATAATCATTTTATAGATAATGTAGTAGATACAATACCAGCATCTATTTCTCCAAAGTTTTTCTATCAGTTGACAGTATATGCTGCTGCTTTTTATAAACTAAAAGAAAAAGAATCTATACAAGGTAAAGATAAAGAAAAGTCATCTTTAGGTTATTATCAAGCTATGGGTGTAATATCTTATTTGTATCGCAAATGGTTTGTGTCCGATAGAAGTTATCCTGTTTCAACTGGTATTACAGCTGATGATATAAGATATGCTTATTTTAAAACTAAAGCTCATGCTTATGCTATTATATCTCTACAAATGCTATCAGATACAACTTCAACTACACCAGATTGTGAAATGAGTATTAATAATTGTGTTGTTTCTTTGGGTGATATTATGAATACTATTCATGTTTTATCATCATCGTCTTCTAAAGAAGATAAAGGAGCTCTCTCTTATATATGCGAAGGAATGAAAAATATATTAATCGAACATAGCAAAATAAATGATTATAGTGTGAGAAAAAATCCTGGTGAAGATGATCTTTATGAATATTTGCAATATATAAATGAAGATTCATGTAATTTTGCAGAAGCTATTAATAAATTTAATAAGCAAAATATAGATATAACTAAATTAATCACTACTACATTAGAAGTAGATTATCCAGCTGTAACTATGTCTAAATTAGCAGAATATGGTGAAGAGGTCGAATGTGAATATAATTGTATCTATAACAGCAAGCTTGCAAGAGTATTGGCTAACAATCTTAGTGCAATTGAATCTAATCGTAAAGTTAAAGATAATAATTTTGATATTATCTTTAACGTATTTGTTAAATGTATTATCCCAATGTATATGGCTAAACAAGTAGCAGATAAATCTATGACAGATGAAGAAGACAAATTGAACTTTGATATTGAAGATAAGATTATCCCAAATATTAGAAGTAACAGTTCTTTTAATTTCTTAGAAAATCATTAATCTATTGGTCTAGCTCAAAATAGAGCTAGACCATTTTATTTTTTTAACAAAAACATTCTTTTATACTAATCAAGGAGAATATATATGAATTTTTTAGATTTTTACGCATCTGGCGATTACGCTAGATCCTTAGAAGATAATAATGGAAAGAAATTAGTTATGGATAAAACAGTATCTGTTAGTACAGATGAATCTGAAGAAAAGGTTAAGGTGGATCATTTAGATTCCGATAACTCTTTAGAGAAAGATGTATTAGCTGCTAGACAAGCGGAAAGAGATGTTAGAGGAACTGTACCTTTACCTTTATTTAGATTTGTTGAGAAACAATTACCAGAAATAAAAGAATTAATAACTACTATAGTAGATTATGCTAGAACTCTTATTTTGGATAAAGGTGAAAAGACTGATTCGTTAAAACCATTATTTGGTTTTATCACTATTAATCGACCTGTTGATATTGAACATTTTATCGAATTGACTATATTACGAAATAAAGAAACCTTTAACACATCTGATAAAGGATTTAATATTGAATTGATCTCTTGTTATTGTGATAAGAAGATCCGTACGAAATTTCAAATAGAGGAAGATAAGATAATTGATGAAAAGAATGATGTTGAATATGTAACTGAGCGAGATAAAATAAAAACAGCTTTAAACCAATTGTTACAATATATCATAGAGCATATGAATCTTAAAGAAACAGGTACTCAAAAAGATATCGAATTAGTACTAGATGATTCTAGTGGTGGCGATTCTTTAGGTATAGGTTTTTCTATCTTTCTAAAATATACAAAAAATATAGACTATATGAATGCTCGAAGAGGTCGAGAATCATACGGATCACTATTGAGTGTATTAGATGAAGATTTTGTTAAAAAATTAGATAATGAAGAAAAAGGAGATTTAAAAGAAGAACAAAATAATATAAATCCTACTAGATCTGCTGAAGCCATTGCTGACGGAATGAGTGACGATGAAAGTGACGAATCTGAAGGTGATGACGGTGGTGGAGATGATGAAAATGTAGGAGATGATGAAAGTGCTGACGATGAAGGAGATGGAGGAGATGACTTTGGAGACGATGAGTCGTTCGGTGATGACGAAGGGGATGAAGATGATTCAGGATTCGACACCGGTGGTGACGATGATGATGATGGTTCAGATTCTTCGAGTTCATCCGGCGATACGCAAAAAATATCCGGTCAAAATCCATTTGCTGACATTAACAGTAAGGAAAAAATATCTATAGAATTAAATGAATTAAAGGAACAGATTGACAAAGTATTGTTGAAACTATCTAAATTTAAATCAAACGTCGTGGTCAGAAAGTTGATTGAATTAAGATCGTTTGTCGAGGATGCTTTGAAAAATGCATATATCGTAACCTTACAGGCTTCCCTGATTAGGTATTCTATGTATGTAACTCAATTTGAAGACTTAATATCAGCATTGGAACAGTATATTAAAAAGCAAAATTAGTTTTTTTATATAGTGTGGCTAAATTCGTAGAAAAGCGTTTAATCACTAAAAATTCCATGGAGGAAATTAAAAATGGTAACAAAACTGACATATAAAAATGAAGATCTAGCATACCAACCTTTCCATGATGTATTGCGCACAATTGAAAATGTTGCAAGGTCTAAAAATATTCAAAGACCATTCTCTGAAAGAGGATTTGAAGACATTTTACAAACTGAATCTTTAAAAGATACATATGTAAATGCTTTCAGTTCACTTTTCAAAGGATGTGAATCAAGACAACAAGCATTCAAAAATTGTGTTAAGCACTCTTTCGAAGAACATTCGAATACGTTTGCTCAATACATGGATGCAAATGGAAATGAAGGTCATAATGGATTTGGTGTAGAAGGTTATGGAGCAACTGCAGTAGCAGGCGGACATAATAACTGGACGCGATTAGCACCAGTTTTAACAGCTGGTTATCTAGCTCGTTCACGTGCCCTCGAACTTTATCTTATAGTTAATGAAGATAAACCTACATTCTGGAGAGAATACACTGTAAACTATTCTCAAAAAGGATTGAATGGTGAAAGATTATTGCTTCCTAAAGCAATTCGAACTGGTGAAATTGCTGGTATCACGGATCTTCCTTTGTGTGATCCTGTTCCTGGTACAATCAATAGCGACAATGAAAACGTTGTTGAGCGAACATCTGATAGCGGACGTAAATTGAACATGATCAAAGCTGGTACTACTGGCAATCTTATGGATCAAGCACAATTCGCTGACGGTACTCCAGTTGATAAATTTAAACATGCTCTTGAGCGAAAATGTTCTATTGACTTTATTTGTGTTAAAGTTAATGGTGCTGAAAAAGTAGTTCGATGTGATATCGAATGTAACCTCAAGACTGGTAAGACATCTGAAAGATTGTTCAACCATGTAGTCAGTGTAAAATACAGTGACGGTGGTGTACAAAAAGTTAAACCTATTCGTGTAACAGCGGTTATGGATCTTGACACAGGTAACTACCATGTTTTAACTGATGGATCAACAGATTTGGTTGCTGTTCACTTTAAAGTTAACGTTACTAACGTTGCTAATGAAATGACAACCTACATGAATGGACAAGACAAACATGTTTTGACATTTGAAGTTGAGAATAAAATTTACGGATCAATTCCAATTATCCCTGAAATGCAAGCAGACTATAATGCTGGTGGTGAAGGTGTATCTTGGGTTGCATATATGACTGATCAAATGACAGAAACATATGCTGGTATCCGTGATGTTGACCTTGAGAATTACAACGAGGGAGAATTCGAGAAATCTGCAGAAGATTTTGAGCTTTCTTTCAAACTTGGTGGATGGAAGCAAACTGCTACTTATCCATTAATTCCACGTCAACCAGGTGGATCTGATGATATTCTTGGTCCACAACGTATGGCTATGAAAACGTACCTAACAAGGTTATTCACTCGTTCAGAAAAATTTGTCTACTTTGACAAACAAATTGAACGACAATGGATTATCATGGCTAATGATGAGGATGTAGACATTCTTCCTGATGTTTCATGGACAGGTGCTACAAATGAAGTTGGTGGTGGCGAAGGTCAAAGCAATTTCCGTTATGGATTTAGCCTTGACGATGCTTATGGTTATATGGATAACTTTGGTCGAAAAACACGAGTTATTGGTTCAACAGATGAAAGATGGCAAGATCGTCCAATGTGGGCAGTATCTAAATCTCTTACAGTTGCTGCACCTACACTTATGTATCTTCCATACATGTTCCGTGTATTCTCAAGCATTTCACCAGATATGCGCAACCGACCTGCAATGCTTTTCGCATCACGTGATGCTAAACGCGTTTCAACAATGGTTCAAGCACGTATTACACTTGAAGGAAACGATTTGAATTTACTTGCTAACTCAGCTGCTTTCGCTGCTGGTCATACTAAGGCATTTACGCCTATTTATACTGGTGAAGGTAACTTTGAAAAAGGTAATCCTTACTCAAATCCTCAAGAGAACATTCCTCTTTACAATCCTGGCGCTGCGCCAACACCTCCAACAGGCGGTGGGGAATAAGTCATTAGTTAGATTATTAGTATAATCTAACTGTGGTGTTCTTTGTGTTGGAACTGGACTTAATTGTCCAGTTCCATCTTTTTTTATTTAGGAGATAAAATGTACGGAAATAATAACACTAATGCTAACCCTCTAAACGAATCAGTTACGACACTACTAGAAGTTGTACCCGAAGCAGTTCGGTCTATGACTTATTTAGTGTTTAAATACATGAAACTCGTAGAAAGGAAGTATCAAGAATTACTTAAAAGCGATGAACGTCGCAGGATGAGAAACAATCCTAAAATAAGTAGTATTTTTAGTCTTACTCTCGACAAGGCAATATTTGCACTTGATAGGGATATGTATATTGATTTTATCAATGAGATTGAAGAAATCAATAATAACAATTTTAAAAAGAATCAATCTTTTGGTATTCATAGGAAATCATCTAGTGTATATGATTCTACTTGTGTTTATTTAGAAGATATCAATTTTTCTTTTTTAGTCAACCCTGATGCTGGTTTAAATCTTTTAGATAGATTTAGATCTTATAAACGCGTTCCATTGATTGAGGTTAGACCTTATCTACCAATATCAGTTGAAGATCAAAAGAATGAAAATGAAATATCTCATTTCACTCACGATCTTACACATAATTATTCTGATAGAAAGATCGATAGTGTTGATGGTGTCATGCAAGAGCGTCGTTTTGGCGTAGGTATATCCATTGATATATGTGATATGACATATTTAATTAGCGATTATATTCTACACTTCGGTGGAGAACTTATGAAACATCCATCTAGTTCAGGATTAGATGTTGGAGATTTTTATTATGCTGAGATAATGACTGATGAAATGTTTGAAAAAGTAGCTAATATGGTAGTAGATCACGTTGGTGGTACTACAACTTATTCTGCTATAACAACTATGCTAGCAGTCAATACTAAATTGATCGATTATAATAATGATGTATTCGGAAGTTTATCTGAAAGTATATTAAATAACTGTAGACGTACTATGATTGACAACTTCGATGTTGAAGGTGATAATGCAAATACAGGTATGGTTATGCGTCATATGTCTGTTGAAATTAGTACCATATTAAATGCATTAGCCCATACTAACAATGTAACTCAAATTGATTCTGAATACAATGCATATGATGTTTTGAAAGAAACAATAATGAATTTGCTTACCCTAAAGTATATGGCTTATAATTATACTATGATTCCATATGATAATCTTAAGATTAAGAAACTTGTACCAATAGGTAAAGTTGCTTTAAGCTCAACTCATAATCTATCTGCAGATAACAGAACTAAGTTAAAATTAATTTATACTACTGTTTCATCAGCTGCATTGTTTGACGAATATAAGAAAAACAGACTTACTGATAGTGAGACTTTATATAATCATCAATTTAACGAGTTCTTTGTAAGAGAAGAAGGTTTACTTGCAAATGGTACATATCCTCTTAATAAGAGAATGTACGATTGTGGTAAAGACTTGGTTGATGTATTTACTAGATTTATCATTATCAAAAAGAGAATGACAGATGCTAGAGGATTTAACTTCTCAGATGGAAACATCGATAGAATTGGTAAGACTCATACAGATTATAAGAACTATATGAAAAATACCTATGCTGAGATTAAAGTCGCTTTAACTAATATTTATAATCGTATTAAGAGTATAACTATTGGTAAACGATATTTATCAGCTAATCCAAATGTTAAAGAATCTACAACTGAAGTTATAAAGAATGTTAATCAAGTAATCTTTGGTGTAAATACAGAATCAAAAATTTCTGTAGGTAGAGATTCTTTTGTTAGAAGAGCACCGTTTGCATCTAATTCATATGATGTCAGTTATGCTAATAGTACTAGAGAAGATAAACATCGTGAGCAAAGATATCATTTCGATTCTAATAAAACTCTGACGGATATCATTTCAATATATAATGTATTGAAAGAAAGAGAATGTACTTATGCAAGTAAAAACAATGAATTAGGAAGTATTATTAATGAATTCGGAAACGGTTCGTTAGTTTCATTCTGGGTTGCTTTTACTAACTCTATAAAAATTAGTATGTTCAATTATCCCTTTGAAGAAGTAGCTCCTATATTAGGTCAAATCATTACTGACTATTCAGTTAATTCTATCACTGAAATGCAAAATAATAGTAATAATCCACACTATATTGAATCTAAAATTTCTGATGGTATTGATGTTTCACGTAGTAAGATTTCTGATAAAAACTATACTTTCTTCTCTACAGAAGATTTAAGAATGGCATTCGAAGATCTTAAAGAGAAAGTAAAAGAAGAAGGTGATGAATCAGTTGTTGGAGGAATGTTATTTTCTGATTTTGGTGGAGTGAGTCTAGCTAATGATATCACTGCTAAAGAAACAGAGATATATTCTAAAGATGTTGATAATATGCATCCTATTGATGTAGAAGATGCTAAATCATTCGAATCTCTTAAACAAGAGTTTGACGATTTCTTATTGGATCACATTTAATAATTAGAACCTGTTCGAATGAACAGGTTCTTTTTTGTGTTAACTTTTATTATATACAAATTAATATATACTAATTAGGAGGTAATAAACAAAATGGCTATTTTACAATATAATACTAAGAATGAATCATTTTTAAAGATGTATACAATATTAAAAGATTTTGGTATAAAGAATTGTGATTTCTTTATGATACTAAAAGATGAATCATTAATAGATGTAGATCCATTAGCAGAAGATCTATCTCCAGAGAATAAACTAAGAGTACACAACGAAATAACAAATAACCTATGGTACTTCTTGAGGGAAGTTGTTAGGATACCTACAGCTGGTGAAAGAAGACCATTTGAACTAACTAGAGCTACATTAGCTTTATGTTGGGCTATGTCATATAATCTATCGACATTTGTAGTTCTACCTCGTCAGTGTTATAAGACATATACTATTTGTGCTATGTACATTTGGTTATTCTATTGGGCTTGTAAGAATACAGAATTCATGATGTTCTCTTATGCTGAGAATATATTAAAAGGTAACTTAAACCGTATAAAAGAAATAAGGGAAACCTTACCAGATTATCTCAATCTATATAATAATAGAACTGATAAAGATAATTCTAGGGAAATGAAATTTACTACCGATGAGTATTATAATCATATACGTATAAAGGCTCCATCTAAATCTCCTGAAGAAGCATCTAAGGTTGGTCGGGGATTCTCTACTCCATGTATGTGGTTTGATGAGTTAAACTTTATTCCACAGATAGGTGAGATATATGACTCATCTTCTTTTGCATATAAAACTGTAGCTGAGATAGCTAAAAAGAACGGTTCTCATTATCATAGAATAATGAGTTCGTCAGTTGGTCGTCTAAATGAAGAATCTGGTGTATTTGGATTTAACTTCCTTAATTCATCTTGTGCTTTTACAGAAACTATGTATGATTATGATATAGAGGTTGTAAGAGATATGATAAGTAAGAACTCTACTAATTCATTCTTAAAGATTGAATTTATGTATTATGACTTAGGTAAGCCAGATACATACCTAGAAGAGATGAGAACCGACTCAACATCTGAAGATGCATTTCAACGTGAGGTTTTAAATCGTTGGCAAAACATTGGTACGGAACATCCATTAGGTAGAGAATTGATAGATAAAGTTTCTAATGAGAAACATGCACCATCTGACGTATTAGTTATAGATGATGTGTATTTCTTAAAGCTTTATAGAAGTATAGAAGATATAGATTTTAATCATACTTATGTGGTTGGTATAGATACTGGTGGCAACTTATTACATGACTTTTCAACATTAGTTGTAGTAGATCCTACTAACTATGAAGTTGTAGCTACACTTAGAAGTAATCAATTCTCAACAAATCGATTTTCTAAATGTGTAAAAAATATATTAATTAATGTATTTAGTAATGCTGTAGCTGTTATTGAAAGAAACTATATTGGTATAGCTCTTTGTGACAGTCTGATAGAAAGTAGCTATGCTCTAAGTTCTAGGATATATTTTAGTGAAGATGACAAACCAGGATTTGTAACTTCATCTAAAACTAGACCTATACTTTATAAAGACTTATTGAGAGTATCAGTTATTAATCAGTACAAGTTAATTCATGATTCTAATATTATAAATGAAATAGTAGGATTGGAAGTATCTAGAAATGGTAGAATTGATCATGCTAAGAATGGACATGATGACACATTAATGGCCTATCTATTTACTAGATGGTTTTTAGCTTATGCTAAAAATGCTCACAAATATATCGACGTATCTATTATAGGTTCTAAGATCGAAGGTGAAGATAAGATAGATCAAGAGAGAGTTAGTAATAAAGGATCTTATGTTAAAACTCTTAAGCATATGATCAATAATAATTTAGATTACGTTAATCCTGATGGCACTATTGATATGCACAATATAGTGCGTAGACAAACCGAAATGTTAGATGTACGAGAAACTGGTGATATGAGTGATTCTATGGATAATATTAATATCAAGTTATATACAGATAGAAATAATGTATATAAACGTAATGTGGAGCGTCTTGAAAACGAATCAGAATTATTATCTAACGAAGAAGATCTTTTTGATACTATACCTACTGATCTAAAAGAGAAAGTGGATGTAAAAGAGAAACAAGTCAATTCTAAAATGAATTATGATTTTGATAAATTTAAACTATTTTTAAATAAGGAGTAATATATGATGAGATTAGAACACACTGAAGCTACTAATATACAACGTATGATAGCTGATGCAACAGCTAGAATGGTAGATGGTGAAATAACAGAAGATGAATTTAAAGAAGAAGTTGAAAAAATTAATAATGTCTATAAAGGTAAAGGTTTAGCTAAACATTATGAAGAAAAAGAACAAGAGAAAAAAGAAGATTCCTATAAAGATTATTTTAAAAATAATCGACAGGAGTTTAAGAATATACTAGGTATATAAAAATAACCCAGAGGAATTGTCCTCTGGGTTGTTGTTATTCTAAAAACTGAAGTTTGTATTTATCATCATTCTTAGTCAATTTAAATATCCCACTTGTGTCTATTATATATTCTATTTCATCAAAAGATTTATATAATGGCATAATAACTTTTTCACACACATCACTTTTAAATGATATGTATGGTTTTTGCGAACCATAAGTTGATAAGAATTTGCTAAAGTAATTCGTTTGATGATGACCTACAATTATCTTTTCATCATTTAATAGCTCAAATTCAAATATAAAACTACTAACTATTTTTATATTAGATAATTTGTCACTTAAATTATTTGCAATCTTTTTATAGTTTTTCATAAAATCATTTAGATCTATAGTTGTATATGGTACAACTGATAAATAGATATATCCATTTTTCTTATTCATAGAATTTATTTCAACATTGTAATCGTTTTCAATTCCACAAATATGTGCATATGGCAATTCATCGTGTTCGCGATAAGCCAGAAAGCTAGTGTCTGGAGCTACTAACTCTATACCATTTTGTTGAAATCTATTAGTAGTATCTTCTATTAGCATATCATTCTTTTTCTCAGATATAAGTTTCATCATGTTGCTCATATGCATATATTGAGATATACAATTTGCACTATTTAAACCATTATTATTATGATAATGGTTTATCGTAACATTTACATTCTTTCCGCTATCATCAAAGTTATAATCTTTCATTTTTGCCTCCAATTTTTTATTCTAAATATAATATATAGTTTAAAAGAATATTTAAATACATTTAAATATAAACAAATGATAAGGTGGTGTACATGTCTGATATATTTGATGAAAACGAAAGATCTATGGAAGATAGAGTTGAGATAGTCAATAAAGAAATAAATATTATTTCTTTTGATGATTTAGTTAATAAAATAGAATATCAATTTAATCCTATGGTAGAAATTGGTATTGATAATAATGATTATATGAAATGGTTTATGCTTAATGTGTGTAAATGTCCTGAGGAAGAATTCCCTACGAATTTCATGTTTTACATTAATGAAGATAATAAGACTGATTATAATAATATGCTATCTGTTATAGAATATAATATGAGAAAGAGATTAGGTATTACAGTTGATGAAGAAGATAATAAATTCTTAAATGTATATAATTTATATTATTTCTTTATAGTGTCTCCAGAAACTCTTATAGTTGATTTTTTATTGACTTATAATTATTATAAAGAACCAAGGCACATATTTAAGAACTTTTATAAAGATAGAATATTAACTAATAATATTCCAACTTTTGATATAAGAAAATTTAATCCAGTAGAGATTGTAAGTGGAGTTAAAACACAATATGCTCAACAAGGTAAAGCTAAAGATTTTGAAATGTTATCTTATAAAGAAAAGATGTCTTCTTTTATAGCATATGTCAATTATATATTTATGGACAATATGGAATTTAATTTTATTAATCTATTTAAGAATGCTAACCAATTTTCTAATTGTGCTAATTATGAAATGTTAGACGATCAAATCAATATACTATTTAATATTAGATATGAAGATATTGAATTGATTAGATCTTTCTTATTGGATGTTATAATGAATCCTTTACATAGAGAAGTGTATCTACAAACTAAAATTGTAGATGTATTCTTTAAGACGATTAGAGACTTTGAAGTCACCATGTCGTCCACATTAAACTATTAGTATAATGGGGAAATAATTCCCCATTATATTTTTGTAAAATAAAACACAATCTAATACATATATTTATAAATCATATAGGAGGTTTTTATGTCTTTAGACAATGAAAAACTGGATGAAAAGGAAGCTGTATTAGATAACCAAGAGTTGGTTACTGAACAGAATGGTTCCTCTGAAACTGTAAACGAAACTTTACAAACTCAAGAGGAAATAGTACCGCACGATGTAGGATCGGGAGTGGAGAAAGTTGAAAACGTTGAAAAAGTTTTAGGACACATCGCTACTCCTGAAGAGATTGTTGCAAAGGAAGGAGATTCTACAGATATAGCAATCGACTTCTCTAAGATTGATATGGATGAAGACGGTATACCTGAATTTACAAAATTAGATGCTAAACGTATCTTAACTGCAGATTTAGCTATTACCAATTTTGAAGATGAAATTAAAGATGCTAGAGCAACAATCAAAGAAGTTAGAGAACTCTTGGATATTAAAAAGCAAGAAGCTGATGAAAAAGAATTCAAGAAAGAGTTAGAGGAAATACGAGCTGGTGAGGATCCAGAGAGTGAACAAAATGTTAAAAAGATTCAATATCTTTTAGACGAATTAAACCTCTTACCTAAAAACAATCCTGCGATTAAACGAGAATTAGATCGTAGAGAATTGAATGCTAAAAAGCATATTGCAGTGTATCAAAATATATCTCGTAAAGATATTAGAAAGATGCAAAACGATGGAACGATCATGGGATTGATCTCATCTACATCTAATGCTGTATTTGCTCAAGCATATATTGAACGAGCTTTAAAAGAAGCTGGTGAAGTTCCATTAAATGAAGAAGCAGGTGTTATTGAATGGACTAAAGAGATGAAAGCTCTTGAAAGAGAATACGATCTATATGAAGAAGCTAATAAAGCTTTCAAAGAATTGAGTGAATATAATCATGCGTCTATACTTGAAGAGATTGAGAAAAGATCAAATGAATCATTATATTCTGATGAGATTCGCGAAGAAATTAATATGGATGGAATTGAAATGATCCCAGATTGTTTTATTCAACTCATTCGTTATTCAATTGGTTATTTTGATTCAACACAAGAAGAAAATGCTGATATTTTAGAAGCTAGGATTAATGATATTAAAATTAACCTAACTACTTATGAAGATGCTGATACTATTAGTGAAGAATTACGTAATGCTAGAAAGACTGAATCGAGATATATTGAAACTGTCGAGTGTCTTTTCATGACAGCATTCAAACTTTATATGGTTGCAAAAGAATTGAGAATGTCAAGTATAACAGATCTTCTTAGATTTGAAAGTACTATGCGTGATTATAAAAAGCAATTCTCGGTTGAGAACTTTGAAATCATTGCAAAACGCTTAAAATACACAAATGAGCCAGAATCGACTTTGAGACAGGATGTAGTACAGAGGGCTTATGAGGTGTTTGAGAAAAAAATCGATGATCGAAACATTGAAAAAATAGGTCCTTATAAGAAAAAATTGAGAGAAAACGGTCTTTTTTCTTCATTTATTTCATACGCATTTTCAAAAATGGGAGCTTCTACACTTTACTATGGAAATCCAAAAGCTACGTTTGAAGTACAACGTGTAGCTAAACAAAGCTTTTCTTATTGGGAATTGATTAGGACTCTTATGATTGATCCTACAAGTGAAGAATCATTTAATGAATGTAAGACAAACGTCAATGCTGTATCTATGATCTTTAGCAATCTTATCAGATACTTTACAATGATAAGTCAAGAGAAAGATATTGATCTTGAATGGTGTGCTCAATTTGATCCCGAATCAGAATTAAAGAGATTCTATTTTGATAATAAAGAAGAAATCGATTTCTTTGTATCTGAATTTGTAGCTGCTAAGAATGCTGTTTCACATCTTCTTTGTCATAATAAGAAATTCTCTACTAAGTATGAAGAATTCATTGGTAATATTATTAAGTATATTAATAGTAATGATCATAAAACTAAGAAGTTGCATACTAATAAAAAGCTTAAAGATAAATTTAGATTTATGACTGATATGGCATTTGCTAATTCATATGTAATTTCATTCAAAGATTACTTCGAGAAAGTTGTCTTAGTTGATGAGAAAGTAAATGAATTTAAGAAAGCCAATGAGAATTATTCAAAAGAAGATTTTGATAAATGGTATACAGAAAACTGTAAGGGATATGAATTAGAATCTACGGAGAAAGTTATTTCTTCTATTATTCATTCTATTCTTGGTTGTTCTATTATTCATGCATTCTCTGAGTTTGCAGATTATTTTGAAGAAAGAAATAGTAATCGAGCATTAAAAGAAGACGTTGTAAAATATCTATTTAATGAATTTATCTTAGAATCATTTGCTTTTAGATCTTGTCCAAAAGATAAGAACTATGCTGATTATATTAGAGAGCAAAATGCTAACTCTTCATTCCAAAGTATTGATCAATCTCTACAACGAGATATCGATGTTAATAAATCAAGAATGACTGTAGTTGAAAGTATTTTTACACACTTAGTTAAATCTATGGGAGCTCTAGTGGAAGAAGTTTGTAGTGAAAAGAAAGAAGAAGTTAAGAGTGAATCAAAAGGTAAGACAAAGGGTAAAAAGAAGAAACCAGTTGTTGATCATGCTGCTTTGAAAAAATCATATAAGAAAAAAGCTAAACAATCAAAAGATGTACAACTTCTTAAGAATGCAGCTGTTGAATATAAGAAATATATGGACAACCACAACTTTGATCTTTTTGTAGAAGATGAAAAAAACGTTTATGCTATTAAAGTATTCCCATCTAAAGATACAAAATCAATTGTAAGAATTGATAGTCTAGCTAAGAGAGAGCCTGTGACAGAACATATTGAAGAGGCTATCATTGATAAGAATAATAATGTATTAGATGTAAGTAAATCTATTTCATCAGCACAAAAGATTTTTATTGATAAGTTTACTAATCTTAATGAGAAATGGTATTATGATGAATTTAAATCAGATCGTTTCGCTATAAGAAAGTACTTAGAAGAAAAAGAAGATGGAACTGTGGTTACATCATTTTATCCTGTTACATCCAAATGTGCTACATCTCTTAGTGAAAGAATACGTTGTGCTATTGATCTTGTATTGAAAGAAAAACAAGATGAGATTCTTAAACAATGTGTAAATAATATTAAGAGTACTGGTGTGGATTTCGAGGGTAAGGATATTGTCGTAAAAGACAATTATAAATTCGATATTAAGTATTTAAAGAAAGAGAACTCCAATAGTGCTTTGAAAGAAGTATATGCTACTGGTAATCTTAATCTTTATAATATCTATTTCATGGAATCATATTCTTTTGAAATTAACTATGATATCGTAAATATTAATAAAAAATAATATTTTTATAAAGGAGTCTTCGGACTCCTTTATTATTCTTTTTTATTAAAACATCATGATATTAAGGAGTAATAAAATGACTGATCAAGAAATAATAAATAAAGCGTTTACAATCACTAGTGATAATAGAGTGGTTGTTAAAGCTCCATTCGTAAGAGTATATATACCAGAAGATTTCTTTAATCGTAAGATATCTGAAATGATAGGTTCTGATATATCTACAATAGGTATATTTTATATTGATGTATATGGAATAGGCGATAAAGGATTTGATATAGATAATCTTCCTAAACCAAAAAGAATATTATTTAAGATGCCAATGCAAATGACATTGTGTCCATCTAATATAACTGAAATGAGAGATGATGAAAAGAATCTAGTTTCGATACTAGAGTTCTTAGAAGGTGATACATTTATTAAGTCTGTACTATTCGTAAGAAGCTGGAAAACAGTTTCTAAAACTATCGACTTATTATTAAAAGGATTTATACCAAAAGAATTAGGTTATGATCAAATATTAACATTCATTGATGAGTGTTGTGTAGAGAATAAAACAAATACTCAAATAGCTGATACTATATTGGAAATATTAATAGCTGAATTGTCAAGAGATCCAAATGATCTTATTAGACCATTTAGATTAGCTGTAAGGGATAATCCTAAGATAAAGATGACGGAAAAACAATTTGTTAAAATAGATAATTTAGGTCGTATGTATAATACTTTCGCTGCTATTTCTAGTGGTGATCCTAAACAAGGTATTACTACTTCAATCAATAGAAAGAGATATAAAGAGGAACAAAAATCATCAACGATAGAAGATGCTCTATCAGATGTTTAACACAAAAAAATAAGAGGTGTGTGCAGCACCTCTTATTATTTATTTTTTATATATTGTCTCCTCCGTGAGTGTTAGTGTAGTGATTTAACGGATTCACTTTTCCGATTATTGCATTGATGAACTCTTCATCTATTTTATATATTAACTCTTCTCTCCTGTAGAATAATGGTGATACATTATTCATAGTTAATTTATCAATATCATTTCCTCGTGTGTGCTCTAAATAATTTACAGCGAGGGATTGTGTTTCTTCATATATTTGAGTCATCTTCTTGCTAAATAGATTAGACTCTATTGTAGCAAATTGGCTCGTCATTGAATCGTACCATTTCGTTCGAATTGGTGTTTTGTATTTCATTACACTATTCACATATCTATTAACTGCTCGTTTAAGATTGGGAGGGCAGTTAGTTTTGAGGGTTCGAAACCCTCCATTATATATTTTCATCGATTCTTCAAATGAGAATCTAAGTCTTAATGACCTGAAATAATTGATAGCGATTACCATATAATAGGTATCGGTATCATATTCATAATATCCGCAATCAGATGCGAATTCATTCATGAATCTCTTATTTTTAATATTATAAGAGTTCAACATTAATGGACCTAGGTCATAAGATCCATTTCTATTTCTATTACTTTTAAATATTGACCAGTTACTTTCATGCCATCCGATAGCTAAAAGTTCTAATCCTACTGTAATATCATCTTTTGTAAAAGCTACAAAAGGCTCAACAAATTGAGCAGGTATTTCAGTAGAAACAAAATCTTTATATGCTAGAACTATAGCATCACCATAGATCTCTTCGGCATGTTCGTAACCGGTTTTTAGAATCGTGCTAAACTGTTGAAAGTTATAATCAACAGTAGCATTAGCGAGCGCGTTTTCACTAATAGTTAGAAACGCACCAATAATAATAAACAATTTAATAAATTTTTTCACAACATTTCTCCTTGTGTGATGTTCACATATATAACAAATACAATTTATACTGCTTTGTTATATGTAAACTATAGACTTTTAAGTTTTTATCCGATATACACCAGATGTTTTGTTTGTTTAAATACTTGTTTTTTGTTGTTGGATTTAACAAGTATAATGAAGCTTTCTCTCCATGCACATATTTTGAATATCTCCCACAATACTCAAGTAATAATATATATACAATCATATGTATAGATACAAATTGAATTAAATCAATAAACATTAATATAAGTTACAATATTAAGGTTCGTATTATTTCATATAACTTGCACTTATTTGAGAGAAATATAGACTTAACGCGCAAATTTTTATTGGAGGAAAAGTAAATGACTTCTAAAACGTTTCATGTGAAAGATACTCACATATATACAACGATTTTTGATGATTCTGTTGCTAATATAACTGATCCAATCGTACCGAAGCGTCTAACGATGCTCCAACCTATTTTCGCTTCAAAGGGAAAGGCTAATCAAATATTAGATTTCTCACTTCCATCATTGGTTAAATCAACTTATGGTGATGATATTGAAGATGTAAAGAAGTTTGGACAAGGTGGTTTAAACCTTATTCATGGTATGGCAGGTGGTTCCTCTGCACAAATATGTAGACTTCTACCAGACAATGCAACAGTAGCTGCAATGTTAGTTAAACTTGTTTTAACAGAAGCCGACGATATTCCTGTATATGAAAGAAAGTCTGACGGCAGCTTTTTGTATGCAGAAGAGATTATAGACGGTGTGTCTGTAATGAAAAAAGTGCAGAAAACGACTACAAACAACGAAGGTGTTGAAGTTGGAATGGTTACATCAGGTCTCAAAGTAAAAGTTGTTTTTGACAACAAAGTCGATCCAACTTCTACAAGTGATGGTCGTATATTAGTTGAAGGTAAAGTTCATTCTATCCCATTGTACAAACTCGTTTATAACGGGGCTGGTAAATGTGGAAATAGTATTGGACAATCGTTAGATAATGACTTTGATCGAGATATTTCGGTATCTGATGGTCGACGTTATATCTTATCATTATATGAACTAGATGCTTATGGTAATTCATTCTCATTAGGTTCAGATTTTTATTTCTCACTTAACACAGAAGCTTTGTTAGTTGAGGGTTCAAGTGTTTATGAAAATCTACAATATGTATTTACAAAGAAAGACGCTTCAGGTAATGAACGTCCTGTAACATGTAATCCATATATTATGGATAACTGGGAAGCAATTCGTACATTGATTGAAAAATACTGTACACCAGAAATGAACCCATTAGAGGTAGATATTCTTAACTGTTTAGATTTGGATAAGAACCATTACGATCAATTCGTAATCGAAGAAGATTCAAGTCCTATTGGTGGAGATGCTATTTATTTCTTAGATGGTGGATCAGATGGTGATCTTGAAGTAGGTTATAAGTATACAAAAACTGTAGATGGAAAACCTGTTGAGATTACAGTAACTGAAGAAATGGTTGAAGATACAAAAAAGAGTCTCCTAAAGAGTTTCTTTTATGGTCAAATCGATCCTGTTATCTTTGATGAACGTATGGTTACATCAGATATTCTTTATGATGCCAACTATGATTTCAAAGTTGTTAAACCAGCTATGCTTGGTAAATTTAGAAGCATTCGACCAGATATTATGGTTATTGCTGATATCGGAACAAGTGCTCGAAATTGTGGTAATGCTATCAATTTAATGAAATCATTATATGATATGGTAGACGGTTCAGCAGCTTACTCAGCTGCAGTTATTGCTCATGCTGGTTACACAACTGACAGAGCTCTTAACTTACACGTAACTGGTACTTACGATTATTGTCATGGTCTAGCTCGATGCTATGGTGCTAAAGGTACTTTTAGTGTATTTGCTGGTTATGAGAATGGTAAAGTACAAACTATGGAATATGACTGGTTGCCTTATAAAGATGAGTATGATACTATGCTCGGACCTCTAACTAAGTTAGGATGTATTTATGCATTCAAAGTAGATAGAGCTGGTAATGTAGTATACATGTCTGAAAGCAATATGTACAGTCAACCTAATTCTAAATTGAAATCAATTAGAAATGGTATGGTTATTGGTGACGCAGTGCGTCTTGGTAAATCTATTCTTATTAAATACTCATTTGATAATGATGGTGCTGCAGGTGCTATCCGAAAAGCTACTTCAGATCTTTCTGAAAACTTATCTGGTAGATATCCTTCTAACATTCGTGTTACTAGCTCATTATATCAATCTGAAAGAGATAAGATGTTAGATGAAACAACTTGTGATTTATATTACTACTTCCCTGGCATGACTAAGGGTTGGAAACTTAATATTTACGCAAAACGTTCAGACGTTTAAGGAGAGGAATAAATGGCTTATTCAGAATACGGAACAGATCCGGACAACGGTTACATGAACAGATCACCTGACAGTGATAAAGAAACAGGTTATGGTGTCGGTGGTATAGCCGGATGGAAACCCGATGCTAAAGAGTGGTTAGGTTATGAGACCACTACTGTAGGACCTGCAGGTAACGTTCTAAATCGTCTTAATACTCAAAACGGTTTACAATCAGCTGACCCTATGGTTATGGCTGCACGTGAACCTTTTCGTGTTGGTAGATTTCTAGTTAAATGGTTAAAAGCTCCACCTTTCTTTCAAGACATGGCTGTTAAATACCTTCGTTGGATATTTGAAGACATGGTTATGGAAGTATCAGGTGTTCCTGAAAACTCACTAGAAAAAATTGATATTCAAAATGGTGCTGTACAAGCAACAACATCTTATCCTGGTATGTATCGAGAATCAGGTAACTCAGTTACTTTGAAAGTTCGTGAATGTGCAGGATCACCTGTTCGTAAGTTCTTAGACTACTGGATCTCAGCAGTTTCAGATCGTAAGACTGGTGTTTGTCACTTGTACGGAGCTAAGATGCGAGCTGTGCTTCCAAACATGGCAGGATCAATTATTTATGTTCTACTTGGACCTACTTGTAGACCTGAAGATATTGAATTTTCTTGTATGTGGCACGAGATCATGCCTTACTCAGAGAAGTCATCTCATATGAACTCTGGTGGTATTGGTGATGCTGGTTCAGGTGTCGACATGGACATCGAATTCAGTGGACAATACGATCGTGGTCCAGAGATTGATCTTTTCGCACGTAAGATCGTTGAAGGTTATAACCTTTATGGTCAAAGTTACCTCAACCAATTGTTGCCATCATACATGTATGATCCAACAATTTATGAAGCAACTGGAGATCAATGGAAAGCTCAAAATAGTGTTGATATCGAGGCTCGTCTTGACAATGCTATTGTTCAAAGTGAAGAAGTTGGTGAAACAGCTATTTACTCTGAAGCTCTTCGTGATAAACGTGCTGAGCAATTTGAACCTTATTTCTCACGCTTCAAACAAGGAAGTACT
The DNA here is from genome assembly GCA_051651765.1 of Anaeroplasmataceae bacterium. GTDB lineage: Bacteria > Bacillota_I > Bacilli_A > Acholeplasmatales > Anaeroplasmataceae > JBOFSX01. The sequence goes on along the minus strand of JBOFSX010000157.1, from coordinate 110,498 downwards.
GCTGAGAACTTTGGTACAATGGGTATCATGGTAGATGGACAACTAACGACAATTCAAAATAGAACTGAAATTGCAGATTCTATTACTGGATCAAACTAGTTTAAAACTTTAAAGGAAGTCTCTTATGAGACTTCCTTTTTTAATAACATATTGATGTCGAGATTGATAAACCTAAACTATACTAAATTAAAAATTGACGAATTATTAAGTATTCGACTCACTTAATTATCGTAACCTTGAAAAAAATACAAACAAAAACTTCTCATAAAAAACCAATCAATCTCGATAAAGGTAGTGGCAACTAATGCCACTACCTTTCTTTTAATTGGTTGAGGTTTTTAAGAACGTAGTGTTCTTAATGTTATTCCCAATTAGAAGTGCAAAAGTTTTTGCAGCTTCATAGCTTGAAAATGGACCCTCGAACTTTTTCACTTGGGCTTCTTTTTTAGCAACCCACCATTTGTTTGTTTTCTCAAACATACTTTTTCCTCCATAACTTTTTTTGTCATATAGACATTTAATAATATATATTAGTTATATAGAATTAATACAAAAAATAAGGGAAACTCAATCCCCTTATTTTTAAGCATAGATATCGATCGTTTGACCGATATCTAGAACACTCCCACTGTTTTCTTCAACAGTGGGTGGGTTGTTTATAGTCACTACATCTGTGATAGATGTAGTAACTTGATTCAGCGCGTACGCTGAAACTTTTTCTTTTAAGGTCATAAAGACCTCCTTGAGTATCATAAGATTTTATATCATTACTGATTGACAACCAGTGTTTTATTAGATATTCTTTATCATTCATAATACTCTTTATTCACTTAATAATATACGATTATAGATGTAGTTAGATACACATTTAAATAAAAGTAGTCAAAAACAATTAAATATAATAAATATTGAATTAACATAATGGAGGGAATTTATGCCAAAGAAGGGTAATGTCGACTTTGATGACGACGACTTTGGATTTGATGATGAAATGTTTCCATTAGATGATAGTGTATATGATGATGACGATGATCTGGCGGGGTTTAGTTTTAACCCCAACGAAGAATCTGGTGGTGGTATTGGAGGATTCTTTAAAAATGCTATGAAATCCGTTAGAGGATTTGGTGCTGAATTTATTAATGAATTCGTACCAGATGCTGTTAGTTTAGTAGACGATGTTAAATACGGTTTAAGTGATAGCGTTGATGCATTTATAGATTTTAAAGAGAAATCTTTATCTAAAGCTGCAGGGATGATGCCTAAAACTGAAGCAGGAAGTTTATCTAAAACTATAAAAGACTCATTTAAAACTAGTTTATCTAATGTTAAGAAAGGTAAATTTTACATAGCTGAAAGTGATAAAGAATTTGATATGGACGCTATGATGAACGATGATGATTACGATGACGGAGATGGTGAAGAAGAAGAACGAGACACATCTGGAGTCATGACATCTAAGTTCAATTATAAGAAGAAGAAACGACCTGGAAGTAAACTAGTAGTTACTAATGATAATTCTGGTTTAGCTATGGCTATGGGAGAAATGCAAGAAAGTGCAACTATGGCTACTAGTATAGTTAATACTAAATTAGCTAATAGGCAGATACGTAATAGTAATGAAAACTTTCATGCTATCATTAATGTATTGCACAATATCGATAGTAATATATACGGATTATCTGATTTCTTAACTCATTATGGTAAAACTAATATTAGTACTCAATTAGAGTATGATTCTAAATCTCTAGCATTCTTAACTGATCAAAGAGCTCTATTAAAAGAGTTAATTGTTAGTGTTAATAAGAGTGCTGGTATACATGAAAGAGATGAAGAAGAATATGGTGAGGATAATAAGTTATTTAGAAATGGATTTTTCAACTTTGATAAATATGTAAAGCATATAGGTAAAAATGCTAAGGATGCATTCTCTAACACCGAATTAGGTGGTGTAGTAGAAATGTTAGGTGGTACATTATCTATGATGGGTGGTGAAGGTGGTATAGGTAACATGAAGCCTGGTGATATCATTGGTTCTCTTATTAAGAGTCAAGTAATGAATCAATTCGTTGATTCAGACACCAAAAGTAAGTTTGAGAAATTAAATGATGTCTATGGTAATCTTGGCGGTACAATACTATCCAAAGCAAATAGTCTAAAAGATTCTAATAGTCCTATACTAAGTTTCTTAGGAAACTTATTAGGTTCAGATGCTGGTATTAATAAATACCTAGATATGAATACTGTAGACTTGTCCGAACAAAGTGCTTTCGATGTAAAAACTAAAGAATCTATCAATGAAGTTATACCAGGTTATTTAAGTCAGATCACTGCAGCTTTAACTGGTAACGATGCTACTTATTATGATTATGAAGCTAAACGTTTTAGAACAAATAAGAGCTTAGTTGAAAGATACGAATACGCCCAATCTATGGCTATAGATTCTAATCTTAACTTTGCTGAAGGCATGGGTAGTATTAGTGGTGGTATTGGGGATTTAAATAAAGATAAGAACTTTATGAAACGTTTTGGTTATAGTGAGCTCAAAGAGTCTACTATACAAAAAGCTATGGATAAATTTAAGAATAACGTTATAGAAACTAAAACGGCTATTAATGTTTATGATCTATTAAATAACCCAGAATATTCTAAGAAGTTATTTAAAGGATTTGATTCTATAGATCGAGAAAATGCTCCACAGTTAAAACGATTAATAACTACTCAAATATCTAGTATGAGTGAAAAATCATTATATGATTTAAACAACTCTATCAATAGAGTATCATCTGATTTAGAAGATGCATCTATTGATTTTAAAAAGAAAGCTCTACTTACTGGTGGTGGTACAATTCTATCTCAAATCAATGATGATGAAAGATGGAGAAACACAGACTATGAAATGGAATATTCTTCAAGATATAATGAGAAACTAGCTAAGACTGCCGTAGCTCAACAAAATGCTCGTATCAATAGAGCTGCTATGGAAAAGGATATGTACGATCTTCGTGGTGGTAATGTAGACTTAATTGGTTCGGCTAGTAATAGAATAGGATCTGGTGGTGGTTTAAGTACTACTGTTCATGGTACTATGAATAACATATTTGAATTATTAACAGATGGTATCAAAGTATACAATGTATCTGATCCAGAAGCTTTTAATACTAGAATGCGAGAACTTGGTGATTCTTCAGCAATGATTAAAAAAGATCGAGCTGATAGAGAAGCTGAGATAGCTGCTAAAGAACAAGGTTTCATCGATATGAAATCTCAGAGTTCTAAAAATGCTATACAATTTGCTAGAGAAAAAGCTGCTAGAGATCATTCTTATAAGATTAAATCTGGTAAGAGTGGTGGTATATTAGGAAACTGGATAGCTGCATCAGGTATGCAAGATCTTGGTAAAAATGTTTTTAATCTAGCATCTAAACCTATGAGAGCTTTAATGGGTGATAGTGCATTTGACGATACTATGAGCTCTGAAAATATCGATTCTGAAACTTTAAAACTTGCTCAAAAAGAAGTGGAGAAGTCTAGGAAAGAGAAAGCTGCAACATTAGAAAAACTTAAGAAGTTTCAAGAAGAAGCTGAAAAAGATAAAAGTGTTAATGAAGATGGTAGTGAGAAGAAATTTAAATTCGTAGATTCTTTAATGGAAGGTGGTAGTAAACTTTTAACTAAAGCTGCTATTAAAAGAGAAATAATGGCTGCAGAAGCTGCATTAGCTGCTGATGAAAAACAAGCTAAAGATATTGAAGAAGTAGTTAGAAAAGCCGACCAAGTTGAAAAAGAAGGATCCACTGGATATTTAACATCGGGCAAAGACATCTATATAAAAGGTAAAAACTCACTTCTAAGTAATCGTAAAAAAGGTATTGTTTATATTAGCGATTCGTGGTGGAATAAAGAAGAGAAGAATAGTTTAAAAGCATGGAAATGGATAAATGAAATATATAAAAACAATTATTCAATAACTACTACTCTTGATGAAAATGTGGATATAGCAATCGTTGGTCAAGAATCTAAGGAAGATTATCAAATATTAAATAAGTTTAAAATACAAAGATTTGATATTAAAGATGGTCATAAAGATTTTAGATCATTTGCTAAATCTGAAAATACAATTCATTATTTAACCAAGATGGCTGAAAACAGAAGAAAATTCTCAGATGGTCAATTGGAATCAACAGCAGTTTTAAATAGATTTAGAGATAAAGGTGTAGATGCAAAAATTTCACTTGAAGAAAAATCTGTTAAAAGTGCACGTGGTGTTGTAGAGAAATCTAAACAACCAAAATATGATCACTTAAAAAGCATGGGTGAATCTGAACATAATATGACTAAAGGAACTGCTCGATTTGTTCAACATATTAATCAGAATATTGGTAAAACAAGAAAAAGTGTTAAAGATAAAAATATTTCTATTTATCCTACTCTTAGCTCAATTAAATCTTCTGGTGAAGCAGGATCTGTGTTCTTAAATAAAAATGCTCAAATTGAAATAGATCAATTATTGGCATCTGGAAATGAAGACGCTATTATAGAATTTGCTAAAAAGATTGAAAGCGGAAATGAAGAAAGTTCTAATAAGAATTCGTTAAATCATTTAGATAAAAAATTTAGAACTAGAGTTGAAGCTTTCTTAAACGAAGATGCTTTTAAAGGTGGTAATGTTGCTGTAAAAAGTTCATTTAGAACACCATTAAGACAATTCGCTTTATATTCTAAAGGTCGTGTTTCAAAAGAAATAACAGACAAATTATTAAAAATGTCAGGATTGAAAAGTGGAGTTGGATATTTCAAAGGTTTGAAAGATTCTGAAACTGTGGCTCAATCTATAGCATCAAACCATTTAACTGGTAGAGCTATCGACGTTTCTAATGGTAATGTTGGATATAATAAATTAGGAGCTATTTCGGCTAAATATGGTTTAAGATGGGGTGGAGCGAAAGATAAACCTCACTTTGAATTCGATGATAATTTTAAAGGAAAACTTGGCGAGGGCGTTTACGCATCTGCTAAAAAGCCTATGGATGGTGGAGGATCGATGTCGGCAGCAGCAGAAGCAGCTCAAAGTGATCCAGCAGATACAATAGTTACTGGTGAATATACAGAGCGTAAATCAACTATATCTAATAAGAGTTTAAGAACTATTCATGAGACTTTACTTAGAATAGAAGAAGCTACAACTAGAACTGCAAGTAATACTGAATCTATTGGTTTTGGTATTGGTATACCAGGATTTAAAGGTAAGGGATTATTTGGCAAGATTGGTTCTTCTGCTAAGGATTTAATTGGTAAAGCTTTTGGTTTCGCCGGTGGTGTAATCAATAGCATGTTTTCTAAAGGCAAAGATTTATTATCTAGTGGTGGTCAAATGTTAATGAACTTCGGTTCTAATGTTAAAGATCGATTAACTGGAGGATTTGGTAAGATCAAAGATAGATTTACTAATGAAGATATAAAGAAGATGTCAGTAGAAGATCTATATAAAAACTTTAAATTACAATCTAAACTAAAGCTTTCTTTAGAAGAAGTTCAAAATATTTATACACCAGAAGAATTACAAGAATTATGTTTACACTTAAGAAAAGATGGATCTTTATTATCTAAAGGCAAATCGTTATTAAGTGGAGCTGGTGGAAGAATAGGAGAACTATTAGAAAGAGCTAAAGGTATGGCTGGAAAAGGTTGGAATAAAGGCAAGAAACTATTTGGTATGGGTAAAGAATTATTAGGTAAAGGTTTTGCTGGTGCTAAAGATTTAGCTGGAAAAGGTTGGACTCAAGCTAAGATATTTGGAAAATCTGCATTAGATAATATGACCGGTTTAGCTGGCACATTAGTTAATAAAGGTAGAGAATTCTTAGATAATAGAAAACCTGATTTAGAGAAATTAAAAGTGATGTTAGCTGAAAAGCTTGGTGTAGCAAAAGAAACATTAGCTAATTTATCCCCTAGTGAACTTATAGCAAAAGCTAAAGAAATGAATATAAAAATACCTAACTTAAGTTCTATGGCTTCATCAGCGTTTGAAGGAGTCAAAGGAATCGGTAAAGGTATAATGAATACAGCTGGTGGAATATTGAGCGGTATTGGTGGAGGTTTAGGTTTTGGTGGCGGTAAGTTTAAAACTCTCATGGGAGCTTTAGCTGCTATTAATACTAATATCATAGCTGTAGGAAGTGGAAGTGGAAACTTTGTCCAAATACCAGAATACTCTAAAGGTGGAGGAGGAGGTGGTAGTGGAGATTCTTTCTTTGGAAGAGTTGGTAAAGGTCTTGGTCAGATTGGTAGTGCTGGAATGGGAATAGCTAAAACTGGATTTGGTACAGCTAAAGGTTTAGCTAAATCTGGTATTGGGATGATTGGTAATATGGGTCGTTCAGGATTGAATTTTGTTAAAGGTCTTCCTGGTAGATTTAAACGTGGTAAAGATGTCGAAGGATCTTATGCAGATCAAAAAGATGACAAACTACAAGCCGAAAAGGAAGAACGAGAAAGATCTGATTCAAGCAATTTAGCATCTATAGCTCTTGCATTAGGTGCTCCTGCATCTGCAGACGCTTTAGCTAATCCTGGTGTAGAACCTGAATCTAATATGCTTAGTCTATTAAAAGCTAGCTATATGAATTCCGAAGAGCAGAATCAATTATTGTCTAAGATGGACAATGGTGGCGGTGGTATGAAAATGCCTTTTGGTGCAGCTGGACTAAAAGCTGGTCTTATGGCAGCTGGAGGCGTTGCAACTATAGGTGCTGCTGGTGCTGGTGCATACATGTTAGGTAAACAAGTTTCTAATAAGGTTAAAGATTTTAAAACTAATTGGGGTAATTCTTCAACTGGTGAAAAGATCTCTAGTGTATTAGGTGGAGGTGGAACTTCTAATTATGATACATCTGGTAATGAGATTACTGATAAGGATGTAAAAGCTGGTCAAGGTTTCGGTCTCGGTCAAGCTGGTCACGTTCTACAAGCTGCTAAAGCTATTAGTAAAATAATGCCAATGTTTGAAAAATTAGTAGCTAAGCTTTTATCAAATCCTAAAGTTGTTGCAAGACTTGGTCAAGGATCTGTTGGTGTTTTAAAGACAGGTTTTATAGCAATGTTTAAGAAAGCTGTTGGAAAAGGTGTTGCTGGTTTAGCAACAAAGATTGCAGCATTCTGTGCTAAAGCTACAAATCCAATTGGTTGGGGTGTATTTATAGCACAATTTCTATTAGACTATGCTAATGGATATAATGATGCTAAGCGTTATTTTAAGATGGGTAAAGGATTAAAGCCTACAGTAAAAATGAAAGAATCTTCAGCTATAGCTAATGCAATATCTGGAAGTTTAACATTTGGTTTAGTTCCTCCTGAATATATAGCGAATTGGTTCTTCAAAATATCTGGTGATAAGAGTATGCAAGAACAAATGTTATCCGCAGCAGAATTCGATAAGAAACGTGCTAAGATAATGGGTGTAGAATACAAACGTTTAGTTGAATTTGAAACTATGCCATGGACAGAAATCATATTTGGTGGTGATAAGAAACGTGCCACTATATTAGGATTTATGGAAGGCAAAGATGATAAAGATGGAAAAGGTAATTTCAAAAATTGGTTTGATAAAGTCTATTCACCTTTAGATAATATGTATAAATCCATGACTAAACAATTTGGTGGTAAAGTTACTAAAAAGATCGATCCTAAAGATACTGAGGGTATGGAGAAAGTGGCAGAGTTTAGAAGTGCTTATTTAAAAGCTGCTGAGGACTTTGTTAAATCTAATAACCTTACAGAATTAGGAGCTATCCATTTAGGTAAGAAGAAGAGTGATGCTACAGCTACTGTATCTACTGAAGGATCTATGTCTAAAGAAGATACAAAAAGTATTGAAGCTATGAATAGTGGTGGATCTGTAGAAGCTAAAGATGCTACAGCGGAATCAGCTCAAGCTGACGCCCCGAATCCTAAACAAGGTGTTATGGGTGCTATAAAAGGTTTTGCAGCTAGTATATTTGGAAAGAAGAAAGAAGGTAGTTCTGGTGGTGGAAGTGGATCTGGTACCGGTAGTTCTGGTGGTGGTGGAAACTTCCTAACTAAAGCTAAAGATGTTACAAGTAGTACTTTTAATAATGTCAAGAACGCAGCAACTAACTTTGTTGGTTCAGCAGGTCAAGGTATATTAAAAGGTGTGAAAGGTGCAGCTGCAGCTATTGCTAGTTTTGTCAGTAGACGAAAAGAAAGCGAATCTGCTATATCTTCTTTATTTGGTTCTCCAGATGGACAGAATGAACTATTAAAGTTACAAGACAATATAGTTGATAAAAGTAGATTGGGACAACAAACTTCCGCTTCTACTTTAAATCCTATATTTGGTCAACGAGTTGAAGCATTTTTAAAAGATCCTAGGATTCAAAATAAAGGCGTTTCTATTCGTGAAGGATATAGATCTCCAGCAACACAATTAGCGTATTTCTCTAAAGGTAGAGCTCCAGATTCTATAACTGACAAATTGATGAAGAAAGCTGGTTTCTCAGCTGGTAGTAGTTTCTGGCCATCTTCTTTTAGAAAGCCTGGAGATTATATTACTTGGACATTAGCTTCAAATCACTTTAATGGTACTGCTATCGACTTAAATCCTGGTAAAGTTGGTTATGATACTTTAGGTAAAATAGCTGGCGAGTATGGAATCGATTGGGGTGGAAATTGGAAGAATAAAGACATGCCTCACTTTGAAATGAGCGATGCTCCTTATGAAGGACCTGGCGCGTTTCAAGCTGCTGGTGTAGCTGATTCTTATCAAGCAGATACATTCAATTATGGTTCTAGCTTAAAAGGTGTTAAACAGTCTAAAGTAAATTATTCTAATTCTACTAAATCTATTGCTTCGGCATCTCGGACAGCTTCTTATACTAAGAACTTAACTAATCAAATTAGGGGTAGTTCTAGTAAATCAAGTGCAATCTCACACAATAATCAAGCTACTGGAATGGTTACTTCTAACTTAGTAGTTTCCAAAGTTGATGAATTATTAAAGTTGTCAACAGAAGGTGTTGATATAATGAGAGATTTGTTGAATGAACAAAAACGACACAATAAGATCAATGAAGAAGCTTTGATAACTATTGTTAAGAGTATAGGTGCGATTGGTGGTTTAATCGCTGCTACATCCAACGGTGGGCAATCATCAGCCTCTTCTAGTAATAGTATAACAAACGGAGCATTCGATCAGATTGCAAAAGGTTTTTAATTAATTGAGGTAGTCCGATATGGACTACCTCTTTTATTTATATTTAATATTGTACATAATTATATAAAATAACTAAAGAGGTAATATTATGCCGAATATGGAATCAAAAGAAATGGCGTTAAGAAATTTAGCGTCAGATATAACTGCTGAGATGAGAGAAAAGATTTTATCACAACCAATATTAACAATACCTCAAGATAACTATTTAAATGAAAATTATATAGGAACTGCAGGTACTGAGTCAGTATTTGATATAGACGCTAGAGTAAATGAAATGTCAGAGAAATCTGAGAAATTATCTAAGAAAGGTATCTTGTCATCTATAACTTTTGGTATGTGGAAAACGCGACAAGAAGTAAGAGAGAAAGAAGGTAAAGAATTAGGTATTAATGATATATCATTAAGAATAGGAAGTAGTCCTGTTTTAAACCCACCTTGGCAATTTAATGAATTGGATGATGTAAGAAGTAATATAACTTATCCTAATATGGGTAGAGTGTATTTAACTTATATCTATTCAAATTTTCCTATACTAGTATTTCAACCCGGTAGAGAGAAAATGAATGCTAATCTTTTAACATTCTTTACTAAGGGTATAGGTCATGATCATAAAGTATTGAATGACTATATTAGAAATGGTGGTAAATCCGGTTTATTAGGAACTATTCGTTTAGGTCTAATAAATATTAAAAATACCACATTGGGTATACTAGAGGGTGCATTAGGATTAATGGGATTAAACTTTGCTGATGCTTCTAAATTTATAACATTTAAACCTGCTATGAGATTGTATAGAAAGATGGCTACTAACTTATTAAGAGAGTTTGCAGCAGACTTAGGTTTGTTAGATTTAACTCAAGAACGAAGTAAAGGTACAGCTGCTGCATTTGATGTCATTAGAAGCGATAAAGATAATTATAAAGATAAAATGGGCGATGCCGATTTTGAATCAACTCTTGAAGGATTTAAAACTAGTGGTGACGAAGAACGAGAGGATAGTGTATTTGGTGATGCCGAAATATCTACTCCCGATAAAAATGCTAATGAAAATGCTCGTGTTGCTTGGGGTGGAGATTTCATAACAAGTGTTGGTGAAAAAATTACAGATTGGTATACGGAAACTAAAGAAACTGTAGTTGATGAAGTTGAGAAACTAGCTTCTACATATCGAGGCACTATACCTAGATTAGACGTATTAGATATGGTTCCTAGTATAAACTTCCAAGGTGAAAATCCTATATCTAAATGGGCAGGTGATGTTGAGAATAGTGCATATCTTCCATTTTTGTGTCAATCTAATATAACTATATCTGAAACATTTAGTAATGCTACTAAAGATCATCCTATAGTTAGTGAGATAAATTCAATGTCTGAAGAAGTAGCTAATAATAAAGGTATCGGTGGAGCTTCTAAAATAGTTGCTGGTGCTAGAAACCTTTTAACTGGTGGAGGTGGATCATTAGGAGATCTGGTCAACTCTGCAGCTTCTAATATAGCTACAAAAGCTTTAGGTGAAATAAGTTCTAATGCTAGTGAAATGGGTATGATCATGAATGGTGATGGGCGTATGTCTATACCAGAAATATGGGCTTCTTCAAATTATTCAAGAAACTATTCTGTAGACTTTAAGTTTACATCTCCTACTGGTGATATAGTTTCTATATTTGAAAATGTATATATACCATATCTATTATTATTAGTTTTAACAGCTCCATTACAAACTGGTTATAATTCATATATATCACCTTTTGTTATAAAGGTTTTTTCTAAGGGATTGTTTTCTATAGATATGGGTATGATAGAAAACTTATCAGTAACTAGAGGTGATGGTGCTAATGATAGAACTAGAAGTAATTTCCCTAGATCTATTAAGGTTAATGTTACAGTCAAGGATTTATCACCAGTGATGATGCTTTCATTAGGTAATGGAGCATTCTGGAAATATAGACGTGCTAATTCATCCTTAGGTGAATACATTGCTACTATGTGTAACTTATCATTGTCTGATCGTTTTGATATTGGACGTAAGTTTGATAGATACTGGGCTCTTATGACAGCTAGTGTTAGAGATGCATTTTCTTTAACTAATATTGGATATAATATCGGATCTAGTTTCTTATTTAAACCTGTACAGGCTTGGAATAGAAACCGTGTAACTGTCGATACAGTAAATACTAAAGATATTTATTATTAACAAAAAAGAAGTACTCCTCATATGAGGAGTACTTTCTTAGTTATGAATTTATGTATCTATTGAATTCTTTTGTATCATGTTCATTCATAGGTTTGACCATATTTACAAATTGTTCTAATACACATAAAGCAATTGCTTTATTCGTTACTTCTTTAGCATCTTCTTGACCTAGTTCGAAATCTTTACCACCGTTCTTAACAACAGCTTTATCTGTTCCTAATTTGATAACAAATTTCTCGAATGGAGTAGGTGCAAAATCGCTAACATCCGTACCGTTAATCATTCCTTTTACGATATCAAGCTGATCTGAACTGAGATCTTTTCCTAAGAAGGATTCAATTTTAGTTTTAGCTTTATCATAAATTTCTTCATGAATTTCATTTTCAGATTTAGTGATACCAACTACCTTTTGAGTATCAAGAGCTAACTTAATAGAAGAACGGAATTCATTATCAACTATAATCTTATTATCGATATCTAAATCGCCTAATTGGATTATGTCTTTAATTTGAGTTTTCTTTTCTTCATCAGTATTTAGATCTACAATATTAGCCCAGAATAAGTCTTCACGACTTTGTAATTCTTGTTTAATATTAATTAAATCATCATAGTTCTCTGCACTTCGAGCAGCATCTTTTAATATAGAAATATCAAAAGCGGCATCAACACCATCTTTAAATGATTCATATGATAGTTTAGCTTCTCGGTTTTTTAACTTAAGCTTTCCGTTTAAGAACTGATAAGCTTTGTTACCAATGTAAAGATTCAATGGATCGTTTACATCTTCTAAACCAAATGGATTAATCTTTAAGTTATTTAATCGTAGTTGATAAACAGATGCGTATTCAAATCCTTCTAAAGCACGTTCTTTATATTGATCATACTTCTTAGTTAATTCTTCATCTTGTTCACGTTGTACAATTTCGCCTAATACATTCAAGCGAGATTCAATAACTTCTTTTAAATTGTTTAATGATTCTGTAGATTTAGCATATACAACACCAAGAGCACTAGGAGAAGGTAAATCAATTGAATCGAGTTTAGTAGGAGATAGAGGAACAATAGTTTTACTCATATTCTCATTTCCATATAATAACTTTCGATATTCAAGAGCTTCACTACTGAGTTCATCAAAATCGTTTGATTTTGATGGTAATGGTTCACCCATTGGTTCATGGTTATCTAAATCAACTGTAGTTAAATCAAGATTAGGAGTTCCAATAGTAATATTACCAGCTTCAATTTCAGTGTCAAGTTTGCCTTTCAAACTAATTTCGATAGCACTTACATCAGCATCTTCAACGCCTTTAGCCTTATAGATATCGCTAGGTTTGATTTTAAATACAATAGTGATATGATATCTAGCTCTAGCTTTATCTGTTGTTCGACCACCAAACATTGATAGTTTTACAACACCAAGAGATTTATCTTTATTATTTTTAAGACCATTGATTGTATCACGAGCAGCTTGTTCATCTTTATCAGTTAAAACAAGAATTGGGTATAATATTAATGGGTCAATAATAAAGCTAATTATTTGCTTAGCAATATGTATACCGCGAACGTCTCCGATATTAATCGATTGTTTATAAGTCTTACCAGATATTAATGATGATTTAGCTCTTTTAGCAAAGTCTGTAGCAATCTCTTTAATTTCAGCATCACTGTATTTAACTTCTACAGGTTTGCCTTTTCCAGCATGATCATATTCTGTTTCACGAGTATTGTATTTATCAGCAAATTTCTTTAAATCTTTTTGGAAAGCCATAAGATTATCAGTATATTTCTTGATAAGCTTATCACCATCTTTTTTAACTATGTCACGAACTTCTGCTTTTCTAGCAGCATTCATGAAGACTTCTTCTCCGTAATTAAAATTCTCTTTACCTTCTTCATCATCGGAGGAATCCTTTTCATCTTCTCCCTCGTCATCCGATCCAGAATCTGAATCTTCGTCACTACCAATCTCTCCATCAGAATCTTCTTCGTCATCACCGCCAAGATCATCATCTCCACCTTCGTCATTACCACCCTCATCGTCTCCTGGCTCTTCTCCGGTATCTTCACTGTCATCAAATTCTTCATCATCGCCACTTTTTTCTTCATTTTCTTCATCGTCGATCTCCATCTCTTTTCGGATTTCATCGCGCTGTTCTTGAATTACTTTGTGAGTTTCATTAATAATGAGATTTTTGTTCTCAGCCTCTGCAATCGCTTCTCCGACCACTTTACCTATAGTTGTGACTACCTCTACTGATTCACCTCCGAACTTATATTCGAGTTCGTCTAAGTACGATTTTTTGATGTCTTTGGACATAAAATCGAGGTTTTCAATAGAAAAAAGGTCCATTATTTTTTGGCTTGCTTCAATTTTATTGCTTTTTGTAGAAAGCAATGAATTTGCAACACTTTCACGATAATCAGCTTCCATGCCAGCATACTCAACAATAATGCCTTTCAACCCACCCATATAAGTATTACCATTCAATTCTGCGTTAGTAAAACTTTTATCAGCTACATCAGCAATAGTAGAAGAGATTAATCTCCGTACATTATTGTCAGCTGTTACACTATCTTCAGAATTGACGCTGGGTATATTAGCTGCACACTTGTGAACAATTTCTTTCATTGTCATACCCAATTGTTTTTTAGCAAAACTTTTTTCAAAATTTGTTCTTAATTCACTTATGTTAGTAAATGATATAGTACCATCTGCGTTTAACAATTTTTCCATAATAATTCATTCTCCTTAAGTTATTTTGCGAACAGTAATGTCCGATTTAAAATTTACAGTATCTTTATCAAGATCTGTGGTCTCAGTATCAATAATTTGCCTAACGCTCAATTTATCAGGTACGATAAGATTTCCATCTTTCTTTCTAATAGATTGAACTTCAGCAGGTGAATACTGATTGATTTTATATAAAATCATATACTCAATAGATGGTAATTTATTTTTAACCAATTCAAATATATTATTTATACTAAATGAAACTTCATCGAAATTATTAATATATTCTCGAATCGTTTCTACAATAACAGCACTATCAGCAGTATCGTCATTATTTGCATTATCTAAATATTTTATACCAATATCGAATGATAATGAAATATTGTCTATATCTTGCCAAGTTGATGTACTCATATTGTATACTTCATAATCTCCTCTACCAGATGTATTCTTTATACCAATAGATATAGATGCACCATCAGGTATCGAACTTCTTAGCACTTTTAAATTGCTAATCAAAGCTTCATATGAATCTATTACATATCTATACCCAGTTCCAACTCCATATATCCTATCGAATAATGGGATATGTTTAATTAGTGCTGTGTATGTTTCATCTTTTATGAAAGCTGCAGTTTGATCTATATCACCTTTTTTGAATAAAATAACTTTTATTCTATATAGATCCAATTTACTTTGCAAACTTTCTTTTATTAAATCTGTTATATAAACACCTTCTTCATCAATTAAAAATTCATTCCCATTGTCTACAACTATCGTGTAAGTTAATCCTAAGAACTTATCTAAATATTTAATTAGAGTTTGTTTAGATAATTTATTAATGTTAAACTCTATCATACCAGTAAGTACATTAATAGGTTTACTTGATAATTCCTCTTTTGGAATGTCTGTGAGTATATGTATCGGATCAATCAATTCATTCTTAGACATCTCTATACTTTCTTTATAAACAAACGAACCTCGCTTATTTAAAACTACAGCTACAGATACATCCATGAAAGTGTCACCAACAGGTATACGAACTATTTCATTAACAGGATTTCCGAATTCATCATATAATAATTCATCATCTTGATAAGTTTTATATACATCTTTTTCATATCGAGCATACTCTCGTTGGTTTACAACTAAGTCTGCTTGTAGATTAATGTAGTCGGAATAGTTTTCAAATAATTTAATACTATCAGCAGAATAAACTGTTGATATAAAGTATAAATCATTTTTCTCATTCTCAGTTAATACTACATCATGTGGTGTGCTTATACTCATTCCATTTAGATTCTTTTCTATTACATAAATCTTTAGATTAACGTTTTCTGATAAGAAATAGAACTCAATAGGATTCATTACATAAGGAATTGGTTGTACACAATAATCTCTAGCTATAATCCGATTAGCATTAGAAATAGCATCATCAGTTTTAATTACAGCATGTACCATAATGGTATTATTATTTAAATCAATCTCTTCTTGTTTAATATATGAATCTACTAAGAAATCTCTTTCACCATCATTCATAACTACTCGATATTTAATAATAGGATCATCTGGTGTATAATAAAGATTTTCAACAACTGTAGCAGATGCTGTTATTTGAAAACTTATATCATAAAATCCAGTAGAATACTTATTAGGTTTATTATCTGGTATATCTTCTACTCTTTCTGTTACAGGATCTCTATTAACTATGACATTAATTATACTAGATTCAAAAGATGTATTATCATTATAATAATCAAATTTTAAATTATATGATTCATTGTCACGATTCATATTAAATACTGTAGCATCAATTCCTGTGTTTGAAGAAAATCTTATATGATATGGGAATAGATATTGATTCTTACTACCATCTCTAAAGTTTTTAAAATACTCTTCGTAAGTACCTTGTTCCTTTACATACTCACAATAATTTGTGCTTCGATTAATTTCGAAAGCCATCTTTGGAGTTAAGATTCTATTATCAACTTCTCTATTTATAGGTATATCATCAAAATTAAATGATATTGTAGTATCAATAGAAGATAGGATATCGTTACCATTTTGTAAAACACCTGCTGCTCGATATTCAAGACATCTAACATCACTTCGTATTTTATTAACAGCAAAACCAAAACCTGTAGCTCTCTTTTCTAAATCTCCAGGAGTCCATATAGTTGGATTACTACCTCTTTCAATAACTAAAGCTTTTATAGCATTGAAAGATAAAGCATCTTTACCATTTGAAGCACCTGCATCTTTTATAGAAATAAATGGTTGTATAAATGAAATACAGTCTTGTTGAGGATCGTCACGATTTTGTGAATACTCAAAAGCAATCTGGTCAAATTGTTCATACATATTAGCTACTTTAAAGTTTCCTTTAGAACCAAGAGTTGTATACATTATAACCTTTATATTGTCACCAATAGCAGGTGTCCAGTATTCTGGATTTCTATTAAAAGAAAATCCTAGTTTACCTTCTTCTGTATCAATATTATAATTGTATCCATTTACAATAGAATTACCGTCAGGTAAACCATTTTTAAAAGAATAATTAATTTCATTATTACTCTTATGACCTAATTCAAAACCATACAATTGATCAGAATAAGTTAATTCAAAATCTGGATTATCTGTAGTGATATTAATAATTTCTTCGTGTCGTTCTAATTGACGACAATTTAGAAACATACCAAATACTTTAGTTCCTTCATAGTTAAATACTTGAGAAGTAATATAAATATTATTAACTTCTGAATAAGTATTATTAGGGTCTAATTTATCAGATGTATCATAAATAGCATATACATTCTGATTCCTACTTCCCGGGTTTGCAACTTTTATAATCACATTGTGATCTAATACAAAAGTTTCTTGACCGCTCATAGAGAACTTAGATTCTTTATTAAGAACTATTTGATTACCATTAGCTATAGCTAATTCAACAATCTTATCATAACTATAACCTACGACAAATGTCATACGTGATGGATATGCATAGATTTTTGGTATATCGGTAGCTTTAAGTTTATTCATTAAAGATCTTAATTTAATCGCTGTAGATGAATGCATTTCATTTTTATACATCATTTGTTCGTAAAAAGCCTGTGAGCCGATACGACCAAAGTTTTCTAAAAAGATATTCATAAAACTTGCAGGATTATCATTTAATACTTCATCATTTAATAGTAATCGATTTTCTATTTGTGAAGCCGCTAAATCAATTAAAGCGTAGTTGCTTTTTATAGCACCTAACGCTTTAAGATTAGCATCTTCAACACTTTGTGTTTGTGTTGACATGTTTTATTCTCCTTATTCACTAAACATTTTTTTCTTTGTATCATCAATAGCTTTATCGACGTCTTTTCCTCTCTTACTTAATACATTAAAATTAGAGTATAGTTCATGTGGATCTATCCATACTAATTTATGATTTATAATATAAGGAATTGTACCCCAAAACTTACCATCATAATAATCTGTATTATTTGGAACCAAATCTTTACCTTTATTTCTATCACTAGATATATAATCCATATGTGATGGTTTTGGTATAGCAGGATCGTTGTCCAATACAGATTGGATAGAATATCCTTCATGAGGTCTAATTAGTTTACTAGGAGCGGTACCAGTAGCTTTAATCCAGTCTCTTGATAATTTACTTTCATCGAATATAAATTTATTCATAAGAAAGTTAAAATCACTCAATACTGCTGGCTTCATAGGTTCACTTCGATTATAAGCAAAAGGTATAGATAAATCTTTTAACTTATCACTTTTGATATCGATATTGTGCTGGATAGTTCCCAGTGGAATAGAAGTAGGAAATGCTCCTGTAATTTTATTCCATCTTAATATTGTGGCATTATCACTAGCTGTTTCAAATATATACATACTACAGGTATAATCGATTATCCTATATTGTACATACTTAGCCCATGTGCTAACAACACCCTTTGTTAAATAATGAATATAGTGTATCCATAAATTAAACAAATGCATTATCGGTAAACCTTGAACATCAGTAAACTCTAAAGTAATTTCACCAGGTGCAAAAGACGCGTCTGCTCCCTTTGCATATTTAAGTTTATTACCATGTAAATCACCTTCGGTTTCTTCAGTGTCTATACTTAAATCTTGACCTCCAGAACTGCTAGTACAGAAATTACTTAGTAATGGTATAAATGGTGTAAAGGCATTATTTCTAATACTCCTATCTCCCATATCACCTTCAAATAAATCAATAAGTCCAATCTTATTACGAGACGCTCTCATTGGTCTATTCTTATTACCAAATTCTAATTTCATATTATGTGGAAACATCAACCATGGCATAACTGATATGCCTATATTCATTCTACTAAAGTATGAAAAAAGATCAACTGTTTCTACATTATGTGTTCCAGTTCCAGGTTCCCAGAAATTAAGATCTGGTCTAGTTATAAAAATATAAGTCTTACCAGATCGTTGTATATCAGTACTAGAAAACCTTTGCAATTTATTAAAGTGAGTCAAATAAGCATTATATGGATCTAAAAGATTAGAACCATTTGCATTCAATACATTAGCATAAAGTGCATGCACTTCCTTATAATATCCATCATCTGATTCTACTGTAAATGAATTAGTTTCTCCAACATCTTCATTACCAAGAGGACCAGTATCATCAATATTTCTCATCTTATGGAAGTATTCGTCAGCTTTACCATTTTTACTATTTATCGTATATTCATCGCTATTGAAGCTACCCCTATACTTATCCTCTAAATCTTTTGACATGTTTTTCTCCAAATAATATGTTTATAGTTTTCATTATATAAATTTGTTTCTGCAATATTATAAAAATGCGGAATTTATTGAAATATTTTTTAAAATATATATTATTCTTTGTATATATGAAATTAGGAGTTAAACGATGTATGAAAACGATGATTATGAACAAGTCTATTTTACTAGACAAAAACCATTAGATGAATATGTATTTGATGTAATGCAAGATACTTATGAGAGGAAATTAAATCGAATGATTGATAAACGAGGAGCACCAAAACCAAAATCAATTAATGAAGAGATGAGAGAGATAATGTGTAGTAGTAGATCAGGTAAGAAAAAAGGATATTTTAAATAAAAAAATAAGGGGAATAATATCCCCTTATTTTTTATCGCTTTTGATCTTTTTCAAAAGCAGCCATAGCCTCTCGGACGCACTCCGAGAGGTACGGTGTAGAAACCAATCTAGCACCGTCCATAACAGTCACATCAACACCTCTTCTTGCAAGGAGTGCCTTGCGATATCCGAGTTTAAATCCTCGGATAAAGTTCTTAATAAATCTAATCATAATTAAACTCCTTGTATAAAATGATTTGGATTTTTCTATCTAAGATAGATTTTTTATTTCATTCATCTTATACACCAAATAATATATATTTTTTATACACGTCTATTACATTTTTTATTATTATCAAACAATTAAATATAACAAATATAAATTTATAATAGGAGAATTATATGGCTGGTGCATTTAGCGTAATAATGGATCTTATAGGCTTAGCTGGAACAGCAGATGGTAATTCTGATATCACAGAACTTACTAGAGCTCTTAACAGTACAAAGTCTATTAGTGAAAGAGCAAAGAAATCCATATTTGTATATCCCGTACTATTTTCAAGTGGTATGGCTGATATTACAATAGACTATACCATATCTAAGTTTTTAGAGGTACAATATGGCATTTTTACTCTTATGACAGTTGGATTGAATCCGTCTGTAGAAAATGGAGATATTTCAGAATATCTTAAAACCATTTCTGCAGAATCAATTGAAGGAATGAAATATAGTATTAAATCAGTATCTGGTATTGAATCATCTACATGGTTTGATTATTTCAGTACAGAGAATAAAGAGTTCTTTGATGAATATCGTTTTTCTACAGAGGGTGGATTGTTTGATAAATTTAAGAAACCACAACCAGGTGATACAGTTATTGAATCTATGTTTAATGATGATGGTGATGTAGTTTCTGAAAAGGAAATGAAAGATGCTAATAAGAATAGTAAAGTAAATAGTTCTCGAGAATCTGGTAGAACTAGAGAGGATGATGTTGTAGATCCATTTACATTGGAATCTTCAGATGGTAGAGCTACATTAGATCCTAATATTTTGGAGAAAAAGATTGGTAAAGCAGCTCCCACTATTATTAGCTTAGATATTAAAATTAAAGGATATCAAAATAGTTTTAAAGTTCCTATAGCTTTAAAAGCAAGTCCTCACTTTTTAAGATCTCAAGATTTAGCAGCATTGTTTGATTCTGCTATTGAAGATAAACGATTATTAACACGTTTAGTTAGATTGACTTCTGGTGAGATTTCATTTTTTAAAGATTTTATGTTTAACATGGATCGTATTAAACGAGATCAAGAACTTTATAAAACATTTGGCCAACATCCTTGGTATCAACAATTTACCGAGAGAAAAGAAAAGAATGCTGCAAAACGTGTTGGTATAATAGCTAGCGTTTTATCTGGTAAAGGTAAAAGTTTAGTATCAGCGTCTTCTTCTAATTATCTACCTACTGCATCTATTATAATGACTAGGGAAGAATTAGAACAATCTTCAAAAATGAAATATGGTTTCTTATTGAAAAACGATAAAATTATTTGGAGCGTATTGAATCATTTGGGTTTATTGTGTATGGGTATATACAATAGTGATACTGAGATTGTCAATTTCTATTTTAATGGATTTAAGAAACCGATGGCTATGAGAGTAGCTGATCTTAAAGCTGGTGAAAAGAAAGACTCTGAAGATAAAATGACAGACTTGATGTCTCTTATGCTTAAGAGGGGGATAATGTAATGATTATTAAAAAAGATGCTAAATTTAAAACTATTGGTAAAGAATTAGCTAGACTAGAAAAAGTAACTAAAGAAACTCAAGGTGTTAGCACTGGTGGGTTTTTAGATAAGAAAGTTGAAAGACGATTTAGATATGCTGTGGATACATGGAAAAAGAATGTAGTTGGTAATAAACAAAATCACAATGTTATATTTATCAATAATATAACTATTGGCACTGATGGTGATATTTCTAAAGAAAAAGAATTTTTTACCTCTATGAATGCACATATGAAATCTATTGATGGTATGCTAAAAGAATTTAAAGGTGATAAAGATATTACAGATAGTTCATTTCTAACTATGTTTTCTAATATCTATTCAATGCTTACATCTGCTAAATATGCAAACGCATTTAAGTTAGCATATGCAACAAATAAAAAGAATAAGAAAAATGCTTCACTAGCATCTGTTTCTGACATGTTTATAATGAGTCATCAGATCTTAGTTTCTTTTGCTTATTATTCTATGGGTACGATAAATATCGAAATTAATGAGTTATATAATTTCTATGATGCAATGAAAGATAAAGAATCTTTTAAAATATCATTAGAGGATTTACAAAACAAATACAATTCATTTATCCATGATTTGGGTTTTGTAACTCTTTATATCCATTCATTATTTTCTAGTATGAAAAATCCTTCTGATGAGATAAGGAAAGCTATTAGCGTTGAAAGTGATGCTAGAAATAAAATAGCTAAAAGTATTGAATCTAAAGATGATTATGCAACTAAACAAAACCTATTCTATGAATTGAGTGAGGAAGCATATTTGGTGAATACTGCTGGCGATTTCACTAGAGGTAAAGAAGACGCTTTATTGCTAGCTTGTATAGCTGTAGGTAGTATAATTGGTTTAATTCTTTCTATTAAACTCATTAGACGTGCTATTTATATGATAGGAACTATTAAAACTGATATTAGAGAATATGTTCTAATTGACGTTGCCACTATTAATATGAATATTAAGATGCTTAAAGAAGAGATGGAAAAAACTACTGATGAGAAAAAGAGAAAAGAAATAGCTAAGATAATTGAAAAACAAGAACGATGGGTTGAAAAAGCTAATCGTGTGTTTACAGATATTAAAGAAGAAGTCAACGTGGCTAGTTCTGAAGCTGATTATGTTATAGAAGCTGAAGACGATGAAGGTGATAAATATGATGAAACTGCTTATGATAATGATGAGCCAGGTTTTACATCAACGCCTTATGATAGCGATGATGAAATTTTAATGTAATTTTAAACCCTAGGTTAATCCTAGGGTTTTATTTTATTCTCTAAAGTGTCTTTTTTGTAACATATATGTATAATTCATATACTTTGACCACGACTATGGATTAAGATTATTATTAAATATAGGAGAAAATAATATGGCTAAAAATACATTATCATCTGTTTTATACCAAGATTTCGGTGTAGAAGATTTTGAAAGTGGACGACCTATGCGCAGTAATGAATCACTTGCTGGTGCTAGTGTAGCTAATCAATTAGGACTTCTGGGTGCTATTGGAGATAAATCCAATACTGATCCTATAAGTTTTGCATTAGAATCAGCTTCACTATTAGGTGAGTCTATTGGTTTGTCTAAATTTGCTTCTGGACAAATTTCTGAAATTAACCAACGTTTTACTATCGCAGCTCAAATTAAACGTCAATATGGCGTAGAAGGATTTGATGCTTTTGCTTATGGTTGCGAAGGATTTATGGATAAAGTTAAAGGTGCATTTTCAGCTATCGTTGCTGGTATCAAAAAACTTATTCAATCTATTAGTAACTGGATTCGTGGTGTAATGAACTGGGTTGGATCACAATTCGCTAAATTACAACAACGACTTATTGACAAATATCAAAACGAAAAATTCACAGATACATCTGTAGTTATTAAAGCTGTAGTTCCAGCAACTAAAGTTGAATCTGGTGCTTCGTTTGTAAAGAAAGTTGATGCGATCGCACATGAAATTGCTAAAGCTATCAATGCAAAAAATATCGAAATGATTAAAAGTAATGGTGGAACTAGCATGGATAGTTCAGCTAAGAGTAAATTAGATTCTGTTTCAGGTATAGGTGAATCTGTTGATAGTGTTAGTGGAAACTCACTTGCTGATAAGGTTACATTTGTTTCTCTAACAGGTAAACGTTTTGGTGTTACTAAACTCGGATCAGCTACTCGTGTAGCTAACTTGATCGTATTTGGTACAGATAAATTATCAAAGATCACTGTTAGTGCTGTTGCTTTTCTAGAGAAAAAAACAAACTGGACAACTATCTTATCAAGAGATGACTTGAAAGTAACTAACAATCTTGTAAAAGATGGTAAAGCTATGATTAAAGTTATGAATGATACATTAAAGATGGCTGATCGTTTGGCTCGTGAAATGAAACATGGTGGATTTAAAAAGAATCATGATGAAAATCAAAAAGCTGATAATATCGCTGCTAAAGAAACTCGTAAACGAATTTCTGTTCTTAATAACCAAAATAGAATTGGATCTTTGATGACTGGTATTCTTTATGGTGTATTCTCAAACTATTTGAAAATGCGTTCTTATACAGCATCTGCTGTAAAAGCTCTCGTTAAAGAAAATGGTTCTAAATCTAAACCAGCTAAAGAAGGATCGTCAAAACAACGACGACAAGAAGCTAAGAAGAAATTGGGCGAAGAATTCTAGATCGAATTTTATTTAACAAAAAAAATAAACACCGGATTATTCTCCGGTGTTTATTTTATGTCTTATCGACGTCTTTTGTGTTTAGACTTTTTGGCTGGATAAGTCGCTAGACCATTTCCAACTGTTAATGCTAAACCTTTTTCGTCTTCCAAAGACATTGACGATGGATCAACAAATGGAACTATGTTAGTAGAATTTGGTTCTACTAATTCTGCATTTGCTGAATCATCATTTGTACCATCTTGTGTAGGTACTTCACTTTTACCATGTTCCACCAAATCACCATCATCTTCTTTAGAAGGTGATGGTTCTGGTGGCGTAGGCTCTGGGGGAGTTGGATCTTTTTTAGGTGAATCGGTTTTAGATTTTACATTACAATGAGTGTCCTCATTGCTTTCGTATTCACTAATATCGATATCTGACACATCAATGTCACATTCAATATTATCCATGTCACGATTAAATTTTGTGATGTACAAAGGTACGACTTCTAACATACCTTTTGCAATATACTCATCGACATTTTTCTTAACATTTTCTAAGAACTTGTCTTCATTATTATAATCATCAATCGCTAATCCGATAGAATAATCATAACAATTTATAAGATTTTGTTCAACTAATGAACTTGTCGACTTATAGTGATTTACAAGCCTCTTTATGTAAGATGGAAGATCTTTCATCTTCTTTATCTTACCATAATCAGTAGCTAGTTTCAAAAATTCTTTTGAAACTTCTTCGTGCATTTCTTTTCTAAAGCCGTCGAAATGTTCTTTCGACATCCAACGTAAATCTAATCTATTCATAATAAACTCCTTGTATAAAATGATTTAGGATATTTCTATCTAAGATAGATTTTTTATTTCGTTCATCTTATACACCAAATAATATATATTAAATTTTATACTTTATTACATAAAAAATAAATAGAATAATATGTAACATATATGTATAATTCATACACTTTGACCACGACTATGGATTAATATTATCAATTAGAATAGGAGAGAAAAAATGACTAAGAATAAATTATCGTCAATTCTCTATCAAGATTTTGGTGTTGAAGACTTTGAAAGCGGACGAGTAATCGGACAAGAATCACTTGCGAGTGTAACTGTTGCTAACAAACTAGGTCTTTTAAACGCTATCGCTGATAGAAATAACACAGATCCAATGAATTTCGCATTAGAATCAGCTACACTATTAGGTGAATCTGTTGGTATTAACAAATTCGTATCAGGACAACTTCATGATATGAACCAACGTTTTGCAATTGCAGCTCAAATCAAAACTCGATATGGAGTAGAAGGATTTGATCCATTTGCATTTGGTTGTGAAGGATTTGGAGACAAACTTAAAGGTGCTTTTACAGCTATCGTTGCAGCTATTAAAAAGATTATTCAATCTATTAGTAACTGGATTCGCGGTGTAATGAACTGGGTTGGATCTCAATTCGCTAAAACTCAAGCTAAACTTGTTGAGAAATACAAGGGTTCAAAATTTACAGCAAAAGCTACAATTAAAGCTATTGTTCCAGCTTCTAAAATTTCATCTGGTGAATCACTAATTAAAGAAGTTTCTGATGCTGTAACTAAAATTGCTAAAGTTGTTCGCGATTCAAACGCAGCAATTGTTAAAGGTAATATTGAAAAATCTTCAAACATTAAAAATGTTGGTGACAGTATTGGTGGGATTAAAGGAGTTGGTCTTCAAGGTATCACTTTTGGTAATCAACAAGGTAAGAAACTTAGCATAACTAAACTTGGTTCTGCAACTAATATTGCTAATCAAGTAGTATTTGGAACTCAAAAACCAAATAAAGTTACTGTTGATGCTTCTTCATACATTACTACAAAAGTTATTTGGACATCTATTTTGTCTAAAGAAGATCTTAAAACTACTAATACACTTGTTAAAGAAGGTAAGACAATGATCAAGATTCTTGACGAATCTTTGAAAACTGCAGACCGTCTTTCTAAAGAAGCTCGTGTTAGTGGATCTAAAAAGAGTCTATCTGATGCTGATAAAGAACAAAACGCTTCTGTTAAATCTGCACGTGGTGCTATCATGGCATTGAACAACAACAACCGTGTTTGTTCACTTGCAACTGGTATTCTTTATGGTGTATTTGCAAACTACTTGAAACTTCGTACTTATGCAGCTTCTGCTGTTAGAGCTCTTGTAGCTGCTAACAATACAGGTAAAAAAGCTCCTAAAGAAGGTTCTGGAAAAGCTCGATATAATAAATTAGTATCAGAATTAGATAAATAATTTTATTTAACCGATTAAACTTTAATAAATCTAGCACAGTAATGTGCTAGATTTATTATTTATACAGTAATATATTCAACATATATGTATAATTCATATTGTTGACCACGACGAAGTATGAATAATAAAAGAATCTTAAATAGGAGAAGAATATGTATAAAACAAATAAAACGCCTTTGTCATCTATACTGTACCAAGATTTTGGTGTAGAAGATTTCGAAAGCGGACGAATGATTGGACAAGAATCACTTTCTGGTGTAAGCGTTGCTAATCAATTAGGTTTATTGAGTCCTCTTAATGATCGACACAATACTGATCCTGCATGTTTTGCTGCTGAATCTGCTACACTATTAGGTGAAGCAATCGGTATGACTAAATTCGCATCAGGACAAATTCAATCGTTAAATGATAGATTTGCTATTGCTGCTGACATTAAACGACGCTATGGTGTAGAGGGATTTGATCCATTTACATTTGGTTGTGAAGGATTTATCGAAGGAATTAAAACAGCATTTAAAGCAGTTGTTGCGGCTATTAAAAAAGTTATTCAATCTATTAGTAACTGGATCAAATCTGTTATGAACTGGGCTGGATCACAATTTGCTTTAGGACAACAACGTTTGATTGATGATCATGCTGAAGATGAGAATAAATTCTCAAGCAGCGTAACTGTAAAAGCTATGGTTCCCGGAGGCGAAGTTACTGGTGGTAGAATGTTTATAGCACCTATAAGTGTAGAGACTATTAAAATAGGTAAAGCTATTTCTGCGTTTAATAGTTTAGTTACTATTTCTAATGTAGTGACAAATGAGTCTAAAAGAACTATTACAGAAGATAGTTTTAACAAAGATATTGATGGTTCAATAGCAAATAAGTTAGAAGAGTTGAACGTCACTTTTAAAGATCTTCATGGTAAAAAAATACCTGTTGCTAAATTAGGATCTGCTACAAAAATTTCTAATTGTACAGTATTTGGTCATGACAATCCTAAAAAGGTAACAGTTAGCGCTCTTTCATACATAACATTATGTAACTGGAAAACGTTACTATCTGAGAAAGATTTAAAATCGACTGAAGAACTTGTTAAAGATGGAAAGGTTTTAATTAAAGTTATGAATGAAACTTTGAAAAAAGCCGACGGTTTAAGTAAAGAACTAACTATAAAAGAAGTCAAAACAATGGGTACTAAAACTAAATTAACTACTGAAGAAAAAGAATACAATAAGAGAATTAAAAATATAAGAGAAGCTATTAATAAATTAAATAATGCTAATCGTTTTGGTTCTTTAATGACTGGTATTCTTCATGGTGTATTTGGAAATTACTTGAAATTGCGTTCATACACAGCAACAGCCGTTCGTGCACTAGTTAAAGATATGAATAAAAACGACGATGATGTAGATGAAGAAAGCGAAGCTGGTAGAAGGAAAAAGGCTAATAAAATTATAAATCATAGATAATTTTAACAATTAAACAACTTAAACCTAGTGCTTATTGCACTAGGTTTATTTATTTATATTTTTCTTAACATTTGTTTATAGATTATTTTAAGGAAGTACACTATGAATAATACAGACACTCACATATTATGCGAGCCGTATGAAGTAGAAGAAAATTTAGAAAGAGAGAAAATAGATATAACGGATTTTGTAGAAAAATCGGCTGAATTATTTAAATCAATAAATAATATCAACTATGAAAAGATTGGAGATTTTAAAGAATTAGACCGTGAAACTCAAAGATCTGTTATGTCAATCCCTATACCTAAAAGTTTTACAAACACTATTATTAGTAAGATTAAACAATTTTCTAATAATTTAGATTTAAGTCAATTGATTTTTAGTTTAAATCAATTAATGAAAAAGATAGACGATCTATCATCTATATCTGACAGTGAAGAAATAACTAAATGTATAAATGAGATATACGAATATCTTATTGAATATAGAAAAGGTCCTACTTACAATATAGCAATAGAAAAGTTTGGAGATGTGGCTTCATTTGAAGATGCTATAGCGGTATGTGAAAATACGGTATATGACAAACTGTTTGAATGGTTATCTGAGTTTCCAAGTAGACTAATAAGTGAAGGAATTGATAGAATAGGTATGGATGTTGACACATCTAAAGTTGTAGCTATTTCACAGAAAGGTTATATTACTAAAGGTGTGGATTATGAAGAACGAGATGAAACAGAATATAATCGTAAAGAGTTATTATATTCAATCTATTTCTTATATAAGCATATAATAAATAGTATAATCGAATGTAAGTCTTTTTGGAATAAGTTCTTTGATCTTATCGATCCAGATATTCATGTTGATATTGACGAAGAGATATTTGGTTCTGATGATCATTTAGAAATGATATTAAATGATTTATCTAACACTATCGATTGTGATGATGATATAGACGAAGAGATTGATCAATTAATGTTTGGTAGTGAAGCTAACTTACCAGGAGCTAAAGACTTTAATAATAAAGGTCCTAATCCTTTTAAGCTTATAGCTAATTTCTATAAAACATTTCCATCTAAAATTAATAAGATTCGAAAACGTTTTAAGATGTATAGAGTTAATGCTAAGAACCACGCTTTCTATATGAAGTATATAGGACGCATTGAAGGTTTGTATGAACGATATGCCGATGAAACAGAAGTAGTTGAAAATGGTATGAAAGGTGATCCTGTTGAAGTATTGAAAAATAGTGGTCACAAATATATCTCTGACGTATCTAATAATATAGTTAATTTACAATTTGCTCTTATCGATTTATCTAAGAAGTTTGCTTCTATGAATAATCCAAAAATGATGTATGAAGCTATGAAAAGATTTGGTGGTTTATATATGAGTGAAATTAAAAAATCATCAGATATATCGCCTAACTTTAAAAAATCATTACAATTTAAATTTGGAGAGATCATTAATAAGAATAATAAAATATATGGATATACACCTCAAGGAATAGCTGAGAATAAAAAGATACCGCCAAGTAATCATTGTGTAGTATCATTATTTGTAGATAGAGCTGATGAAAAACCTTTTACACAAAAAGTATCAGATATATTTAAAAGTGTTAAATCGTTTCAGTTAATAGCTAAAAATGAGAAAGAACCTATATTAGAAGTAACTATGATTTGTTCAGATATATTAACTAAAGGTATACAAGAAGAATCATTTAAACAACTAAAAGAGAATAAGAAAACTTGTAAAGAGAATGTATTATCTTCAATAAAAGAAATAACCGCTAAAGAAGAGAAACCCAAGAAAGCTAAACGAGAACTACTACAACAGTATAAGTATTGTTGGAAAGCACTTGAAGAGGGTTATAAAGATACATTAGAAATGAAAAAATATGTAGCAGAATTAATAGAATCATACTTTGTTATGATGACTAGAATTGATAATCTATGTAAGATTTGTTTAACAGCTCTTTTACAAACAGAACGAAATGCTAAAGATGGTGGATTTAAAACAGGCTTTGACGCTGATAAGAAGAAATCAAATAAAGAATATAAACAAGTTGATGAAGAAACCGAAGGATTAAAAACTGAAGGTGAAAAGGAAGATGCTAAACTTGAAGATAGTGAAAAAAGAAAAGCGATAAAGAAACATAGCGAAACTATAAAGAAAGCTATGCGTTCTAGTCGTTGGTAAAAAATAATAGAGGGAGTGTAATACTCCCCCTATTATTTAGTGTACAATGTTCATCTTTTTGTAATTATCGATAATTTTATCAGTTACAATTTCTTTTGTATAATAAAGTGATACGTTGATCAATATTAAAAGAAAGTCAATAACTTTCATATTTAATAAATAAGCTCGTGCTACTTTATCGTCTGAATAAATATCAAATGCATCTACGATTGAAGAAATAGTCTTACTTAATTCTATTTCTGTTAATGCGTAAATGTTTTTACCAACTTCAAGATAATCATTGAGTGTAGAATCACATTTCTCAACAAATTCTTTATACCCTTCATTCTCTATTTTAATGCTATTAAACTTCAACATAGAGTAATCCATTGTAAATTGTTTGAGGGAACACAATGGTGCAAACACATCGCTAATATTTATGCGATATGAATCTACCTCGCGTTCAAATAAGAATGGTGCCATAGTAGACATGAATACATCCTTATTTGCAAAGAACTTGCTCATTAATATATGATACTTTTCATTATACCCCTCAACGCATGATCGTATTGAAAGATATGATGATCCGAACATATCCCAGAAACAATTAATATTATAAGCTTCATATCTTAATGAAGCTATTAGAGAATTATCAAAACAATTCTCTCTATATTTATCGTCTCGGTCTAGTCGTCGTAGAGCACTCTTTTGACAACCAATGATAGTTTGTATAACTTCATTAATTGTTTTCATAAAAGATTTAAATGCATTTGATGTACAATTAAATTTTAAATCAGCTCTATCGATCATCTCAGTTACATTCATTAATTCCATTTTAACTCCTTAATTATTGTGATTTACCATAATATAATATATATTGATATACACTAATAAATACAAACTCTCTTGCTAAATTAGCAAGAGAGAATTATATTAAGTTTTTGTTTCTTCTTCAATATTCATTATATTATCTTTACTACCACCTTCTTTCATGTAGTAGTCTCTTATCTTTTCTTTATTAGTCTTATCTCCTATAATCTCACCGTCCTTTTTAACAGCAGCAATTATATGATCAAATCCTAATAATTCCAATATAAGAATAAATCGGTTCCAAGTCAATTGACCATTACCATTTGTTATCTCTCTTCTTATATTATTAAAATCACTCACATCTGAAAACAAACTCTTAAAAGCATTTACTCTAACACCTTTTAATAAGAACTTTACAACTTGCATTAGTTCATTATCTCGTTCATTTACAGATACATCCAAGAATTCACTAGTATCGATATTTCTTCTTTTAAATGTCTTGATTTCATTTATTTGTATAGTTGGAGGTTTGTGATAATACACTCTTCCACCTATCCTGTATAGACAATAAGTATTTCGATCTAGCTCTTCTTGAGGATTGGAAATAAAACCTACATATAAACAATATCGATTATCGAAATTTACATAATCTCCTTTATCTATAACATAGATTTTATTAGGTTCATTCTGTATTATAATTCTTTCATCAGATTCAATATTGTTGCTATAATAGGTTAAGAATTGTTTAATTTCATTAGCGTCCGTTAATACCTTTCCCATATATACCTCTTTACTCCTTTTGTAATATCATAGATAGAATTCCAGCATTATATAATTCGAGACTAGCTTGATAAAAGTTATTCATAATCTCTTTCATATAAGTTGAAAATTCCATAAATTCATTTCCAGTTAAAGAACCAATGATTCCTTTATCTGATTTAATATATACTCCTTGATAGCCTATACCATTCTTATCAAACACTACTGCTGGTTTAAACATAATCCAACCGAATCTGAATCTTGCTATAGTCGCTTCTTTATTGTCAGTAATACCAACTGTATTACCACTAGCATCAACTGTAAACAATTTCTCATATTCGGGTTTGCACAACCAGTCTAGTGCTACATCTATCGAAGTTAACATTTTGTTAAAATCTTTAGGATAAATAGTAGCATAACCACCAACTACATTTTTAACAGATTCACCATTACTAATGCTAGGGGTATTAAATTTATTAAAGTTATTATTTGATATTGCTATGGAATCATACGTACTAATAGCATAAGCTTTTCTCACATCCCTAGTACGTCGATCGCATATTTCATATTCATAAACATTACTTTTAATCTTCTCATCACTCTTATAATTGACTATAGAGACTACGTGTTTAACAGTCATCTCGTCAGATTTAAAGAATATCTTTGTAAACTTGTTGACTTTATCTAACTTATTCATAGTGCCTCACAATAGAATATATTTTTATCATATTCATTTAGTTATCCCCATATTTAGATTTGTGTATCTTGGATAATAATGTGTTCATATCTAATGAAAGATTTGATATATCAGCAGCTTTGTTTCTAAAGAAAGTTTGTCTATGTATATTTTGTTTAGTTATACTATCATAACCCTCATCTACTATGTTAAAATAAAACATAGCCTTTCCCTCTGCAAATCTAAGTCTACCCATTAATTGATGTAGTAACACAGGACTTTTAAAAGGAATAAAGTTTATTATAGCTCTTAGGTTCTTTATATCCATACCAGCACCAGAACTCTTGAGTGTGCTTAATATTATATTCTTATCAAGCTCTTTCTTCTTTTGTTCTTTACTAGTATCTGCTGTAAACACACCACAAATATATTTATCATTGTGTTTAAATAGTCTTGAGATTTCATTAATGCTTTCTCTTATACTAAATAATATTAACACTTTACCATCAGGATCACTACCTAATATCTTAGATACCACATACTTACAAATTAGATAAAAGAATATTTTCTTTTTATCATCTTTAAATATAAACTTCTCATACATTACAGCAGAGAATCCTTTCTTAGTTTGACATATTCTTTTATGCCAATAGATAGGATGTGTATTTATTAATACATTTTTCACATGAATATATTTAGATAATTTAGTAGTATAAGCCCCGAACTTATCAAAGGTTTTAGTTATTCTAAGATACAATATAGCTTCTCTGGTGTCAGATCTTTCTGGTGTAGCTGTTAGATAGAAATTGTTTCTAACATCACATCCTAAGTCTATAGTAACAACGGCATTCATTCTTTCATGTGCCTCGTCTATAACTTTGATACCAATACCATTTGCATCTATAAAACTTTGTAATTCATTCTCCTCTGATAAAATAGACATAGTTTGAGTAGAGCATATATAGATCTTAGCTTTCTCTTTTTCTTTCATAGATCTTATAACTGAATCTCTACCAGATATTATTCTAATTTCATCTTTCTTAATATATGTAAATTGGTGTAAGGATTTCTCCCATTGTTTCATTAAATTGCTATTACCCATTATAATCATGGCAGCTTTACCTAATACTGATATAGCCTTTATAGTGCAAAATGTTTTACCATATCCAGTGTCTATATTAAGAAACTTCTGGATATATTTTTCATTTAATAAGAACGAAATAGATTCTATCTGATGATCATCTTTGGCACCAACGCCAGGTTTCATAGTTAATGAAATATCTCTACCAGATCTAGTACTATCTATTTTATTTATCTTTGTAACATCTACTATAGCATCTGTTGCTAAATGAGCCATAGTATCTTCAGATGAAAAACCTCTAGGAACACAAAGAGTCTTAGTGTCAGCATTGTATTTATAGAGAGTCATTGTGACTTTTCTTAATACAAAATCGTACAGAGTCAATTTGTTTTCTAGGGTTTCTGATTCACCTAAAGTATAAGGAGTTATTTCAATTCTACTTCGATATACTGTAAGTGTACGATTCAAAATTATACTCCTTTAACTACACTATTTATAGTTTGTTTATCAACTGGAATTAGATAATCTGGTTTAACTATTTTAAATAGTGGTCCGAATATACCTTCACCTTGTTTAACAAATGAATCTACATTTGTAACTTGTCGTTTGAGTTTCTCAAATCCAAATGCCGTATAAATATCCTTATTAGCTATAGATTCAGATATAGGTAAGATTATCATATCTAATTCAGTATTAGATATATTTGGTCTTTCATACAATTTCTCACGCTTTCTTATCATTTGATATATAAGAGTTTCAATATTAATAATAGACGTTCCTGCTATACCCATATCGATAAGTACATTAGAAATATCTCTTAATAATAAAGATGGAGATTCATATGTTTTAGTTTTAGAAGAATCAATTATTCTCTTAATCTGTTTAAGATATAACTGTACTGCTTCAGAAACTATAATCATATTAAATATAGGCGTGTCCTTATCAATCTTATTAATAGGAATTAATGCTTCATCTGAATCGTATTCCATAATGAATTTATCAGAATCATTTAATATTTCATTTGTCAAGACTAAGAACAATCCTTCACATTCAATTGTGTATCGTTCTTCTCCATCTTGTACTACAATAGATTCAATAGGAGTTGATGAGTCTAATGATTCGTCTTCAGTATTAGTAGCTCCGCTCATTATATCTTCAACGATATCTCGATCTATACAAATGAATAATTCTTTATTCTTTAATTCATGTTTAAAGAATAGTTTATTAGATTCTACATTGAAATACTTATTCATATATTCACTCTTTACATCTACAGAATTAGTAGTTGTAAAATGCTTTGCCAACATCAATCGTTTAGATATAGGATTAGCAAATTTAATAGCTGGTAAACCACCAATATTAGTTCCGATCAATCTCTTAGCCTTTCTGCCAAAACATGTCATACATACAGTTCCAGCTTCTAATGCACAGAAAATATGAGATCTTAATTTAACAGTACTACCTATAAGATTCTTATCAGTTTTATAATTAATAAGATATAATTTACCTTTTTCTTTAATTATATATTTACCATCTAAAGATTTCAAATGATCATCACTTTCTATGGTATAAGTTATATAATGTGGAGTACCACAGTCTTTCACTTTATAATCAATAGAAGTATCAAGATTACATAAGTTAATCTTCCTAGATAAATAACCAGAATCTCTAACTGTGATATGTTTAAGAATTTGAGCATCTCGACCAGTGATAGCATCCATATAAGCATCAGAAGGAATTTGATATCCTTTTAAGAAGTTTTGTTTAATAAGCTTAGGTAGAATAGTTTTATCAACATCTGTCCTAGAACCTACAGCGTAAAACATCTGTGTTATCTGAGTACTATTTAATCGTCCACCTTTAATATAATTACACAATGAAGATACTCCATCATCCATTATAGATCTTACGGTTTCTCTTTCACCACGTTTAACTTGCATTTCTATCATTTTAGTAGGTAGACTTTCATCAAGCTTAGTATTAATACATTTAGCAAATGAACTATTTCGTTTCTCCAATTGATGAATATCAAATAAAGATATTGAATTAGAAGATATAGCACAATATGCATTCATTAATTCAGAATGATCATCTACAACTAATGACATAGTATAAGATAATTCATTAATGCCATCTTCTCGTTCTTGAGCATCTTCTAAGAAATCACTAGCAATTTCTTCTAGGATCTTATGCATTTTACCAGGATTGATGTTATACAAATCAAATAAACATTTTGTAGTGATAGCAATCTTTCTCTTCAATATAGAAGCATACATAACATAAGGTTTCCAGAATATCATGTGCAATATAAACTCAGCAGCTGTCATATGTATGAAGCTTAAAGTTCCTTTTTCATCTTCAATTATTACTTTAATAAGATTGTCTTTTCGTTTATAATCTAAGAAGATATAATTCCATAGAGCATCATAGATCTTAGAATAATAACGTTGACCGTAAGTATAACGATCTTTCTTTGCTTTGTCCTTTCTCGTAAATTCACTCACATTAATTTTAAATACAACTGGTTTCTTTATAGTTGTAACCACTTCATTCTTTTCTTTCTTACCTTTCATTTTGATAACCACAAGCTACTCCTTTTTCTTATATTAATTATTTTAGTTATTATGTTGTATAATTTAAAGTTTATAAATATATAAAGTTTTAAACTTATTACTCCATAGTATAATATATATGAATACTAATATTTAAAAAAATACAAAAAAATAAGAGATCCGAAGATCTCTTATTAACAAAGTTGTACGATTTAAAAACCATACAACTTTGTTATTTTTCGATCGACTTTTTCGATCGACTTTTTTATCTTGTTTATTTTAATAAGATCAGCTTTTGCAGTTGCGTCGTCTAGTTCTTTTTCTAGACGACGCATATCTTCCATACATTGGACCATCTCAGGAGATGGTCCAATATCCGCTTTAACCTCTACAGGTTTTACCTGTAGAGATTTAATCCCTACGTTAAGTCCTAACATAAGAACCTCCTTTGAGTATTATAAATTTAATTGATATCTTTTCTAGTTAACAACTAGTTTTTTTGTAAGATATTCTAAATTTATAATACTCTTTATACACCTAATAATATACGAGTGATAATATACTTTATTACAAAAAACAATAAAGTATACTATAAATTAAATTAGAGGTACATATGACAGATAAACGAAAGAAAGCGGAAGCTACTATAATGCAATTGATTAAAGATCTGGATCCTAGTGGGACTAATGTTGCACCATGGAAATATAAATTATCCACTATGTCTGATAAAGAATTTGATACATTTATGAAGAATATGTATGAGAATCCTAATAAGTATCATATATCAGTAGACTTGGATCAAACTAATAATAAAACAGATAAGGTTATAGATCTAAATCATTTAGAGAAAGTAGCTAAGAAGTATAATGTGAAGTTAAGAGAATATGTAGCATTTCCACATTTAAATCCTAATGATCCTGACAACCCTGTAGTGACAGCTACACCGGTTCCAGTACTAGTATTATATGTAAGAAAGATGCAACAGTTCTTGCAACATAAGAACTTCTCTGTAGGTACAGTTGATCATAGTAATCCTATAACGGGGCAAGTAACTGGTGATAGTAAAGCAGCATCTATAGGTGATATGCAAACGTCTTCATTGGTAACTACTAATCAACAAGAAACTTTAAGAGAGATGTTGACTATTAGAGCCGATAACTTACCTGGTAAGATAAAGATGTTAAATCAAATTGAACAATATGGTAAAGTTAATTATGATGATTGTCATGTTAAATTGGACGATTCTCAATCTCTTCAAACGCTTCGAGTATTTATACAAGGTGCATGTTTAAAGAGTAAAGTCTTAACACAAAAAGCTAAAAAATAATATATAGTGGAGATATCTCCACTATATATTTAAATGACAAATTCTCTAAAGTAATTACTATACTCTTCAATAAATTTACACATATCCTCATCTGTAACCATATCATCTAAAGGCATAGACATTTCATATCGTTTAGTTATATATGCCTTTATACACGTAGATTGTAAAAATCTATCGAAATCAAAAGGCGTTCTATCTAAGCAATGGGATATTATTGTATCGAGTTGTCCATTATGATTTAGTTTAAAAAAATGAGGAGCTAATAGTTTTAATGCTACTTCAGCATTGCATAAATACGGTATTATATTATCATAATAACATTCATTTTCACCAGTTGGTGAATGATCATATATATGCTTATAAAAATTAATTGATAAGTTTGGGAATTTATCTTTGTATTCAACAAGACTTGTTACAATCATTTGAACTTGTTTTGCAAATCTAATTACAGTTTCAGATCCAGTACCATTAAATGGTTTACTAGAGCTTAATAAATTTCTAACTACTTTAACTTTATCAGGATTGTCTTTTACATAACAACAGTGATCTTTAATTATATTTCTTAATAAACAAAATTTATTTAACGACATTGATATTAAATCATATTTGTTATCCATCCAAGTTATTGGCATACTATACCTCCAAAAAAAATATACTTGGGTTAAGGATATAACCCAAGTATTTATATATTAAATTAATTCTTATTTTAAATTTTAGTAATCATAATCGTCATCATCAAAATCTTCGAAACCACTAGATGCATTTTCGTAATCTTCTGAGCTATATTCATCTGCGTCTGATGTAAAGTTTATATCTTCGTCTAACATATAGAATCCCATGATTAACCTCTCTCGCCGTAAATTTTACGTTGGCTTACAGGTTTATAACTGTACTCTTTTTCTTCTACGATGTTCATTTTATTCACTAATTTTTCTGTACTATATACTAGTACGTCCTCATTGTTTTCATTTGCTCTAAACGTATCACCGAATGATACTAAGCCTTTCTTCACATCTTCATTAATCATTTTGATCTCCTATATATTTAAAATTTGATATTTATAATCTAATATCGCATAATAATATATATAGGGAATCAATGCTTATTCCGATTAGGCTTATTTACGTTTGTAAGTATACAACTTACCATTTTCGTGATGTACACCTAATTGAACCCAGTATTTAGGATTTACAAATAGTTTAGAATCAATATAAGTCCCATCAACTTTATAGAAATCTCCATATACTTCTGTGTGTATAATTAAGTCTACACAATCTAATTCAAAAGCTTGGTTTATTAAATCAGCTCCGCCGATTATATAAACATCTTTCTCACTATTAGAAAGTTCTTTGATTAACTCTTTAAAATCAGATCTAAATATGACTTCTTCATGTTTTGGATCTGATGTCATAGTTCTACTAATCACATAACTGGTTCTATTAGGTAATGGTTTACTACCCATAGCTTCGTATGTCTTTCTACCCATAATAATTATATTATCGGTTGTCACTCTTCTGAAATTAAGAATATCCCATTTGTATTCGGGTTTACCTAACCAAGGTATATTACCTACAGCATCTGATATAAGTCCTTCTTTTGAACTTGAATAAATTACTCCGATTTTGCTCATATTGCTATCTCCAATTTTATCTTATCTTCAGATACATAATTCTCTATAACTACATCTTTAGAGTTAAATGCGAATATAGTACTAAAGTCATTAACTTTAAATGTTGGTAAAGGATGAGTTCTACGCATCAATTGAGACCTAGCAGCATCAATATGATTTTCATATATATGAACATCTCCCAACATTCCAGAAAGAATACCAGGTTTATATAATCTAGATTCTCTACATAATAATTCTAATAGTGCTGCATAAGAAGCAATATTAAATGGTAAACCCAACATCACATCTACTGATCGTTGATACCAAATCAAATCCATAGTTTCTTCTTCTTCATTAACTAGTACTTGGAACAATACATGACATGGTGGTAAAGCCATCTTATGTAATTGTTTAGGATTCCAAGCAGTACAAATAATACGCCTAGAAGATGGATCTGACTTAATTTGCTTCACAACAGTCTTTAACTGGTCTACCGGTACAGTCCCCCTGTCGCCTATATCACCGTCAAAGTTCCTCCATTGGAAACCGTAAATTGGACCTAATTCATACTCATTAAGCATCTTTTCTTTAGTTTGTGGGTCATTTTTATAAGGTACTTTTTCAGGTGAACACCATTCGTCCCAAATATGGTTATTTCTAATTTGTAACCATCTCTTATCATGATGACCTCTAATAAAAAATTCTAGCTCTGAAAATATGTTTTTATAAGCCATTTTCTTACTCGTTAGTAAAGGAAAACCTTCACTCATATCATGACGAAACATTGCTCCCGTCATGCTCAATGTTTTAATCCCTGTTCTGTTATCCTTCATCTTTCCATGTTCGAATACAGAATTTATTATCGCTTTGTACGACTCCATGTAAACTCCTCATTACTTATAGTTTATTTATAATAAAGTGTTTAAAATGATATAAAAAAATAACGGATGGAAATCCACCCGTTATAATCACTTAAACAGTTTCAGCTGTCTTTTCAGCAGCTGCTTCTGCTTTTGCAGCATTCTCTTTAGCTAGTTGAGCACGAGCTTCTTCGCTTAAGATTTCGAAATGAGGACTATCCCATTTCCAATGATTTCCTACTCCACCGAAACACCAGTCCAATCCGTTTTGCTCAGCGATTAAACCAATCTTTTCCCATACAGAGTGAGGAGCATTCCACCACATTACAATGGATCCATCTTCTTTTTTAAGACCAGGTACTAAATCAATAGCATGTCCTAAACCAGACTCATCTCTAACTTGATGGTTAGATTTGTTTTTGACTCCATCACAATTAGTGATAGTTTTCTTATTGTCAGAATCTTTAAGAAGATAAAGACCTGCTGCTTTTCTCAACGCATTTACTACTTCTAAAGACTCACGTCCTTGTGCATAGTAAGCTTGTTGAACATTCTGATCTCTAAGTGTTTCACTTACAAATATCGGAATGTCTTGTTCTTTTAAAGCGGCTAATGTTTTCTCAACAGCCTCTTTAACCTCAGGAACTAAAAGATTTAAATCTTTTCGTGTAGGCATAATTTTGCTCCTATTAAATGTGATATAATATAATGTACTGAAAAAAATAAGAGATCCGAAGATCTCTTATTCACACTATTAGTATTCTACTATTAGTGTGTTGACAGTTCCCACAGGGAACTGGATTTTAAATCCTAATGTTTCAAGGGCTAACATCGTTAGCTCTCCGATCTCATTAAGATTTCCATCATCGTCTTTTAACAAAGACAAGACTTTATTAAAGTCTCCATCTTTGTTAAATTTGATCTGATAATCTACTAACGTACGCTCGTACGTTACAGAATCGGAGTAACCACACTCCGACTCGACCAACGAAACCTCATTGGTCGTAATGTCGCCCTCATCTAAGAGCAGCGTCTTAATGGCTTCTGTAGCCACAGTAACCTTTGATGTTAGATCAAGGTTTTTAAATTTTTCATTTGTGAAACTCATATGTTTCTCCTTTTTGATAATATAGATTTTTGTTAAAATTATTCATATACATGAAGTTTTATTTTTAATCTTTTCTATATCATTCTTATAATAATATATATTAAACATATTTGCTTATTACAAAAAATAGATAAGGGGCAAAATACCCCTTATCTACATATTAATGCTGTTCTGCTTCTCTTTTCAAACGAGCTGCTTCTTCTGGAGATATTCTTTTAGGAATATATATTGTCTCTAATTTATCTGTGTTTAAGAATAAATTAGTGATAGAAATAATAGCTGCGAATGTTTCATAGTCAGTATTACCTGCTACAAGCATATTACATTTAGAATTTAAATCAATTCCTTCATAAGTTGCGTTCATCAAGTTGTAGGAAAGAGGTGATGTAAGTTCTTTATTGTAAATAGTTTCTTTGATCTCTTTAATTTCTTTTTCATCAAAGATAGCATTAGTAATAGCTGTCTCATACGCTTTTGTACATGTTTCACTAATAACTTTTAGAATCTTTCGAATAGCTGATTTTAAAGCTTCACCACGTTTAGCACCGAATGTAACATTACGTCCTTCAGATGCTAGTTTGTCTACAACCAAGCTTACAATCTCATCAGCATGATGTTCTACTACGTGTTTAAGAGATACTTGTCCTGCTAATGTAAATCCATTTTTAATTGTAGATTTAACAGCACAGATTGCATCTTCGTACACCAAACAGTTGTATTGTCGTTCTTTGAAAGAAAGACCGCCAACACGAATAGAAACCATGTTTGAATTCAAGATACCAATTCGTTCACGATATACAGCTTTTCGAAGTTCACCAGCTCCACCATCGCTAATCATAACCATGTGATCTAGTTCTTCTTGAAGTTTAGCAACACGAGCGTTAATAGCTTCAACATCACCACATCCGCCAATGATACTTGTTTCAAAAGGAATACAGATAATCTTTTCAGATTCACCAAGAATGATTTCCCATTCTTCTGGACTAGTACCAAGAGCATCCCATGTTTCTGTGATAGCTGGAATAGCACGTCCACCAAGTGCTGTTTCTAAGTCTACATACTTTTCATGACTCTCATCATCTGCAGCATGTAATTGAATAGCTAATACATCTAGTGGTGGAAGTATATATTCCTCAGTTTTACCATTTCCATTAGGAACTGGAATCTTAATCTTAGATCCACCAATTCTCATAGAATACAACCATTGAGTTACAGCTTGTGTATAATCACCAGCAATGATAACTAAAGGACGTTGTTTCTCAAGACAATTCCAAATAACTAAAGGTTTAATAGCTTCTAGTTCTTTATCTGTGATAGCACCTTCGATTAAAAGGAACTTTGGATTATGATGAATAGCTGTGTTCTTATCTGGTTCTGTAGTATAGATTCTATCAATAAATGAATGATTCATTCTAAAACCAATTTCATTAGTTTCTGAAGTATCATTAGAATAGTTTGCAACGATATCTACAAATAGTTCGTTAAACTTTCCTTCATTGATAATCTTGTCAAAGATCTTTGCTACGTACTTACCAATAGTGTTATCATTATTAGCAGCAATCGTTGCTACTTTACAAATGATTTCTTTTTGTTCTTCGATAGTATAATCTTTCAAGAACTTTACATAACCTTTATTCAATAAAGTGTCACGTATTACATCTTTCATAGCTGATAAGATATTAGTCACACCAGTAAGTGAAATGTGTTCAAACCCATCACTTCTATTGTTAACTTCACTATTCAACATCTTGTAGAATTCATTAAGAATTACAACAGCTGAAGTTGTACCATCACCAATAATAGAGTTATTATAAGCTGACACATCTTTAATTAGCTTTGCAATAGCATCGTAGAAGTAATCATCATAGTGCATATTCATAACAATACGATAACCATCTTTTGATTGGTATAAAGAAGCATTGCTTGAATCATGTACGAGATTCGTTTTACCACCAGGTCCTAATGTAGTTTTTACACTAGATACATCTGTCAATACATTGTCGACAATATTAGCCAAAGTTTCATGTTTTACTAAGTTAATACTGCCTTCTGAAATTTCATTTGAAAACATACTATTTCTCCTTGTGTTTATTTATTAATTTCTATAATTTTTGAAGTTTGATCAAGTGTTATATTTCTATATCCTTTATGATCAACAATTTCATCAAAAACATCTGCTTTAATCTCTTTCTCAAATTCGAACTTTAGAGTTTTACCACTTTTGGTAGCATCTACTGAATTTGGAACTATGACAGCTTGCGCTGATGTCTTATCTTTATAAGAGCTCATTACATTGTATAATTCTTGAACTTGAGATTGATTTTCTGCAGAGTAAGGATTAAACTTTTCTTTCTTCTTTGGAGTAGAAAGAGAAATTCCAACATTAGACCCTAGTGTAGAAATAAATCCACTTAATCCTAAAGTCTTTTTAGTAATATCTTGTTTAATATCTTTTGACATATCAACCGCCGTTAATTATTTTTACCGTGCCGAAATATTCTTTGCACCTTTGGGTTTATCGATAGTTTGTTCTTTACCGCTAAACCACGCATTTATTACTGTAGTTATTGCTTTTAGACCAGTGTAATCTTTTTCTGTAAAAGAATTTATTTCACCGTCTTTCTCAGCTTTATATCTGGATTCTTTTAGGTTGCTAACTCGTGCAGCTACCATAGAGTTTAATAAAGGAATGGGGATATCATAAACCTCTTCTGGTTTTAGTTCCAATAGTTTGGCTATTTGGTCTATAGACTTTGCCATCTCTAATTCGATATCGGTTTTGGTATCCCCAATTTTGTCGAACCATTCTTTTTCTAGAATAGATCGATCTGTTTGACCGCGGCGGCGGTTCGTAGAAAAAAATTATCACGCATACCTATTGGGATACGAGATATAGGACTTTGACAGTTATCACATTTTAAATTTTGTAGAATGTGAACGATACCGTTTAAGTTTTTCTTTTCAGAAACCTGTTTGCCTTTAAATAGATCTGCGAATGTTGCTTCGGGTAGATCCTTAATAATCTTTA
Organism: Anaeroplasmataceae bacterium; assembly: GCA_051651765.1. GTDB lineage: Bacteria > Bacillota_I > Bacilli_A > Acholeplasmatales > Anaeroplasmataceae > JBOFSX01. Next base: position 67,054 of record JBOFSX010000157.1, on the reverse strand, counting down.
CTATGTAATGACGATTAGTCATTCTTTCTTCTGTGTTAGTAGTTCTTGTACTAACTTCATGGAAAGCAAGAACGTTAACTCCATCTTCATTTTTACCTTTAATAACAGGTACAACGATTGAATCAATCATAGTATACATTGTTAAGATATTGTGACCATTAAGTCTTGCATCAACTAATGCTTCTAAGTCTTCAACTTCGTCTGTTAATAATTGCTCAAATACTGATAGGTACTCTAATACATCTAATACCGATGGAGATGAATAACTCACACGAATATTATGAGGTAATAGAACTTTCTCATCATATGGAGTGTTAGCTTTAGCATAAACTAAAGTTTTTTGTAATTCACTAACTGGAACCTTTTGCATCAATACATCTTTGATAAAGGTATCTTTTAAGATTGGATCTTTACCGTTTTGAAGCATGTATGATAATGCTCGATTCTTCTTAGAAACCCTGAATGTATAATTACAAGAATTACATGTAATATCATAATTACCAATACCAGGATAAGTAGCATCGTAAGCACCAAAATAGAACATATCTAGATCTTTGTATTTAGTCGCTGCAGCCCATTCTTCAAATGTTAGTTTCTCACCATTTTGTTTCAAAGATGTCCATGAGATATGATTATACAATGATGCGATTTCTTCTTGGTATCTACGTACAAATGATAGTTCAGGATTTTGCATAATACGAATTACATTAGTCATCTCACCCATAGTATAATCTTTCATTTCAGCATAATAGCCAGATAGCAATAATGGGAAACGTGTTATACGATGATCAGAGATTGTAGAATCTTTTGCATTAGCCATTGTAATATATTGATCTAAGAATGATTTCTTTAGAGATTCATCATCGTTAGCAATAGGTTTGATCTTATCCACAGGGATGTTAATTTCTTTCAATCCTTTTAGATTTGAATTCTCTGATGCAAAGATACAAGGTGTATTTCCTTCACCACCATATATCTTATAACCAGTTCGTTTCTCAAATAATTCTGTTAGTCTATCGAATTTCTTTTGATCTTCATCAGTAATATCACTAGAATTATTTTTTGTAACAACTTTCTCTTTAGATTCTGTTTCGATAACAAAAGGTTCAGGTGTTATATTTTCTTCATCTATGACTACTTGATGATGTCTAATTAAGGGAGTACTTGCGATTGATTCGTATTCCCTTTCCATCTCAATAAGTTCCTCTTCAGCATCTTCATCAATGATAGGAGTTTCAGCTCGTTTCTTAGCTAGGTCTTCCTCTAAAGCAAAAGTAGTTTTTGCTTTATTTGATTTAGGTGGCGGAGGAGGAGGTGGAACAAGTGATTCATCAATTTGAATCGGCTGTTTAACAACTGGTGTTTCAACTTTTTGTTCTACCTTTTTATCCATTAAAGCAGCTGCTAATTTGTCCTCAGCAGATTTAGATTGTGCTACTTGTTTTGTAGCTTTTGGTTTTGATTCCAATTCTTTTTTAACTTTCTCTTTACTTGCTTTATTATCATTTATAAATGATTCTTCAAGCTCGTCAAAGTCAACCAAAGGTTTAGAATCAACAATCGATTCATCTAATGAATCGTTTAAATTTTCTTCCATTGTATTTCCTCCAATATTATGTGCATTAATTTATATTGAATAGTTATGGTGTGTATAAAAATAAAAAAAATTGTACCCGACATATTGTCGGATACAACTAATTATTTGTCATAGAGATTGCTAATGTTTTCTAATGTAATCTTATCATCAATATCAGTACCAATCCTAATGATATTTTGATTAGAAGAACCTCTGAATGCGAGTTTAATATCCTTCAATTCTTCTACAAATCTCCCATCAACTATAGTGTCTAAATGCTTAATAAATTCCTCAGTAACCTCTGGTATATTTAATTTAGAACCAACAGGTAAGATTTCATGTTCTAAGTCATATCCAGTAAATAACCAAATAGACTTAGTAGGAAGATCTTTTTTAATTTCTTGTACAAAAGGATTTAATACAACTTGATTCTCAACTTCCATAGGTTCTCCACCTAAGATAGTTAAACCGTGTATATATCCTTTATTTAACAATCGTTTAATATGAGTAATTGTATCAAGATTAAATTCTTCACCATAATCGAAATTTTGTGAATCTTTATTGAAACAGCCTGGACAATGTATCCTACATCCAGAAACGAATAAGGATACTCTTAATCCAGGACCGTTTGCAATATCGATTTCTTTAATCGATCCGTAATGCATTATATATGCAAAACCCTTTTAGAGATTTCATCTAAACGACCTGCATTCATTTCATTACTTCCGATATATCCACACACTCGACGAACTACATTCATTTTATCTAAGTCTATGTTTCCACAACTAGGACATTTCCAAGTATGTATATTATCTTCGTTTTTATACAGATCAAACTCGCCATTGTAATCACAGAGGTGACAGAAGTCACTTCTAGTATTTAATTCAGCATACATAATATGATCATAGATATATTCGATAATGCTTAATACACCATCTATATTATGAGACATATTAGGAATCTCTACATAAGAAATAGCTCCACCGGGAGATAGTTTTTGGAACTCAGCTTCTTTAGCTAATTTTTCAAATGCATCAATTTCTTCTTCAGGATTAACATGATATGAATTAGTAATATAATCCTTATCAGTAATACCTTCGACTATACCAAAACGTTTTTGTAGACATTTCATAAACTTGTAAGTAGTAGATTCAATTGGTGTACCATAAGCAGATACTCCAATATTCTTTCTTCCATTCCATTCTGTACAAGTATCATTAAGATGCTTCATAACAGCCATAGCAAACTTTTTACCTTTCTCTGAAGTATGTGATAGATTCTTCATGTATTTAACACATTCATACAATCCAGCATATCCTAAAGAGATAGATGAATAACCACCTTCTAATAGTTTGTCAATAGTCTCACCAGATTTTAATCTAGCTAGAGCACCATGTTGCCACATAATAGGAGCTGTATCAGAAAGGGTACCAGCTAATCTATTGTATCTCAACATAAGAGCTTCGTAACAAAGTTCTAGTCTTTCATCAAATAGTTTCCAGAATACAGATTCGTCTTTACCTGATGATAAAGCGATATCTGCTAAGTTCAATGTTACAACACCTTTATTAAAACGACCATAGAACTTATACTCATCAAATTCATTTTTCCATACGTTTAAGAAGCTTCGACAGTTATGTGTATAAACTCCAGATACTTCAAAATGTTCTGATTTAGTAGTTAAGTCATATGACCATACAGGTAATTTTTCAGAGAATTCAGTTACAATAGAATCTACAGAAATAACTGATACGTCTCTCGTCTCAGGATCGATTTCAGTAAGATTAATAGCCTTCTTCATCTCTTCTTTTTTAATGTAACTATTAATCGCATCAGTTGTGTTGAATACTACAGAGTACCAGTTTTTACCATTCTCTTTAGTAATCTTTTCACACAATGGGTCTACACCAACACAGTTCAATAATTTACTAAACTTAGTAGTTGCATCTTTATTAAAAGAACCGATTGTTAAATAACCTGAATCGTTAATCCTACCATATCTATCAATCTCGCCAGCAATATAAGCCAATTTGTGTTCTCTCTTATATTCAAAGATACTACTGTTAGTTAAACACCATTCTTCAGCAATTTCACCACCAGCATAAGATGTTTCAATATCTCGTTCCACATTCTCTTCATGATATTGATTGGTTAGTTGTAAAATGGTATCACCAGATTTTAGATCTAATGCTCTTACTTCACCACGATTTGTAGTAGTAAATTTGTGATCGTGAGTTACCAATAAACTTTTATCGTCAAACATTACTCTTACCCATTTGTAAGCTTTGTTCTTACTAATACATGAACACTCTACAAACTTATTCAATTTGTTATCATAAATTGTGATATCAACATCTGTTAAGTCTATAAAGAAATCACCAACATTTTCTGGTTGTGGTTTAGATTGACATCCTTTGATATCCAAAAGTTTCCACAGATCATCAAATGATGTGACAAACAATTGTCCATTTAGTTTATATGTAATAACCTCATTAGGTCCAACGCTACCCATACATGGATAACAGTTTCCTTCTTTTAACTCTTTCATTTTCTTTTCAGAGATATAGTCTGGAACCATTCGTTTTGCTGTACATTTAGCTGCTAATTCGGTTAAATCAAAGTATTTTGTACCTTTTCTTGCATTGTCTTCTTGGAGCACATATAAGAGTTTTGGGAATGCTGGAGTGATCCATTGACCTACTTCGTTCTTAATTCCTTCCATTCTTTGTCTTAATACTTCTTCGAAGATTAATACTAAGTCTTCTTTCTCTCGGTCGTTCTTAGCTTCGTTAAGATACATTGAGAATGAGATAAAAGGAGTTTGACCATTTGTAGTCATAAGTGTTACAACTTGATATTGCAACATTTGGATTCCTTTCTCAATTTGTTTCAACACTTCTTTCTCAATGTTTTCTTCTCTAGTTTTAATGTAAGCTTTGTTTTTCTTTATCATGTGATTATATTGTACTTTAGCGATTGGTGTCTTTGACATACCATCTAAAATATTTTGCTCATTATCATGATAACGTTTCTCAATCTTTTTACGTGTAATATCTACAAACGGTGCAAGATGAGCCAAAGAGATTGTGGATCCACCATATTGATTACTAGCAACTTGAGCTATAACTTGTGTAGCTATATTACAAGCAGTTGTAAATTCATTTGGTCGATCAATTTTTGTTTTAGAAATGACAGTTCCATTTTGAAGCATGTCTTCAAGATTAATCAAACAGCAATTGTGAATGTGAGAAATAAAATAATCTGTATCATGGAAATGAATAATTCCCTCATCATGAGCATTCCTAATATGTTTAGGAAGTAAGATTCTCCTTGTAATGTCTTTGCTAATTTCTCCAGCAAAGTAATCACGTTGTACAGGTGCAATCTTAGGATTCTTATTTGCATTTTCTTCTAAAGCTTCTTGGTCTAAACCGTCAGCAATTGTCATGATCTTTTTATCTAAATTATTTCCTTGTCTGTCTAATGCTCTTTGAAACCTATAAGTAATATAAGTCTTAGCAAGAACAAAAGCTTTTACTTTCATTAATTTCTGTTCCACCTTATCTTGAATGTCTTCTACTGATGGTGGTCTTCCCATTTCTTCAACTTCAGACACGATCTCTTCGACGATGCTTTTAATCTTTCGGCTTGAGATTTTGTCTGATTCATTTGTCATCTCGTCGTTAGCTTTTGTGATAGCGTTGACGATCTTGACTTGGTCGAACTCTACTCGTTCACCATTACGTTTTAATACCTTCATTTATTTTCTCCTATAATGAATTGAAATTTATGTACATAAGATTGTTACTTTCTATTCTAGTAATAATATCTATTTATACCCATATTTAAAATTAGGCACTTTAAATGTGAAACAGTACACTTACCCTGTTACCACTTTTGGACAAAATCCAATTTTTTATGTGCTCATTTTTGATCATTTTTACTAGTGTAACATATGAAAAGTGAGCTTAACGTAGTCGTTTTTAATGGGTGATTTTTAAAAAAATATAAAAAGAGTAGAGGACACGAAGTCCTCTACTTTTCTTAAAATCCGTCGTCTCCGTCGTCGCCTTGATCTTCACCTGTTAAGAACTCATTTGTCTTCTTACCAACAATTTTATTCTTGGTCTCTGGAACAATGCCATCAAGAGGATTAGACTTAATATTATTAGCGATTTCTTCCATATCACTAAAATCAATATTATTAGCAAATCTTTTAATACATTCAATCTTGTATTTCCTAACCATAAGCTTTTCTAATTCTGTATCTTGATCCTCTCCAAAAAAGTATTTAGAGAACTGTTCGATTACAGGTTCAGCATTATTAAATGATTCGGATATATTGACCATATTCAAATACATAGGACTAGAAAATTTAACATCCATATTTGAAATATTGATGGTTCGTTCTTTATCCTTCTTATCTTTGTCTGTGGTTGCATGTGATTCATTTTCTTTACACTCACCAATTTTCTCTCTTGATAGATTAGTATAGATAGCAATCAGCCTGTATAGTTTAGTAACACATTTCCCAAAAGAAACTTGTTTCTCGCTAATAGAGTTCTTATACTCTAAGTTCTGATTTACTATACTTCTTGAGAACTCGGCTTCCTGCATCATATTTAAAATAGCTGGAGGAGCTGGTAAAGAAGATAATATACTAGTTAATCTTGATTCTACAAAATCTGTATCAATAGGAGATTCATTATTCTTTTCTACAGTAGATACATCATACAGTTTTTCGCCTTCAACTATAGGAATTGCATATCGAGAGAATGTAGCTACATTTCTTAATACAGAACCTATATTGTTAAAGAATGATTTAACATGAATATTTCTAGAAGATAATTGTTTTTGTATCTCCATTAGACTCATACCAGTTTGATGACTCATACCCATATTAACTTCTAGTTTTTCTTTATCAGAAGATTTATTAACTATGCTCATAGTAGTAGATACTATACCAGCAAGATACATATAAATCTGAAGAAGTGTTCCGTCTAAGATTGAATGAGGTAAACCTTTATCATCTATATCATGTGCAAAATATACTACATTTGTAGCTGGTACACATGTGAACTTGACTTCTCTGTTTATAATGTAACCTTGTCTAATTAGATTCATTATAGCATCAGTAAATGCTTTATTCTCACATAGAGATGGATCAGACATTCTTTTACTCAATGTCTTAAAAACAATCTGTTTTAACACATCTGTTTGTCCCTCTGTATTCATTAAGTCTGAATTATTTATCGGTAAGTTAATATTACCAAAATTAGCAGGATTGAATACAGATGAAAGAGATGGATCGTTAGGAATTAACGAAACACCATTAGATGCAGATACTACAGCTTTATCATTACCATAACCTGTTGCAGCTATGATATTAGCAAATGATGTAGTCTTTCTACTAGATGATTGTTGAGCCCCATTATAAGCATCTACTTCATAAATATAGTACTGTATGTGTTGAGAACCTACTGAAATAGGAATGACGTTTTCTGGATTTAATTCCGTTATAAGAACTTCTCCATCATAGTCTTCAGTTAAACTATCTAGTGTCTTTTTATTCTTTACATAAATACCATCCACATATAGTTTATCATTAGTCTTTTTCTTAGTCATCTTATTAATAAGGTTATTTTTAGATAGTGATAATGAAGAATAATCGTCATCGATAATATTAATATTCTTATCAATTTGACATACGAAATTAGCAAGATTCTTCTTTATACTTTCTTTAATGTGCATTTCATTAGCACGTTTTTCATTTTCTGTTTTCTCTTCCTTATCTTCTTCAGTCTCTTCGCCATTTTCTATTTTTTCAATAAAGCTTTTGATTGAATTCACTGTTTCATATATCTTTTCTTTATCGTCTGATTCTAAACCATATTTATTAGAAGTTTCTAGTTCCATATCGGCTAAAGATTTTTCATACATATAAGTTTTATATAATTCTTCCATACCATTATTATAGATTTGATTAACTATATCATCGTCTATTATGTCTGATACAAATTCATTTACAGCATCATTGTAAGCATCTAATTCTTCTTGTGATTGGTCTTTATACTTCTTCACAGGACTAATATTAGTTTTACTCTTAACTGCATCACTATTTAAAAGTTTATTCAATTTAAATGGGTCTAATGCTTCTAAACCCTTTTGTTCAAATTCTTCATATGGAAGACCTTCCATTGCTTCCATTGACATTTGCATAGCTTTAGCACTATCACTAGTTTGCTCTTTATATGAACCATCTTTATTTTGTGTAGACGATAAGGCTAATGCTTGTTTAATGATATCTTTATATGGTAAAACTAAGATTGGTTTAGCGCCCGAGATTAAAGCTTCATATATCCAAATCTGTAACTTTTCTTCTATCTTATATCGATCAGTTATTTCATCGTCTATAATCTTATTTATCTCCATAGCATCGTCTGTAGTTTCATCTACATCTTCTTCTTTTAGACTATATACATCGTGTATAGATCTTTTAGAGATTTCATTAGCATTAACTATATCTCGAACTATTAGTTTTATAACACGTTTTAATTCAGGTATCAATGAACAAGCAGTACGATATTCTTCCATAAGTGCAAATGATTCAGATGTAATCTTTTGGAAAGAGTTAATGATTCCTTCTTCAATATTATTACCTTGATTCTCTGCAGAAATAGATCTGATACCAGATTCTAAGTTTGAACTCTTAGTTTCTAATATTTCTTTATGTACGTTTTTCGTATCGATAGTGTTATATAAAATCTTATTATATCCTTTTAAAGGATTGGTTATATCATAATTATTATTATTATTAAAACCATATGATTTAACTATAGCGTTTACAGAATTATTAATCTTCTCAAATATAGGCTTTGTTTTCTCAAAAAAGTCTGGTGTGAGATTATAAGAGTCTGCGGCTATAGCATCATCAAGTTTAGTTTTAGTTATCATGCCTTCATTATTACTTGGTTTATAAGCCATTATTCATGTCTCCTTATTGCTCGTATCTAAATGTTAAATTGTACAAACCTACTTGAGAGACTTCTGCCAACTCACGCATTGTACCACCTGATACGTTTAATATATTCATTTTACTAGCAATATATTTCCTACAAGATATATTAGCTTCTTCTGTAAATACACCTTGAGTTGATATTTGGTCACCGTCAAAGTCTCCACCTAAAGCTTTTAAATAAGATGGAAATACACGCACAGTATCGACAAATAAATAGTTCAAATCTTTAGCATTACTTCTATCAAATGGTAACACTGGCCACTTTGGATATTCTGTTCCAAATACAGTTCTCTTTGTTGTTTGAACACATGGGATGATATTAAAATTAGTAGGATAAATATTATGTTGATCCTCAATAGGATATCGAGTGATATACATACACTTATCGTTACAAGTTTGGTAAGCTGCTATATATAAAGCTTCAGTAACAGTCATAGGTCGATATTTATATTCAGCATTAGTCTTTAATTCATTACTTACCTCATTAAGATCTACACCATTAAGATCATGATCAAAAAAGTATAAAGGAACCTTTCCAATATCTTTATTCTTTAATCTTATATATAATGGTTCTAGTCTATATTCATAAGAAGTATCATATAATTGAATTAATGAATCTAAAGCTTCACCATTAAAATCGTCCATGAAATCAACGGCTAATTCCTCTCTAGTAACTTCTTTAGTTTTAGAGTTTATCACATTTACATAATTTCCACTAGCCAATATAGCATTAACCATTTGTTTCATACCATATTTAATAAATGGTGAGAAACACTTACACACTGTAGATAATGGAACAGCTGTAGTCTCAAAATCTACTTCCATACCCTCATATGAATTGGTATCCATTATAGGCATAGAAAGAACTGCACGAGCAGAATAGTCTGTAGATTTACCCATTACATTCTTATGGATAAAACCTTTTGTACCACCTATAATATCAATAAAATATTGATAGATTTCTGTTAATAGATCTTGTATCTTTCTATCAGAAGATGTAGTTCCAAATAGTTCTAACATACCTGAAGTAGATCTTAACGCAGAAGCATTATTAATCACTTTACGATATATAGCATTCATTTCAGAGATCTTATCATTCTTAGAACTCATATCTCTATAGAAAGCTGGCACTACTGGAAGCTTACTTATAAATACTTCTTCTTTCGACAATGAGCCTAATAACTTTAATCTCATCTTTGTCGAATTAGATTTGGTAGCTTTATAATCAAAAACTATTTTATCCCATATCTTATATAAGAATCTTACACCAGTCCCATGCAATGCTCCATTAGGTAATGGATCTTTTGGAGAAACCATAGTCACTCTATTTGTAACTGGACTTATAAAAAAATCTTCATTACCACTAACTAATACTCCGAAGTTAGCTTGATATCTTTTTAATTCATATAATACGTGAGGATGAACAAACTTATTAACTAAGTCTATATGTCCCCAACTTTTCTTTCTTTCCACAGAACCTGGAGCTCCGAATATAGTATATGAAATTAAACCATCTTCATCTGGGTTAGATGATTTTGGTGTAAATAATATACCATTCTTTACCTCAGGTATTTGGTTATCTCTAACCCATTTATCACAATTAAAAATATCAAAATCAGTCATCTTTTTTATACTCCTTTAAATCATTTTCATCCTTTTGATATTCTTCTAAAAAATCAAGAATAATATCATTAGGTCCAACTATATCATTATAAACAAACTCATTAAAGTAATAAGCTAATATATAAGGATTGACTCCATTATGATCTCGATATGATAATATAGTTGTATTGTATTTATCAAACTCAATCATACTCTTATAATATAATCCCATGTCAGGAACTACATACATTTCTTTTAAAGAAAATTCTTTTATAGCAGCTATCTCCATTTCTTCACTGTTATATATCACATATTTACAATTTACTTTACCATCAAATTTATCTTTAGATATTTCATCTACAAAAGAATCTAAGTTTGGTGCGTCATATCTAAACATAAACGTTACGCTATTTAACATAAACTTCATTAAGTTTATCTTATTAAAAAAAGCTGTAACAGGAGATTTAGCAGTTATGTCTACATAAAATTTCTCAATTACTTTATCTATTAATTGTGGATTTATATCTGGATAGATTACGTTTTTCAAATAATCTAATCCTAATGGATAATCTTCTCGTCTAAGAAAACTATAAATATCTATAGTCCTTTTTTCTTTTATAATATCATTTATAACGTCCAACATGCCAAATACTGTATACTGACACATATTATCCCATTCAACAAAGATATCTAATTTCTTTTCTTTAGATGGAATAATATTATTAATTTCAGCTAATGTAAACTCATTGTTTCCAAACTTCAATTTAGTATTTGGATCTTTAAGTCTTTCATCTACAATATGATTAATATTAAACTTTTGATTATAAATAACGCCATCGTGTTTGTTCATCTCGTACCTCTTTATTTTAACAATAAAATGTTTTAGCGATATTAAATAGATAAAAAAATAAGAGATCCGAAGATCTCTTATTTTTTGAAGTTGGTTAGAGGGTTATTATAACCTTCATACCAACCTCCACGCTAACGGTAACACCGTCAGCGTGTAATTTAGCCATCATATCCTCAGCGACTCTCGTTGGAGCGCCCGCTAAGAATAAGATGTCCGAAAGCTCGCAGTCATCCATAACTAACGTTACGGTCTCTGCAAGCTTTCCACTCGCACTAACCGGAACAACTAGATGTGTATCTAGATGCTCCGTTAATAAGAATATAGCCTTATCAACTAACTCCTCATGAGCTGCTTTTTTAGCAGCTAACTCAGATGCAGCAGCTGCTAAAGCAGCTGCTTTTCTATCGTCTAAAAGCGTTCTTAAATCAGTCATAGTGGACCTCCTCGGAGTATCATAGGATATTTGATATCATTATCAATCAACGATTGATGTTTTAATAGATATTCTTATCATTTATAATACTCCTTATTCACCTAATAATATGCGAGTGAGAATAGTGTTTATTACACATTTGTTACAAAAAAGAAAAAGTCCCGATTTTACTCGGGACTTTAGAAATTAGAAGTTTGCGTCTTGTTCAAATAAATCTGCACCAGATTCGTCAGAATTAGAATCATTAACAGATACTTGGCGTTTAGGAGCATTTCTATTGAAGAAACTTCCACCTCCACCAAATAATCCTTTCTTTTCACTTGAAGCTGGTTTGTATTTAAGTGCTTGATAGATCTTATCAAACCCAGCATAGATGAATGTACTCTTAAGTGCACGTTCAATTTCTAAACCTAGCTTGTATAGATCCAAATCGCCTACATCAATAGTAGTACTACCTGTTGATTTATGGAAGTTTTCTCCATTTGCATCATCATGTAGAACTACACGAATGTTCAACATACCAGTCTCTGAATAACCTTTAACACACACACGATTAACACCATCAATTTCAACAGTGGAGAATGTCACTTTTCCATTGTTAACTAATTCTTTAGTTTCTTTGCTGAAATAATGTGTGTTGAATTCAAATGCTGATTCTGGTAACACTGAATAGTTAGGAGCTCCAACACTACCGTTTGCAACGTGATGTTGCATGGTTGCAATACGATCTGCAATGATTGCTCGCAATGCATGAGCTACTAAATGTCCTTGAGTTAGAGTAAATCGTTTACCAATATACTCTCGTTGTCCATTATCACAAATCATTGAGAAATCAAACTTAATGTAATTTCTCGTATAATTCAAAGACAATGTACTTCGATCTTCACCTTTCTTAGAAGAGAAGAATACTCCTAGGTTCATTTCCAATGGACGGTAATCACTGAAGTCACCTTTTCCATCTCCACCCTTAAGAGCGCTAGGCCCTGCTACTACTAATTCGTCTGACATTTGTTCCTCCTCAGGATACTTTGTTTAAGTGTAGCTGAAATATTCATCATAATTTTCAGCATATTTTTTTATGAAATGTGTCTCATACTTGTCAGTAAGAAACACCATCATCCTCTCAAATGTAGAATCTTTATCTAATGTAACACTAATTTTATTAATGCTTTCATCATCAAATATGATATCTACTTTATCTAGTATTTCACTTGAATAATAATGAACTCTTATACTACCATAAGTCTTAGTTAACTTCTCACAGTACTTAGTCATTTTATCAACTATACTCTTAACATAATCTCTTCTTCGCATATTGATCAATATAGAATCACTTGTTATATCTTTAATATTAAAACCATTCTTTGAATCATAAATGAATTTATAAGACGAGAAGAATGATTGTGAATTAATTAAAAACATATCGAATGGGATCGTATCCGCTTCTTTTATCTTTTCATATACATCGAATATTTGTTTAGAGTTTCTTACTGGAACCATACCTCCACCAGATGAAGAGTGTGATGTTCCTTTTACAAGATTATTTTCATTCTCTTTTATTAGATAGATATCTGTTGATTCATCTAATAAATCTGATCCATCGTATGTTCGATCTTTTGTCATTATCGGTTCACAGGATCTTCCTTTGTCAATCTCGTATTGACGTGTGGTATAATACCTTGGATCTGGAACTATCAAACTACATTCTGTCATACAACTTTCTTTATTATCCATATCATTTAAATTGATTTCTATCGGATCATCATTTTCACCATAGCTAAATGTAAATCCTAAATCGGTATAATACTCCGCTGGTATTATATCCGATTCATCTCCTCTGAATTTATATCCGCTTGTAGATGCATATTTTAAATGCAATCTACCGGATTTAAATCCATTTATTATATCTTCATTTGAACAGAAATATGAAAATGTATATGTAGATTTTATATAATATTTCTCACCGTCTTCATTATTAGACACAGAAGTATTAGTCATAATGACTAAGTTATTTCTGTAAGAATTAAATATGCTATCTTCATATTCATCTTTCATACCGTTTATTTTATTTATTAAATATATCTTTCTCTTCTTATATACTATACCTGATTTCTTTATACTTTCAAAACCGACATAATCATTATCATTAGTTTTATAAGCATATGGATTTATAAGCATAGACATTTACCTCTCTTATTTCTATTATATAATATATACATAAATATTCATTTTATATTTTTAATAAAGATGAGTATGTTGTAAAATCTTTAGTCTTTACTTTACTCATATTCAAAGAAGGCAATAAATCGATTATAGCTTTAAGATGCTTTCTTGACATAATATCGTAATCTATTATCTCTATCATCCATTGTGGTAATGTTTGTATTTGTCCATCTTTAGGTATACCTATAGTAGACAATCCTTTTACTGTTAAGAAGTTCTTTTCTTTATCAGAGGGTCTATCTCTATATATTTCAGTTATAATCTTTTCTCGCATTTTAACATCAGATATTAATACTAAATCCGATTCACTCTTAATACGAGTTTCGAATGTCATAAGATATTCACCAGATCCAATTCTTTGATCGGGATATAGTCTATTCCATATTTCAACTAGTCTACATATCTGCATCGATTCAAATACTTTATATTTATCATAACCAGAGAATCGTTGTGGTATACCCATGAATTTATCACCACTCATTATCATACCTTTTATTATCTCACCCTCTTTCTTAATCTCGTTCATTATCAATACTGGATCCACTACATCAGCTCTAAGTATGTATTCTTCAAGTAATCTAGTTTGGAAATCACTAACTTGTTTAGGTGTACCAGAACCAGTTAGTTTAATACCTGTATGTGATATTTGTTTCTTAGGTGGCACTTTATTACCTTCTCTAAGTAACTTTAAACCAGAATAGTTTTTCTTAATACCAGTATATATAATAACCCTTTTATAGTAAAATTCATTCTTTGCTTCTAGTTTATATTCAGGAAACTTATACTTTACATTACAAGCTTCTACAAACTTATCATGTCTCATCTCTATATAATGAGTACACAATGTACATAATGAATTAACTAATTTGAAGTCATTATTTTTATATTTATATATGTATCCTACCTCTTTATATATTGCTTCCATTATACCACCAAAGATAATAAACACAGAGTCTGTATCAGATAATAATACAGATTTCCTTTCAGAGTTAAAGTACTTATCAACTCTATGTGTTGTCATTATAGATGTATAACAAAACTCTTTAGTTATATCTATTAGCTTATTGCATAGTTCTGCATATACCTCTGGTATTCTTTCTGGATTAAGAAATTCCTCTTCTTTGTTTAATATATCTCTAAAGATATTGATCACATATGAATTCTTCTTTATTAGTTCAATAAAGTTCATTTTATAATATAAATAAACTCTTTCCTCTTCTGTTAGATTCTCCATGAATATAAATAAAGATCTTGATATTTCCTTTGTCTTCCTAGTAAAGTTTGGCATATCTGCAAACTTAGATAATAAGTGTTTTGTTATATCTTTCTTTGTAGGTATATAATCTATATACTGTTTATATTTATCCCAATGTCTCTCTTCTTTTAAACAAGAGTCTATGTATAAAAGAGCTTCATTGTAAGAAGTTAATTGGAGATTATTAGCTAAGAATCTTTCAAAACTCCATAGCATTTCAGAAATTAATTCTCTAGCTTGTGTTGTTATGAATGAAGCTGAATCTGGTGAGAATAAGAATGACCCAGGCATACATGCTATACCATAAGTACTATTAACATCCATTTTATATTTCATTTGCAGGTTATCATGAAGTGTAGCTTCTTTTAACATATTATTTTTTTCAAAGTCTTTAGCTAAGTTTTTCTCAAAAGCTCTTGATTTTAAGTCACCAATAACCATAACTGATGTATCACCTAGTACATCTTCAGGACTATGTGTAAATGATCCATTAGCCCCGATTATTAAATTGTGTTTATAAACCCACATTAATATCTCATTTAAGTCTAATGTTAATATTTGATATCTATACATATCTCTAAGATAAGTAACTCTCTTTCCCTTAGATAATGATTTTTCCACTTCTAAATCTAATAATCTATTGAGTCCTTCTTCTTTAAGTTTTCCACCATATACTTTTTGTAGTACATCTCTCATTCTTTGTTTCCACACATCAGTTATTAATTCATTCTCTACCATAAAGTCCTCCATATAGATTTGTAATATAAGATATATAAATAAATCAAAAAATTTATAAAGATAAGTCCTCGGAAAAAGATCCGAGGACTTAAGAAAGGAGCTTAATACCTTAGATATTATCTAAGGATTTTTATACTTAAGAGTACAACTTAAGTATTTGACCTATAAATAGAATAGCAAGAATTAGTATCTATGCATTAGCTTTGGCCAAGCATATACGTCCCCAATTGTTAAAGGGTAGATAATAATATTCTTTATTTCTAGGAGCGTTTTGTTTGATACACAATTGATCGTATACAAAATAATCTTTTAATTATGATCGATGATAGTTCTTAGATTAGGTTTTGTTAAATACTCATCTTGCTTAATATTGTATTTTAACTTTCCATATCCATCAAAGATCTCCTAAAGTTGTGGTCGTGATTGGAACTACAATCACATTTATATGACCATTTTTCTGTTTAATCCTTTTAATAAAGAAACCTCCTCCATACAACGTACAGAGGAGGAAATTAAAAGGAGGTTGTTTTATGAAAGCATTTGGATACAAGCCAAATCCCTATAAAACAGTGAGTTCTTGTTAACAACAAGATCTCATATTTCAAACTTCCGGGAAACAGAAGAGATGAAAACAAAAATACTTATAATACGAAGGGGGTTACATAGTTATTAACTCTTGGTTGCTAGAGATAACTATCTTCTTATTATAAGTTGTGTAAAACACATCAACCAATTATTTTATTCAGTTATTCAGTTATTTAATCAAAATACAAATGTAAAACTAATTAATAAAAATCTGTCCAATTTATGAAATGAATAAAACAACCCTCTAGTTTTATCATGTTTAGTATAGTTAAATATATGTTAAGCCATATTTTCATATGGCGTTGTTAAAAAGAAGCACCTCCTATATAAGCATCGTGCTGAAGGAGGTGCAAAGGAAAAAGAAATGCACCTCCCGTGTAAGCATCGTGCTAAGGGAGGTACATAGGACATTATATATCAATTGCTATATAATGACCATATTAGTGACCTAATATGGATTTAAATACTCATCCAGTGTTTGATTTACGGTTTGCGTCGACAATCTTAGATGAGCGGTAGCGTGCTATAAACTAATCCGATTTAGAGAAATGTTTATAGTACATGTCTATTCCAAGAAAGGAATAGGCGGTATTTCTACTTCCGGTGAAAGAAGTGAAATTAAAATAAAGGTACTTCCTTAGCAGTTATGGATACTAAGGAAGTACAATAAAAATAAAACTCTCTTATTTGAGAGAGGAGGTTGTTGTGAACTCGATAAGCGTATCACTTTCTCATTCACAAAATAATATATACTCATAATATAGTTTAAATTTTTATAAATATATGTTATAATCATATTATTTTTTATTAAAACATAATAGTATTAAAATACTTACGGAGGTATAACAATGACGCTTACTACAGCAACAAAGTCACGTGTTATTTTAGGACTCATTCGTGATGTCCCAGGCTTGATGACTTTGAATAATGTTAAAAAATTAGCCATAGACCCAAACAATAATGTTTTAGGTTTTGAAGATGCAGCTGAAGCTATCGATGTCGTTCAATCATCAAATGAACAATCAGTTGAAGATATGAATGACTTAGCAAACATGTTTCCTAATGCTAGATTATCAGCAGAACTAGAAATAGTTAAAGAAACAGACAGAACTAAGTTTAAAGAATTTACAGACAAAATGTTTGAATTGAATTCTTTAACAAAAGAAATTGAAACTGAAGCTGGTCCTTTACTAGATTTCCTTTTAGACGAACTAGTTCAAAACGCAGATCCTAAATCGGTATCTGCTGTTAAGAACATGGGTGTTGAAATTATCAATGTACAAGATGGTAAAATTTCTTAACTAATTACTTACCTACTCATATGAGTAGGTAAGTTCATAGTGTTAAATATCTGTTCCTGATGCTATAATATCATCAATCTCAGTATTACAAATTGGACAGTGACTCCAATCTAAATCTTTCCATTCATCTGGTATATTACCTGAAATCATGAAATCATTTACTAACTCTTTCCATGCTTCAAGATCAACTCCACCATGTGCTGGAGAATATATCCTCAATAAAAGATCTTCCCATGTCATAACAGGTAAGCTTGCTTGTATTGAAGCTTCAACTACTATACCATAGATAAAGTTTATTCTTTGTATAAGATCATTAGAATATATAAGCCATTTATTAGAAACTATTTTACTAGTCTCGGAAAACTTAAGATTTTGATCTATAATCTTTTCTTTTATAGCAATAGTATTCTCTCTATTTTCTAAATCTTTTAAACGCTTATAATAATCCATTTCTCTTTCAGATTCTTGTTTTCTCATCAAAGATATCTTATTCTGTCTTGCTTTTATATATTCATCTCTACCTTGTTCTTCGAGTTTAAGAACACTATCTCTTACTAGAATTTCTTCTTGAGTATTTGATAAAGATATAATATCATTTGCTAATATAGTTTCATTAGCTACAGCATTAGGTATAGAACTTTCTAAATCAGATATAAACTTATTCATTTCTGAATTTGAATCATATTGACGTCTAACTCCATCTATAGTAAAAGCTATACGAGAAGCTACTTTATACTCATCCACTTTTCCGAAATCTATTATAGATTCAGGTATGAATATAAATCCTCCAACGTCAATATCAATTGGGTCGTAAGATTTAACTTCATGACATATGTAGATATTTGTTTCATCATCAACCATTGTTAAATATGTCTTTATACCTACTTCATCAAAGAAAGTTCCTCTAATGTCAAAGTTACCATATATATCTAAAGTTGATTTTTTAGCTATAGCTGATATCTTGACACTATAAGGACCTTTTTTAGTATAAGGAGATATAAATGGTAGATAATAAGTTTTTCCTTGTACTAATTTTTTTACCATTATAAAACCTCGACAAATTTATAAATAACGTTGTTAAATGTAAATCGAACATGTCTATTTACTCTTTGGCCTGTAACATCATCATACCCAGCCAATATCTCAGTGAAGCTAGTTGAGCTTGATACTAGATCATATTCTTTACCATTGATAACTATTTTCTTATAGTTCTCATCGTTTACTACATCAGATATAGTTAATATATTAGTTAATACTGATAAAGCTAAAACGCTTAGATCGTGGAAAATAATAGTATTATCTGACATATCAGAGTTCTCATCAGTAGAAGATCTAATAGGACGATAAGTAGGAAATCGCATAGAGATAGGTGCATGTGCTGTAGCATTAATATCATTCTCAATACATAACAAAGGATACTTTGTTAATAATGTTGAACCTGCTCCAGATACAGCTCTACCAACATAATAGATTTCATACAATTGATTATTGTTATTATTTAGAGCAATCTTTTGAATAAAATTAGTAAATGTAGTTCCGTCTATTGGAAACTTAGGATTACCATTAGCTGACACGTTTTCGAATATAGGATATACTGAAATTACAGCATCCGTGAATAAGTTTGGAAACCTCAAGTTTCGTTCTACAACATTTGAGTCTCCAGGGTATAATTCATTAGTTACATACTCTCTTACATATCTACTTAAAGTTTCCTCAGATATAGGTTGTTTTTCAGTTAATGTAGTAAAGATATAAAATGGTTTATTATAACCATATTGTCCCATATTCTCAGGAGTAATTACAATCTCACCATTTACGATAAGTTGTGGTCCAAGCTCGCTTTTATAATCACCATGATTAATAAAGAAAGTTGCTCCATCAGTACCACCAGGAGGACAATATCTAATGTATCTTTTATATTTACCTTTAGATAAAATAGATGTTAATTTTCTAATAATAGCAAGATCGAATTCTGTTGTAGCCACATTATTATTATCATAATCATCTAATACACTATCATCAATTTCAGTGTCTGTCATACCATCTAAATCTTCATATGAGTAAACAGCGAAGTTAGCAGTAGTACCAGTTTCAATAAATGAATTTGGACTGAAATAAGCAGACATAAGAATATTTTCTGCTACTGTATCACCATCTTCATCTTTCTCTGATTGAGATAATAAAGTTCTAGTTACAGTAAATGTACAAGAAAGAATTCTATCTTTAAATGCATTATCAGATGAAACAGATGGTTTCAATGTACCTTTCAAATAAATCTTGGCTGTATCATAATAGATATCACCTTCTTTACTTGTTCTTAAAATCTCATCACCACGACATGTGTATGGAACTCCATCGCTTGGATTTCCTTGTGGTGGCATTTGCCATTCGGCTTGATTCTCATAAACAAACTCTAATAAATTTAATACTCTCTTCCAAAATGAAGAGCTTATAACTAAATTTTTAACATCAGAATTATTCTTTGATTCCATTATAGTTAAATCACTTACAGTCTTATTACCATCCATTATGTCTTTTGTCGTGAACGTCACAGGTTCATCAAAATTGTTCATAACGTCAATTAGACTGTATGAATATATTGGATCTCCGTAATCAGTATATGAACCAGTGTCTGGATTATATACGCTATTAAAACCAAATTTATCAAACCAGTTATAGGTAGCTGGAAAGTCTTTTCCGCCTATTCTGGTGAAAAACAGTTTTGCACTTGTTACTGCCATTTTTATCTCCTTATAAAGAATTATATATTTAATATATCAATGTTTTCGATAAAAAAATAAAGTCTACATGAGTAGACTTTATTAAATATTAGCGAGGCGAAATCTCACTAATATTGTTAATGTGTGTTGGGAATATTTGGAATTCGTCACACACATTTTTCATAGCTCGAAATTTTACATCATTCTTATCGAAGATGAACCATTTACGGTTTATCTTTCGAACACTGTCAATAACAATGTCGTATTCTTGGAATACGAATGAGAATGTGTGACTATCATTCGAGATAATCTTAATGTAAAAATCCAAGCATTTGCAGGTTTCAGATCTAGGATCCAATCCGTTTCGCAATCCTGCTAGGAACACGTCGATACTTTTACTAGTATCGATTGGTGTCGTTTGGAGAAGTTCTCCAACCTTATCCATCATTAATTGAAAATCTTTCATTTTCATATTAACAACTTGGTTGTCATAAGAACCATCTTCTTTCTTAGACACCTTACAAATGGAAATAACGCCATTTTCAATCTTGACGTTTGTTCCTTCAGGTAATGATTTTAACATCATTTCCGTTTGAGACATTTCGCTACGAACTTTTATAAGTTCGTTTACTGCCCCAACTACACCGCAGTACTCTAAAGAGTCACCTGCGGTGATTTTGTATTTCATATTTGACGATTTATCATCAATCAAATAACCCTCTATTACTCGGAATAATTCTACTCCGGTAACCTTTTTTAAAGCATCGATCTCATGCTTAGTAATTGTAATCACGTGTTTACCTCCTAAGATAATTGTGTATACGCTTAATAATATATATTATTCGTATAACTTTATTACGTCGAGAAAAAAACTAGGGACTAAATGTCCCTAGTTAAGTTTATAAGCTGAATTTGCTAGGTGGATGTTTCTTAGAATGAAGTTCGAATATCTTTTCGAGTTCACTATCAGAATATTCCCTGTCGTCAAAAGCACTATAAATATCTTCACTATTATCATTTAATACTTCTAATCCTAAACAGAATAGATACGCATTAAATTCTTTAGCTGGGATATTATCACATTTATCGCTGATAGGCGTTGAAAGATTGTGTAATCTTAATGGATCATTGTATAACAATGAATAACATAAATCATTTCTCAATTTTGGGTTCGTTGACACTTGAGATAATAATCTAAATACAATTGATGGCTTAATTCTAATAAGAGCATTATTTACTTCCATCTCTCCATATTTAATAGGAGAACTTCCATAAGCACCATTACCAGAAGTTTCTGATTTACCAGATTTATTAGGCAATCCTAATGGATTAGTTGATCCTACAAATCTAGCGGATAGTTTCTTTTCTGGAACATGCTCTAATATCAAATAGAATTTAGAAGCTATTATAACTGGATCTTGTGTTAAGAAACTTAATGTAATAGTATCTTCACTTTCATCTACTATATAAGTCTCGTCAGTCCAAGTATCATCTAATAATTCTTCTAAAGTCTTTCTTTTAATTAATCCTAATTGTTTTACATTATCATCTTCCAAAGATACAACTCTTGTGTTTTCACCCTCATCTGGTAATGTGAATTCATTAGTATAAGCATAATTATTATCACCATACAATGCTTTATTTTCTTCTTTATTATTGTCTACATTATAAGGAGTTGTTAATTTATTAATTATCTCATCCTTACTATTTTTAAGTATAGAATACATACTATCTGTATTATTAGTCAATAAAGATCTATTGAAACCATGTTTCTTTATTTCTCGTTGAACTCTAACTCTACCGGGTTTGATCTTATACTTATCGTATAAATAACAAATTTGTTCATAAGTCATATTATTAGTAGGACCTTGACGAATATAAATACCATTTGTAATTATATCTGCAATATATTCTATTTTAGATATTTCTGGTAATGAATCAAATGCCAATCTCATAGTGTCTGCTTGTACTTTATCTATATATTCCATATAGTCGTACAGTATAGCAAATTGCTTTTCAACACCATGTTTATTAGCTTCTGCCATCTTCATTCGAATATGGAATGATATATAATTCTTCTCATGTTCATAGATCTGATCTGAATTAGCACGTCCAACAACTCCTGGAGGTGATTGACATATATCTGCCACATTACCCCATTTATCTCTTGGCATCATTGCTTTTGGTAGTATGTGACATACAACACCTTTAGAAGCAGCTCTATCTGTAATTTTAGATCCTTCTCTTAATTGTGATTCATAAGTTGTCTTTAGATTAATATATCCGAATTCAAATACACCATTATTAGAACTAAATTGAATATTAGGATTTAAGAAGTCTTTACTTCTTTCATAAAGCATTTGTAATGCATATGTATATTTATTGCTCTTATTAGCAACAATCTTTCCTAATTCATCTACAATTCGTTGATGGAACATTTTTGAGATCACCCAATATTTCATTAACTGAACTCTACACGCATTATTCTTTAGTTCTTCTTCATCATTAATAAATACATCGATATCAATTATTCGTCCTTTACCATGCATTACTATATCAGAATCTAAGACTCTCTTTAATGATGATCTAGTGGTTTCTGATGCTGCAAATGAATAATTAATTTGTCTATTGATATAAACAACTCCACCCTCTACATCTTCACCAATATCAGGAAAAGCTTTATAATCTTCATCTGTACCATATTTATTAAGCATAACAGTATTTTTATTAATAGTTGTTGTATATTCTTCGATCTGCACATATTTTGTTTTTGCTGCAAATTCATCAGACATAACATAACCATCTTCTTCATTATCCATCCATGATACATAAGCTACCTTTGCATTTACACCAGTACAATAATTACCATGTTTATCTCTCGACGGGGCACTTGCTAATATTTCACCTTCTGGTATAATCATATCTGGCATGTACATATCACCTTTAGTTTGTGGCTTTACATATCCATGAGATTCTGCATATGATTCATAATGTGTCATTTCAATTATATCATATACACCAGTCAATATATCCTGTACCACATAATAATAAATGTGTCTAGGCATTGTTGGAAATTTTGATATAACAGCTTTAATCTTATAGTTTCTTTCAGACTTAGTTATAGAGTCTGCGTATCTACCAAATGCATTCTCATATCCAGTGTAGATATGTGGAAAGTCTGGTGTAAACGGAATAAGAAATTGTTCTTGAAATCCACTAGACATAATAATTCTAGATCCAGAGTTTTGTCTAGCATTGATTAATAAAGCAGAACAGTACATACTGTCCCATTTATCCGGTTCTTCTTTTGTGTTCTCAAATCTTCTATTAATTTCCTCAAGTTCGTCTAATTCGACACTCATATATTATTTGCCTCCTAGCTCTAAATAATATATTCTACTAGAGAGATTTTGTCAATCTCCCTAGTGAATAGTTATTTCTTATACACGTACTCATCGATAGTATTACAATCACTATATGGTGTAATAAAATCAGCATTAGATAATGGTACTTGGAATGGTCCACAATCTTCATCGGCTGTCATAAGAAAGAGAGCCATAGCATCTAAATAAGAATTACTTAGATCTGTCTTGAAATCATTGTTTGGATCACCCTTTGCTTTTAACAAAGCCATTTCTAATTCTTCAGATATATTATTTCCATATCCACTATAACCACTAGTATACTGATAAATATATTTCAATCTATCTTCTAGTGATAAACTAGATATAATATAAATATCTGGATTCTCAATATTGCCCATAATCAAACTATTGATTATGTAATATTTAGCTGTAAATTCAATAGCTCTTGCTAATTCAGGATGAGCTCTACATTTGTCTAATAGAGTCTTTCGAGAGAATTTAACCTCTGGTAATACATCCATAAACATCGCTACTGCTGAACCGCCAAATCCATAATTAACAGAATATAGATATTCAAAATCAGATAGTTCTGGTTTATAACCAGTTCTCTTATCCAAGACCATTCTATAAGGAACACCCTCACCATGATTCTTAGATTTGATATAAGAATACTCAGCAATGAATCCTCTTACATTATCACCATAGATAGGATTCCTATCATCTAGTTTTTCTTTCATTGTTAAACGATCGATACCATAAGCTTGATAGATTAGTTCAGATCCACCTCTTAGTTTCTCACCAGGCTTCAATGCTACTAAATATCTCTTAGGGATATCGAACATACTCATTTTTTGCTCTGCTGTAATATGGTTGATTAATGCTAGATAAATACCATATTGATTACACAAAGGTTTAATTTTCATTATAAAGTCTGTATTAAGTTTTGCTTCGCGCATAGCATCAATATTTCCAGAAATAGCAGCTTCTTTAATCTCACCACTCTTATCTCGATCAATACCTTCAATTCCTACTCCAGACTTTACAGCTGCAATAGAATCAATTAATACATAAGTAGTTGCCCATACTTGTACAGGTCTACCATCAATATTAATTACATCCGAATCTACTAAATACTTATCTTTATTCTTTCTTTTTATATCTACAAGTTTCAATATGAAATTATAGATATCTGTTAAGTTTACATCTTTTCTCATGGTAAAATGATTATTCACATATTCATAAGACCATCCCGATAAATCCATAATACGATCAATCGTAGTGTTGTCTTCAGCATCAAACATAATGAAATCTGATGGTTGATGTGAATATTTCTTATTCCACCAATCTACACCATAACAACATGATTGAATTGCTAGTGTCGATTTACCCAAACCTGATTGACCAGCTTTCATATAAAACTTAGAGGTGACGCCTCTATTTACATATGGTTTACCATCAGTGTCTGTTTCTAATGTACCACCCAATAAATCTACAGCAGTAAATCCACAAGGTGCTGACATAGTCTTGCTATTGTCTACTACACTAATTACACCATTGTTCCTTAATGATTCTAATAACATTATTTCCTCCTAATTTTTAATATCAATTATATTATGTGATTTATATAATTCAAATTCCATTTGTGTAAATAATTCCGAGTTAATCTTTATTTCATATTCCTGAGAATAATTTGTAATATCAGTCTTAGACATAGTCATTTTAGCTTGCATATATCTAATATTCATTATAAACCATTCTGTTACATAATTTGTAAAATTATCATTCATCTTTCCTTTTTCACCTATCACATTATAATATTTATTGAAAAAGGATTTTAAATCTTTCGACATATTTGTTTCTATTATTAAACAAAACCCAACTGTCATTTTACTCATACCATCATTTGATGATAATTCTGATAATAAAACGGTTATTGGTGTATTAGACTTTTCAAAGATTTGTATTAATTTACAATTAATATATTTTAAAAAATTCTCTCTTAAAAAATCATTTACAGGTTTCATTCCGACTGTTTGTACACACACATCAAATGTGGATTTAGGATTTATCATTCCGTTCATCATAGTTAGCATACTAACTCTATTTAATAAAAATAAAATAATTGCGACACATATTCCTAATAAAATTTTTAATATCATAATATTTCTCCTATAATATGTATTGATGTAGAGAAAAAAATAAAATAATAATGGATAGCATTACACTACCCATTATTATAAAGTTTAACCGAATAAGAAGAAAGGTCTTGAGCGCTCTCGTTCTCTTCTCGCTTCAGTAATAGCACTTATTTCTTCAGAAACTTTTTGTTCTTTAACTAATGAATAAAAAGTATTTTCTTCACCATTAGTGTAAAACAATTCTTTAAAAGTCAACCACTCGGAATCATCTCCTTGATTGTGAACCATACGTATAAAACCATCTGTAGTCCTAGGTTTCTCAATACAAATTATTCTTTGATTAAAATCAAATAATTTTCTACTCATATTTGCAATCTTTTCTTGAGTTTTGTATTTGCGAATTATACTATGAATAAACAATCTAAATTCATCCGTTGTTTTTGTAATGTTAATAGATTGATCCCTTGGTAAATTTAGAACGATATTGATCTTTTGAACAACGCCATCTTCAAAGTTATACGATTCTTCTTTAACTCTCTTTTTAAATTTTTTATAATCCTCTTCTCTTTGATCTTTAATCAAATTGAGGAACCCAC
The DNA here is from genome assembly GCA_051651765.1 of Anaeroplasmataceae bacterium. Lineage (GTDB taxonomy): Bacteria > Bacillota_I > Bacilli_A > Acholeplasmatales > Anaeroplasmataceae > JBOFSX01. The sequence goes on along the minus strand of JBOFSX010000157.1, from coordinate 40,654 downwards.
AGATCATCACAATTAACATGATAATCAAACAAATTTCAACTATAAGCATAATTTTACTCCTTAATAAAATGTATACAAAAATTTAAAATAATATGAGGTAGCATTTCACTACCCCACATTATTTATTTAAACGAGTACATTATTAGATCAGCGTCAATCGATAGTTTGATTGACATTGTTTTGTACATTCGTCTTGCAACAAGTTCAAACAGATCTTCTTTTTCGCGATCTTGTGTGAACAAATCCTCAAATAATATCATATCTATGTCTAAGATATCACATTTCTTTTCAAAAGTTTTTAGATGGTATGAACTCAATATTGTCAATGTTTCATTACAATTCATTGCACATTCGTTCAAAGGAATACACTCATAATCAGGACCATTTCTATCCTCGTATATCAATTCTAACAATTTTACAATGATAAAATCAATAACGAAATCAGAAGATCTGATTTTAATTATTTCGCCTAATATCTCACTATTAGACACAGTGCAACCACCATCTTCAACTTGATTGATTTCGCATTCAATTTGATCTGCGATAATCCCAGCTACAGATTCCAACGATTCATCTGAAATCTTGTAATCTCCATACCCTTTGGCATCGAATAATTTTTCTTCCTTTTTAATCATAATACCTCCTATAATTATTTTGGATTCATTAAATAATATACATGCAAATATTTTTTTATTACCACACTATTTCTTTTCATCCAAAAGATTCATAGATCTAAGTTTTATATCTGTTATCATTTTACCTACATTTACATCTTTTAAACTTTTCACATTTTGTTGTTTAAAAATCGTCTCAGAACGCCTCAAAATTGATGGGTATGCACCCATTTTCATATTGTTTTGAGCAAACGTTGCATCGTCAATTATCGATTTTAAGGCTTCCGTACCATACCCTTGATACTGCACGTAAAACTCATTCCAGTCGCCTATGACTAAATCTGGGTGTATACTGAGTTGCTGATTGTGTACTAGCTTATGAGCTGTATTGTTTAATGGAACTAAACCTACTAAGAACTGATAATGTAATTTAGTCACTTCACTTGCAACTTCCATTATTCTAAAGTATCCTTTTTCTTCTATGTGTTTATTAGCTACAGCCATTGTGTATTCAAATAAAGTTATTGGTGAATGATGTATTTCTACACTCAAACCATTAGCTACACTAAATCCCTCATAAAAAGCACACTCGTTCATATCTAATGTATTCTTTAAATAAAAAATAAATATCTTATAATGATAAGATATCCTAACCAATTTTTCTATATTACTTATTATCTTTGAAGACGCTGTTTCATATTTCATACAATACGAAGGTTTTTCTAACGCTTCAACTTCTACTATCTCATTCATATTATACCTCAAAGTAATGTTAATTCTATAAAAAAAGAAAACCCAAATAGGGTTTTCTTTAGTTTTTACTTTGTCTCTTTTTTGATAAGTTTAAGCATATCTTGAGATCTCGGAGATTTAACTATGTTATCCACAGTTCTTTTAACAACCTCTTCGATCTTTTCGCCTTCAATAAAGCTTTTAGCTACCTTATCAAAATTGACAAAAGGATCGTCAATTTTCATTTTCAACTCCTTAGTTATTCGAACAAATTTTCTGTCGTCCAACCTCTTGCTCTTTCTTTATGACCATCGCCATTGAAGTGCTGAGCAATTTCTTTAGCATCATCACATCTCGAGACAATACCTAACTCAGATACATTATCCTTTAGTGTAGGACTAATTACGATTAACACATCAGCATCATTTCTAATAAATGCACACTCGTTAAATATCTTTTGATATAAATCGAGATCATAATCATAATCTACCACTAAACAACAAAGTGTTGGATAATCGTCAATCATTAACTCTTTAACAACACTATGATTATCTAAACGATGAAAATATCTATTTTCAGTTGCTAGATAATTGACAGAGCCTAATTGTATAGTATTGTCGATTTCACTAGATGTCATATTAAATATATCATCCATTTTTTCAACACTACAATTAGGTAAATAATCGCTTGGTCCATGTAATAATAAACCAAATACGAATGATCTACCATCCGTATAATCTTTCCAATCATCGCAATGTTTTTCTCCGACATCATAGTCTGAGATCAATCTAACAGCTCTTGGTAAGAAATCGCGAGAATACTCTAACTCTCCTAGTTTTGTATTGTAACACACAGAATAAACTATAGATATAGCAGATCCCATAGACTCTTCCGAATCATGTGCTTTCATACAACCTGTGATCATATTATAACCAATACTATCAGGTGTTTTACCTTCATTGTATTCTTTATTAATCTTATCACAAATTTTAATGTTGAACTTATGATGATCAAATAACATTATTTGAACGCCCATATCCATAACAGACTCTAACCATCCATCATTGTGTACATAAAATACATCCACAAAGATTATAGTCTCATCTCCAATAAGACAATCATCAAGATTTTTATCATTGTATCTTATAACTTTTTCATAGTTATAAGGTATCAATATAGCATCTTGATACATTTTCTTTTGCAATATTCTTGCAGCTCCAAAACCATCAAAATCTTGCGAATGATGGATAATGTAAGTTTTTTTCATTTTTAAACTCCTTAGTTTTTATTTGTTCATTAAATAATATATATTGTAAATATACTCATAATACAAAAAATAATGACTAGCTTCGGCTAGTCATTAAAATTAATAAAAATCTCCATACATTTCATATTCCATAAAATCGTCAAAATCATAATAAAGCTTACCAATTATTTTATGTCTATGTATATCTACACACGACTCTATGAGATCCAATGCATCATACACATTTAAATCCCTTCTAATAATATGCCTAGTGATTGTATCTTGATCTCTGTATGGTAATAAATCCATCAAATAATCACATCTGTTTCGAATTCTTTCATAGATGCTAATATTGCTACCACAAGTGGGACATCTATATCTTCTCATAATTACCTCCTTTATTAATGTGCTAAAATATTATTATCATTTAAACCATGTTTTTTAAGAAATCTTACATATGCAAGTTTCTTAGTTAGATACTCTCTTTCTTGAGCTAAGAATATAGCTCTATCGTTTATAAACTCAAGTTGTTTAGCTCTAAACTCTCGAGGATCTACTTGTGGTATTTGATTATAATCCTCTATCATATCTAATATTTTCATAGTATCTCCTTTATTTAGATATTACGTTTTTATTCGATGCCATTTTTAATTCATATTCAATACCATTTTCATCTTCAGATTTAGAGACTGTACAATAACATCCACCTATTGCTTTATGTCCTCCACCTCCGAGTAAAGCACAAATATAACCAGCATCAATATTCTTATTTCCAATGATAGTTAATTTAGCTTCGATAGTACCAACAACTGGACTAAATATAATAAACAAATCATATTTATTATACTCTTCCATATCAGTAATAGTTTGATCGAATATTAATGAATTACTTCCATAGTCAGATACTGATAAAGCATTATAAGATTGATCATTTATAATAACAGTACAAGGTCCACCTGATGTCCGATAGATCATATTGTTTCGACCTTTAACAAAGTCTAATACTTGTTTACCATTATGAATAATATCGAATGTTTCATTCAGATCATCTAAGACATGTTCAACTCTTTGATAACAATTGACTAAATCATGATAATCATATTCTGACATATGAGCTCTTAAACCATATTGAAAACTTATGATAGTGTCGAAAGAATATTCTGCATCTTTCTTGTGAAACACATCATAGTGTGATATAAGAGTAAGAGCTATAGGCACTTTAACATTTCCAAAATATTTATCCCAAGTTAACATAGCTGCTGATTTAGGAACGCCTTCACCAGAATCAATTACTGCTGAAGAACTAATAGAACTAGCATAATCTATATTATCATCTTCTTCAAAATTTGCAAATAATAGAGCTAGTGCTGTAGCATGATGATCGATCACTTCTATCTTTTCACAAATCTCTTTTAATTCTTTCAAAATATCAATAGAGCACATACAATCAATAAATATAACTGTAGTGTCTTTATCTACTAAGTTTACAAGATCCTCATCTTTATAAACTACTCTGTCTTCATAATTGTACGGAACACAGGTTATTCTTCCTGGATCTACACAATTTCTTAATAAATGTTTTCTGGCTATAACGCCACCAAACAAACCATCAAAATCTGCTCCATGGTATACTATAAAATAATTTCTTAGATTTCCATCTGCTTCTCTCATTTTTATCTCCTAATTTTTTTCTTATTATATTATATCTGTTAATAATATATAGTAATAAAATATCTTAATGTAATATTCATATATATATTATTTAGTGTAAGTTTATAAAATATTAATATTTATTAAACGTATTATTATCTATTTATTAAGGAGCTGTTATGTCGAGAATTCAATGGGAAACACTTGTTAAATCTGACGAGTGTAATTTATTATCAGATTTATTAAAATCTGTCGGTACGTTATATAAAGACCGTGAAGAAATTAGGAAAGAAATAGAAGAAGTATTGAAAAACCCTGAAAAGAGAGAATTGTTGAGAATCGAGTTATATCGTTTTAGAATCAATTTTTCTGATAGGCACGGTTTTGATGAATCTAAAGTATTCTTTCAATTAACTCCTAATGATAAATGTGAAACGTGTAGTAGTGAATTTGGTACATTTTGTGATGATGCAACTGCTAATGGTGAATTATTAAAAGAAATAATCACCGACACATTCATTAATTTATTAAACAAAATTCAATTGGGTGTACGAGATATAGAAGTTAGTGAAAAATTAACTCCTGTATTTATAATGCGAAAAGAAGAACTATTTGGAACCATCAGTTCTCTTAGAAAAGAATTAGATGAGTTTGAAACAGAATCTAAATCTATGACAGATGCTGAAAAAATGAGAAATTATGACAATAATAAACTTTCACATGTAGCCACTATAAGATCACAATCAATCCCTATGTATATGATCGAACTAGAAACTTTAGCTAGTACGGTAAGGGATAATTCTGAACATTCTATCAACACAGCATATAGACTTTCCTGCCACATTGATATACTACTTAAAATCTTATCTCACAAATATGGTGAAGTGGTAGCTAATCTATATGGAAAAGATGATTAAAAGTGAAGATCTCTTAAAAGATATACTCAATAGGGAGATGTGGAGAAACGATACTATTAATAGTATTATAAATTCTACCATATGTGAGTATGATATTAAGGGAGCACATTTAATGGCTATAAGGATATTATTCGATGAAAGCTTATATAATAAACTTGATAAGATGGACAAGCTAGATAGGAATATTTATATCGGTAAAATGATTAAAAAAGATCCTACATTATCTAAAAAGATACAAGATCTCTTATTCAAGTTTAAGCATAAGTTTATAATCGAAAATGATATCCAATTATCTAATATAATAGAAACTACTAAGGATTCATTTGTGTTAGCACAAAAGATCCCTAGTAAGACTACTGTTAAGATAAGCGGGGTTGAAGTTGAATTTAGAAACAAAGATTGTACTTATACTAGCTTTTATAGATTAGGTAGCAAGAGCGTTCTATATGATTCTTTAACAGGTAATATAAGAATAAAAGGTATAAATAATAATACTGTGCAAGATAGTCCATTTATTAATTTATACTATAAAAACTTATTAAACACTTTAGAAACTAACACTAGTGTTGGTAATATTGAATGTCTAGTTATTCTAAAGAGAATGCGTCAAAAGTATATTAATGCTTCTGATGCTAATATCTATAGATCATTAGACAATAAGAACAAATTCATTTATGAATTAAATGGTGAATTTATAGAAACTGATATAGAAGTACCGAATGGTAATCTAGTTAGAATTTTAAATTATAAGGATTTTGTCATGCCTCTCATGAGATGTGTGATTTAATAAATTAATAACACACCTCGTATGAGGTGTGTTTATTTTATAGGAGGATTTTATGGAAATGGAAGAGATAAAAGTCATTAATGTAGAATACAGCCAGTTGAGTTTGAAAGCAACTTATAATTCAAGATCTAATGAACGTGAAAAAATGTTGTTGAGCCCTGAGGATATCGATCGCATATTTGTTAAGAAGGAAAAACTAGAAACGTCTCGTGTTTGTGATCTTCTTTCAGCTATGATCGCTTATGAAAAATTGTCAGTAGGATTTTATTATTTAAAAGATAATAATGACTATGATAATTGCGAAATGGTATTTGTAAAAGGTGGTATTGTAGAAGTAGATGAAAAAGTATCAAAATGGAAATTAATAAGTCATAAAAATTCATTTATGGAACTTGCTAGAAAAGAAGTTAGAGGTCAATTTATTGGTTGTGTAAACTATTATCATGACGATATTTATAAAGACTTCAAAATCGAAGAAGATGGTGATTATTATTTATTTACATTTTCATGTGCTAATAATGGTAAGTATAAAAATAATTTGGGGAATGTGAGACCTAATAATACAAACTTAGAGATACCTCACTGCTAAATAATTTTAAAAAAAATAGGAGTTAAAAATGGAAGAATGTGTATGTTTTATTAATGTGGATTACACCCCTTTACATATGAATGTAAAATATTTTTCAAGGAATAAAGATGAAAAAAGAATATTAAGTCCTGAGGTTATTGATCGAATGTTTGTTAAGAAGGAAAAACTAGAGACACCTCATACCTGCGATCTTCTTTCAGCTATGATCGCTTATGAAAAATTGTCAGTAGGATATTCTCATTATTCAAGTGATTTTTATGATGAAGATGATGAACCGCTAGCATTTGTAAAAGGTGGCATTATAGAAATAGATGGAGATTTATCAAAATGGAAATTGATAGGTCATAAAAATTCATTTATGGAACTTGCTAGAAAAGAAGTTAGGGAACAATTTATTAGCTATGTAAACTATTATTATGACTATGCTTATATCGACTTCAAAATCGAAGAAGATGGCGATTATTATTTATTTACATTTTCATGTGATAATAAAGATAAATATAGAGATAGATCAAAGAGAGATGTGAGACCTAGTGTAGATTTAACAATACCATACGATTAATAATTAAGAGGGATTACTCCCTCTTAATTTTTTATTTATTTTTTTTATTTAATATTTCTAATACTGTAGTTACTACATTTTCATAAACTTCATCTTCTGACTTCTCAGCATCGATTCTAACTATATTAACATTATCTCCATTTACAGATTTAATTAAATCCAGAGCTTCATCATATCGTCGTTTAGTTGTAGTTAGCTTTTCAATATTCTCATAGATCTCTTTTTTATCACCTCTGTTATCAATTCTCTCTAATGATACTTCTGGTGAAAGATTTAGATAGATAATATGTCCTGGTGTAGATGTCTCACGGAAATGAGATCTATAAATAAACTCTACAGGATTTTCACTTTGATAAGCTAATGTAGAAACAAAATATCTATCACTTATGACTGTAGCATTAGTGTTAGCTATAATATCTCTAATATAACTAGAGTGTAAGAATATATCTGTCACAAATAAGTTTAATAAGATTCTTTGTCTTTCGTCATGATCAATATATTTTTTATATGATTTTTCATCTGTGCTGAGTAGTTTACGTATAACTGGGACAATATCAGAATCGAACGGACTCTTTGTAAATTCAACAGTTCCAGCTTCTTTTATTCTTTTATCTTCTTTTAGTTTTTCTATTATAGTAGATTTACCACATCCATCAATTCCTTCAATTACAATATGATTTTCAGTAAAATTAGGTTTTATTGATTTTATATGCTCTAAACATTTATCATCTTTCTCCACTATCGTTTTAATAAAATCCATATCTATTGCTGGATTAATTATATCTTTTAGTTTATTAGATGCTTTGATCAAACCACTTAATGCTAAACGTATTTTGTAATCATATGATTTATTTAATTCTACTCTAGAATCCTCTGATACTGGAGTGTTTGGAAGTGTACTAATGATATTAGTAATATTCTTAATATCAATTAAGTTCCTTTTGATCGTATCGGATAAATCGTTAATATCTTTTTTAACTACATCATTGTCTGATTCATTATTATAAGTTTTAGTTATATTATCAATAGTCTCTTTTAAAAGATTTTCATAACTAATAAATTCACCCGTGTTGTTTTCATTAATCGACTTCTCAATGTGTTTTGTACACAATTCAATGCTCGAAGCAAATTTTTCTAAATCTGTTGTTTTTTCGTTTTCCATAATATACTCCTATATATTTTCTTTTATCTGATCTCTCATAACTTTGAGATGTTCAGTCAACTCACTTTTTAAACTATTGATACGAGTTCTATACCAACTTTCAACACCGTTAGATACACCATTGGATGTCTTTTCTAATATCTTTATTAGACCAGCCATACCATCTAATGAAACTAGCTCTTGTATTATAAGCTCACTTCGTTTATGATGTATATTAAAATTTGATTTTTGTGAAGGCGTTATCATACTCCCTCCATAAATTTATTCAAATTGTGTTGATAAGATTTATATAACTTATATAAATTTTCACGACTAGAATTCTCTAGTGTTCTGATAATATTAACAGGATTCTCTTGTGCTCTAAAAGAGTCATAAGAATCTGCTAAGTCATTTACCTCTTCTTTTAAGTCGTCCAAAGTTCTAATAGCCACTTCAGCCAAATTGTGTATATGTGCCATAGCTACCTCCATATACTAATATTCTCAGCGATATAAAAAAATACTCACCTCATTACGAGGTGAGTATAAATATTATTACTTTTTAGTAAAGTAAGGGAACAACTTGAATACATTGACAGATGCAATATAATCGTTAGATGTAGTTCTATTCATAGTGTCTGGTAACATTATAGAATTTCCATATTTCCATATATAAGGTATATATTCGCCTTCAAATAGAATAAGATCATTAAATCCAACTTCGTCAAAAGAAATATAACCAGGAGCTGGAACGTTCCTTATTACATTACTATCTCGGTATAGACAAACTTCTTTTTCTATATCATCGCATTCTATATATGCTATAGATGTATTTTTGTGAGTTCCTATCTCTTCAACTATTTTTCTAACATAGCCTTCGTATCCAGGATCTTTTACATCTACATTTGCATTTAAACCATTAAATACTTCTTCTTGAAATTTCTCTAATTTAATCACAGTACTATTATTAGTATAACTTATTTCGTATAAGTTCTCATCTATTATTTTACCATTCATAAATAAAATAAAAGTTCCTTTCTTTCTCATTTGACCTAATATTTTAATTTCAGTAAAGACATTAACTCTTACATCACCATACATAAAAGACTTCATAGTTCCAACTTCCGTTCTACCCATTTCATCTATTACGCTATAAGGACCATTAATGGTAACTCCATCCCAACCAAATAAACGAACATCTCGTTTTAATCTTAGTTCAGTAGGATAATGTTTCTCTATAACAGTGGCGTTATCACCATCTATTCTAGGTATATCATTTTTACTTTGCACAGGTCTTCCAAGTAATGGAGTTTCAGATATTCTTTCTACAGGTAATAAGTTTATACCTTTTCGAATTAATATCTCTTTATGATCTTCATCTAAGTATTCGTTTTGATTTATAAATCTTCCATTTAACCATACTAAGAATTTATCAAAAGAATAGTTTTTATTAGAATTTTCTTCATCTAATATAGAGATCTTTAAATCATCCCTCATACAGATATTATCTGTTATATTAGTTGGATCTTCAATATGATCAATATCTATCAACTCTACACTAACTTTTGTTTTGTTAAGAGTTTCAGTTTTAATCATTTTTTCTTTCACAACGTTATATTTTCCATCTACAACTTCAGTTATAACTTTACCAGGTTCGACAATAATACCATTACTATCTTTTACAGGTTCTGTTATTTTTGAATTAATATAAACAGATTCTTTCTCTACAGTATCTACAACTTTATTAGGATCAACTATAATATTTTCTGCAATTTCGATATCAATATTCTTTTCAATATTGTTTGCTTTATCAATAGCAACTTTCATATCTTTTTCTACATCGCGAATATTATATTCTGTATCATCTATTAAACATTGTAGTCTGAATATTTCATCCATATCTTCAGTTTCTTTTAAAGCTAATTTATATCTTTCATTTATTTCGATATAGTGATCCAATTTCTCTTGTAAGACTTTATTTTGATATTCTACATTCTTTGGTGAGAATATAGCATATTTAATATTGTCTTGAGAATTGATATTCCACACTTTAAGATCCTGATCGATATATTCAACTTCACCAATAGCACTCTTATCTATTTGATATCTTAAAGCTATAGGTCTATCGATATATTTGATATAAGCTTTATAATCAACTACTGATTTATAAATATCTTCTTTATTATCTTTTATATCTTTAATTACCTTTATCTCTTTAACATCATGTCTTAGTAGTCTATTATTGTGATAGTCTGATATGTAATCTGAAAGATTCATCCATATACCAAATTTAGTTTTATAATATATTGTGTCAACAGTGTTACCATTACTCATATCATACTTATGAATAAAATCATCATAATATGACCAGTGTATTGGAGTAGTTACTAAATTAGTTATTCGATATAAATTATTCTCTTCTAATTCTCGCCAATCAGATATCTTAGCATCATTCTCTTCATTAATAAATAAGTGCATTTCATTAGAGCCTGTATATAAACATTTTCCGTTTTCTTTACAAACAAAAACTCCATCACCATAAGTATTTAATAATTTAGAATATGTAATCTTACTATAGTTTTTCAACCATGTTAATTTATTAGCTACTAAATATTCATCATATTGTTTACCATCTAAGAATATAGGTTTATCTTCTACTGAATTAGTTATACCTAGTTCACCATTTATAAATGTACCAGTATATACTATTTTACCATCATTAGTTAAAAGAATAGTTCCACGAGTAGTACAATTGATTCCTTTAAATCTTAATCCTGCAAATTTAAATTCAATAAAGTCATTAGTATATTTAGCTTTATCTCCACCTAATTGGAAGTTACCATTACTACCAAAACCAATAGCTTTACCATTCTCAAATAAGAATACTGTGTGCTTAGGTCCAATAGCTATATCTTTAACTTTACCATATTTTAGGATATTAACATGCTCTGGTAACATAAATTCAGAATCGCTCATTTGACATATTTTTACAAATTGATAATGAGAGTTCTCATCACCAGACCCTAGAGATCCAGATTCGTTGACTCCAGATAATCTAACAGATCCATCTTTAAATATAAAATAAGTTTTACCAAATGCAGATTTTATATCTTTTAGATTCTCAAAATTATATATAAAGTCACAATATTCTTTTTCGTTGTGTCCTCTAAAATACAATTTATTATCATTATCTAATATAAATAAACCATATAATATTTTACCTTTAGGGCTTAATCTAGTGCCAGCAAATATATTCTTTATGATTATAGTCTTTAGATCAAACTCAAATCGTTTTTCTAATAAGATCTTACCACTCTTAAGTAAAAAGTCCTCTGATTCTAAATCTTCCAATTTAAAATCTACTGGCATATTCAATTCATAAATCTTATTATTATTAGATAATACATATAAGACTTGATTGAGTATACAATGTTTAATTATCTTTTCTTGAACTTTCTTAGTAGGATAGATCTCATTACCATCTTCATCATGATCAACTTTAGATTCAGTATCGATAACTGTAGTAAAAGGCATGTCGGCTTTTAAGAAACCATACTTTTCAGTAACACCTTCTTTCTCATAATCATCTCGTTCTGATTCTAATAATACACGTTTAACATCTTCTGAAATTGATGTATAGACAATAAGTGTAGAAAACATTTCTTCAAGTTTTGTATGCTCTATAGTATCTAAACTAATAAACTCTATATAGTTTTCACTATCTTCACCTTTACTAAATACGTGATGATAATTATCTTCAAGAAGTTCATTGTTATCACTACCAAAACATTTTTTAAATAAAGAAGCATTCTTTGTTTTAATAAGTACATACTCATACTCACCTTCCCATCGATATGATCCGGTATCTTTATTATATTTAAAATCTTTATATTTTAATTTTTCTACATCATCAGAACTGTCATAAATGATAGTTGGTTGAAATACATTCTCTTCACGAGTAATGTCTATAAGATGAACTCCTAATGGAAATACCTTATCAATTTCATTATCAATTGCTTCTACGAGTTCTTCGTCTATAGTAACTTTATCATTATCAAAAGTTTTCATATAAATTCTTTTACATATTGTTGCAACACGAATATCTTTATTAGGACCAACTTCTGGTTCAGGTTCTTCTATAGTAGATTTAGGTTCTGACCATATTGTTTCATTTTCAGTTGTGTATTCTATATCTGCAAGTTTTGATCCAGCAACATAGAACTTACCATCATTACTATTTAAGAATGCTGTATAATCATATATAGAGAAATCTCTAGCTTTGATATTTAAGTCTTCTAGTATAGGAGTCCAAGTCATTACTTCAGTCTCTATTCCTAAACCTAACATTCCATGTTCATTTGCACCAGTTACATATAAGTTATTATCTGTAGTCAATACATAAGATGAATCATGTTTAGTGTCAAACTTTTTAACTTTAATATCGCCAATTAAGAAATCAGGTTTAGTCCAGACTCTAGTGTTTTCTACACCAATTTGCCCACGTTCATTATCACCCAATGTCCATAAGATATCTTTTCCATCTAATATAAATGAATTAGTTTCTCCAAATATAAACTTTTTAACAGGCGTATAATCCAACATAGGAAAGTTTTGGAATGTATAAACAATTCCTTCTAAACCTAAACGATTGTCTTCGTTTTGACCTGTGATATGCAATAGACCTTCTTCATCTTCGATTATAAAAGATTTATAATGTCTATGTATAACTTTTACTTTAGAATCTAGTAAAGGTTTGATCCAAGTCTTTTGATCTTCTTCAGAACCAGTTCCTATCATTCCATTAGAGTTATCGCCTGTTACCCACAATTGATCTTGATCATCTATGATATAAGCTGATGCTCCTTCAACAAATATATCCTTAACTACTACATTAAGAGTAGCTTCTGGTTCCATCCAAGATTCAGCTAATTCAGATTCTCCTATACCAATTTGACCTCGATTGTTAGCCCCGTATACCCACAAATGATCTGAATCATTTATTACATAGAATGAGCTACCAACTACAATACGTTTCTTTTCGATACCAGGAAATGGTAATATCTCTTCATAAATCTTTTCAAAAGAATTAAGAACTGTAGATCTATTTGTAATAGGATAATAATTGTTTTTACCACCTAGAAACATTTCATTTAATGGTCCATAGATAGCTGTGGAATCGTCTTTAAAATCTATAGTTGCTATATGAACACCACTCAAAGATTCTGGTTTAGTCCAAGTTAATACAAACTCATCATCATTACCGACACCTAAATATCCTTTATTATAACCTGTTACAAATAATTCATCTTTATCGTTTATGATTCTTGCCCCGTTATAATTTTTAGTATTGATAACTTTTATTTTTTCATTCTTTATAGCTTCTGGTACAACATATTCTTTAACAAATTCTTCATTTGTACCTATACCTAAACAACCAGGTTTATTATAACCAGCAACCCACATTCGTCCATTTGTTTCTAATACATATCGACGAGATTTATTATCATAACCAATCTCTGTTTTAACACTATCTATCTCTAGATCTTTAAATTGAGTTATTTCAATAGGTTCATAGATATATGGCAGAACGCTATTTACTCCACAAATGTTTCCATCATTTGAACCAAATGCAAAGTATCTATTATCTACAGATTTAATAATCGAATTATCAATTATCTTATCTATAGTTATATTCTTTATATCTACAGGAGACCAAGTATTTTTACTTTCATCATCTAAGTCACCTCTTCGTGAAATATAATGAATATGATCTTTTGTTTCTAAGAACACATCATTCTCTAATGTAAAAAAGATATTATTAATTTCATATCCTAAAAGAATATCAACTGGAACCCATTCTGTCAATTCCATATTATCAGAACCGACACCACAAATTCCATCATAATTGTTACCAGACACATACACATTATCGTCATTATCTATAACGAACACTGTTGTATTTGATGTAAATATTTCATTTTTCACAGTATCTAAAGGTCTCATATGAACACTTCGAATCTTCTTACCAGCAAAGAAATCTAATTTCTTCCATGTAAAAGTTTTTTCATATTCACTAGGATCGTCAGAAGTTTGTTCGTAATTTAAACCTGCAAACCAAAGATTTCTATTTGAATCTATAAGTATACAAGCGTATTCAGATGGATGTATTTCTTCGATTGTAATATCTTTTAAAACTTCAGGAATAGTCCAATTAGTTTGAACAATTACTCCTTCGCCTGTGCCTAATAAACCATATAATTCTAAATGATTTTTATTAAAGTTTTCACCTTTAACATATAATTTTCCTTCGTTAGTTAAAACGTATCTTTCTCCAATTTTAGTCTTGATAACATCACTAGAGAATATAGAATTGAGGGCATAAAATACACGTAGTGGTTCTTTCTCACTTAAATATGCTTCATGATAATTATACTCATATTTTATATTATCTTCAGTTATTAAATATGCAGTGTCAGGGTTATCAGAAAATTGCATTTCTTTAAATTTCATACCCTCAGTAAACTCATTAAGATTCCAAGATCCATCTTTGTATTTAGAGTTTGTTGCGACTCCATAAAAATCTTCTTCTTCATTTATATCTAGACTATCAGTGGCAACATATGAGCTCCATAGATTACCATCAATATCTAAAAGATTTAAGCCCATCATTCTAAAATCAAATACATCTTTTATCCTCAAATCTTTAATAGATTCGGGTTGGGTGAAAGTGTCTATATTTTTTACATAACCACCTGGATCTGGTTTTATTCCTATACCATTTACTCCATAAAAATTTTCACCAGAATACCACATTTTATCATCTGCATCTATAATTACTAAACTCATAATTCGATCGTATATCTTTTTAACTTTCATTCCTAAAAGCGTTGGTGTATTGATAACAGTCTTATCAGTCACACCAATCCCAGCTTTATGAAAATCATTAGAACCAAAAATATATGAATCGCCATTTTCTGAGATAATGATAAATGAGTAACCTAATTTATCAATCGCATTAACTTGTAGATTTTTTAAATAATTAGGACATATGAATTCTTTAACTTTAAAATCTACAATTTTTGTCCATTCTTTAGCTTCTAATACTTCATCACCAAGACCTATAGATAGGTTATAACTATTCACACCAGCTACATATAAATCTCCATCCTCTGTCAACACATAAGATGTACTTTTATGTACTAATACACTTTTAATTTTAGTATCTTTAAATAAATCTACTTTAGTCCAAGTGATATTCTTTTTATCTCCCATTCCTAAATTAAAATTACTATTTTCACCATCAACCCACAGATCTCCATTGATATCAATTATAATTTTAGATATTTTATTAATGTCAATATTCTCAGAGTCAGGATTCTTATAGTGATAATAATCATCTATGTAGTAACTCAACTCACCATTATCTGTAGATATGGTTATCATTTTCTTCTTTTCCAAAATATTCCTCCTATCACAACAATGTGTGAGATTATATGTATTTTATTATATATATGTAAGTTCTTATAAAAAAATAATAGAGGGAGAATTCCCTCTATTATATATTACAATACTTGTTGTATGCCCGTTTCTAGGTACGGATTTTCATTAATCGTCAAATATCCTTCTCTTAAGTTTAAAAGATTCTTTATCATATATACATCATTTTTATCTGATATAAAATATATCTTCCATACAACGATTGGGAAGATAGACATTTTATATGCAAAATGAGGATCCCATGGATCTAATCGTTTTTCATTTCCAGGCATTATATTACTAATACCTTTTGCTGATAATAGATCAATTGTATCTGGTGATTGTCTATTTTTAGCAAGAGCGAAATCGCGCCTATCTTCAGCTTGAAACATCTTTACTATTTTAACATCTTCACCAAAATCCAATTTACACCAATCTCTCACTCTATTATCTAATACTACTTCAGGTCTTTCTTCAAATCTTTCTGTTACATTATCAATATCAATTCCATTTATATACACACTATTATCTTCTAATAACACATAGTTTGCAAAGAACTCACGTGCTATTTGTTTAACTTTCTTGCCACCGAATTCATCTACTTTTGAAAACTTGTGTAATACATCAGAAGAATATCCAGGATATGTATCTGCTAATGCGTCCCAATCACATGATTTGTACAATTCGTCATCTTCAGATATACCAAACATTATCGTGCTTGTAGTTGAAGAGCTTGAGCAGTATAATGATTTTAATTTAGCATCACATCTAACTTTAGTGAATTTGTAGAATATAGTAGTATCTTCGATTTTGTCCGCTGGAATTGGTT
The DNA here is from genome assembly GCA_051651765.1 of Anaeroplasmataceae bacterium. Lineage (GTDB taxonomy): Bacteria > Bacillota_I > Bacilli_A > Acholeplasmatales > Anaeroplasmataceae > JBOFSX01. The sequence continues at coordinate 24,112 of JBOFSX010000157.1, read as the reverse complement.
TATCTTTAAAGTGATTACCTGAGCAATAAACCTCACCATCAAGTGTTAAGACATAAACAGCACCATATCGATATCTGTATCTTATTTGCTTAACTTTAAGGTTATCGATCTTAAACCATTCTACTACATGTGAATCAACTTCATTATCTTCATCTAATGGTGTTGATAATATAGATTCATCATTACATCCTACTACCCATAGATTATCATCAGAATCTATAATAAATGAAGATCCACATTTAGAATAAAACTTCTTTACATAAACATCTTCTAATTCATATGGTATGAAGAATTCTTCACTAACTCGTCCTAATGATCCTAATTGTTGATGATCATTATTACCTCTAACTAATATGCCAGGTGCATTGTTTGGAACAATTACTTCTGATTTTTCATCATAAGTATTAATTATATATCTTTTTGATTCTACATATTCAAAGCTTCTACCATCTTTTAATTTAATTGTATTAATCATTTCCATCATATACCTCCTAAAGTACTCTCATGATATTAGAACTAGATTCTTTTAAACTCAATGGTTCTTTTATTTGTAGATCATCTGATATAGTTGTATATACCGGACAACCTAATTCTTCATTGTTTGATAAGAAATACATTTTACCCATTTTAATTGGATATAAAGTAAACTCGTTATCAAACTCGTTATCCCAACGATTAGGATATAAGCCTTTTTCAATATTATCAAATAATCTCATAATACCATACTTACCAAGTATAACAGGATCGACTTCACTATCACTTACATATTTAGCAATTGCAAAATTAGACACATCGGTTGTATAATATAACATATCAAACTTCATTGGTGTATTGTCACTATTTAATATAATCAATTCTTTCCAATTTTCAATATCTAGTTCTTCTGTTTCAAGTCGAACAATATCTTTTACAAATACACGACCATCGCTAGCTAATACATACACCTTATCAGCTTCGTATGCGACTTGTTCAACTTCGATATCAGCAAAATATTTGATTTGAACAGGGTTGTTAAATATTTTTGTAAATCGATCTTCAAGACCATAAAAGTATAAACGATAATCTTTAGATATAGCATAGAATCCATCATCAGTACCTTTAACATTTTTATTAATGTATACTGATCGTAATGGTGGACTATTTGGTATCAATTTGAATTTCTCTGTATTAATTTCATTATTTATTGATGGGTATCTAAAACCTGATGAATATAAATCTCCGCCCATTGTTAAAACAAAAGATGTTGCACACGGTCCGTAAGAAATCGTACCTATACCAATGACGTCAGTTACTCCTTCAACTTTTGTCCATTTTCCAATCCAATCTCCTGCATCTTTACCAAGACCTAATTCACCACATGAATTGTCTCCACATGCCCATAAATCACCACAAATACTAATTACAAACGAACTATTGGAATTGCTATAAAAATCTCTTATAACCACATCCTCTAATTCTTTAATTGATTTATAATCATATTCTAGTGATTCTTCACCATTTACAAGACCAAGTCTATTGCTACTATTATCACCTTTAACCAATAGTCCTGGTCCATTTGGAATAATGACCGACGCTGTACCATCGCGATAATCGGTAGGTCCTTCTGTGAAAATTACTCTATTCCCATCTTTATATTTCCATTCCTTTCCATCTCTTGTTTCGTAAACAAATGTTGTCATATTAATCTCCTATAAATTTAATTCGAATACAATGTATTCTTTTAATAATATATTTTCATAAGTGATATTAAAAAGTATACTGGGAATACTCCCAGTATACTAATAATTATTTTGTTAAATTCTTAAAATGATCTACTTCAATATAATTTTCGAAATTTGGTCGATAGTGAACCGAAGCTCTTTGTATCTCCACAAATGGTCGTCTTATAATTAAAGTTTCTAATGTTTCTTCAAATTGCAATTCAACTTCGATCTTATACTCTGCTGGGAATAGTTCCATGAATAAATTGTATTCAGAAACTTGTCCTATATGTACAGAATCATAAAATTTACCATCCAAATGAATAGCTACAGTTATGTCTCTATGTTCTGGATTGCAAATTAAGAATTCAATATCTGAACAAACGATCTTATCATAAGTAAAGAATGAAGAACCTATTTTACCCATCATATGTTTATCAGTACGTGTTGAATAATCATAGAAAATATTTAATCTATCTTCTGTTATATCCTCTCGTTCCTTAATCATAAATGTTTGTGATTCTCTTGTAACAGATTCTTTAAAAACAGGTGAAATTGAAATAATATCAAAAAGCTTAAATGCGTTTTCAAAATCAGCTGTAAAATCGTTCTTTTCTAATACATAATAGATTAAATCAAGCGTTTTTTCGCCTTCTTGAATATCGAAAATATGTAAATCACATTGACCGGGGGATGATACTATATCTACCTCTCGACCGTCTATAAATGCTTTTAGAGCATATATAGGATAAACACGAACACCAGCCTCATTAAGAGTACTTAGTATATTTGTGTTAAATTGGATCTTTGTAATGTTAGAAATATCGAAACGTTTAGTTTCTTTATACATTACCTTTTGCCCATTAACCTCTTCGATATCTCTTGTATTAGAAATAATAGACTTGATATTATTAATGAATGATACATAATTTTGCACATCAAATAGTTTATTTGGTTTACAAATTCTTACATGATCATTCACTATTTTAACTTCATTCTCTATAGTGGCTGCTAATTGTATTTCAATAGTGTGCCTAGAAGGAACTGTAGTAAAAGCAAAATCAATAACTTCATCAGCTTCTGTAACATTTCCTTTATAAATTTCTTTACCGTCTAATAATACTTTTACAGCATTTTCAACTGGTATAGCTGAAGTAAATTTGAACTCGATTTTAGACATACGATCTGTTAGTGTATATCTAAGATACCCATTGTGTTCTTTTACAATAGGAATAAATCTTAAGTCCGTATCGAATTGTCTAAGATATATATTATGAAATTCATAACCTCTTGATTCTACATCTATTCTATCTTCGATAATAATATCTGCATCTTCAACATCTTCTGGTATTTTAAATACTGGATCTGGTCGATTTTCATATTTATATATATTTGCTATAGGTACTGCTAAAGTACCACTGTCTAATCTAACTGCAAATTCTTTTTCAACATCTCCAGATAAATCCGCTACACGTTCTGGTTTATTAATATATTCACTATCTCGCAAATATACTACATTACCTTCTTCGTCTAATGATTCTTTTAAGATTTGATTTTTAAACAGTTGATCTTCGTGAATAGCTATTGGTTTAGCTTTATTAAAATTAAAAAGAAGTGTACCATTATCCATAGTATCTTTCTTATTAATTAATTTATCTTTTAATATTTCTGATGAATCTTTTTTCATTCATTTCCTCCAGTGTTAGTTTAATAAATAATAAATGGTTCGTCAATCTTTATAATTAACGAACCAAATATTATATTTATAATGTTTTTTCCATATGTTCTTTTACCAATTCTGTCACTTCCTCTATTGGCATAGTTTCGAAGTCTTCCTCGGTAATAAGTTCATATTTAAGAGCGTACTCTCTAATCTCCAATTCTGTTAGTTCAGTAACATCTTTGTTAATTAAATAAGGACGCACTTTTGTAACTTCAGAGTTGTTCAAGAAGTCTGTTATATTACCAGTTTCCTTATTCTCCAATACTCTGATACATTTGTCAGAAACCCAAATGTGTGGTACATATTTACCATCGAATAATACTAAATCGTTAGGTCTAACATCATCGAATAAAATCTGACCAGTAGTTGGACTATTCTTAATCAATTTATTGTCTTTAAACATTTTGATCTTTTTGTAAGGATCATTAGAGCTTAAGAATGCAATTGAGTACTCTTGATAATAAATTCGTTCTTGCACAGCTTTTTTAACTATAGATGCATATCCAGGTTTTGTAACATCAGTTACATCCTGTATAGCCTTAGTTATATCAGAAACGTGATTATGGAATCTAATCGCAGTATTATACCCGTCTCTTATGTACACAGTATAATCTCTCTTATCTAACACTCTTCCTTTGTGGAAAATAATCATTTCGTCTTCATTTAATATTTTATTGATAAATCTTATTTCAGTAAATAGTGTTAGGTATACATCACCGTAAATGAATCTGAAAGCAGATCCTAATTCCGTTTCAATATTACCTTCGTACAATTTATGTGGACCATCAATAGATATTCCTTTCCAACCAAATAGTTTCATGTTAACATCCCATCTTAACTCTGTTGGATAAGTAGGATTTTTAACAGTCGCATTATTAGTAGAAATTCTTGGTAATAAAGTAGATGTGGTAGGTTCTCCAAATCCGATATATTCAGTAAGTCGTTTAACTGGTAAGTATTTAACACCTTCAGTTATACAAAGTACTTTTTTATCATCATCAAGAAAATCTGATACATTGATGAAATTACCATTTAACCATATCATGAAATCCATAAATGTATAATTTCTACTACTTTCTTCTTCATCTATAAGTGTTAATTTAATATCATCTACAGATGGTGAATTGGTATTATCAGTTATACTTTTATTATCAGGTAAATGTTTAAAGAATTCAAGATTCAATTTAGTTATAAATGAATCAGATTCTCTAATCGTTTTATCTTTTAAAATCGTCATATTACCATCATTATCGACTATGGTTTGTATCTTACCAGATTCTATTAGATAACCATCGTTATCGTAAATAGGTTCTGAAATAACACTCCTAGTATGCTTAATGGTTTTCTTTTCAGTATCAATTACTCTTAAGTGATCAAATACAATATTTTCTGGATATTCCAATACGTTTTGTAGTGTTCCTACATTAGCATTATTCGTAGCCATAATATTTTCAATCTCTTCAAATCTTTCTAAAATCTCAGAGATCAATCTCTTTAACTCTGCTATTCTATTTAGATTAATAGTAACTTTTAACTCTTCTTCATATTGATTCTTTTTAGATATAAGTCTTTCAATCTCATCTGTAAATTTCATATTATCTTTATCAGCTTTTTCCTGAGTATACAATTCGATATTTAATCTATCGCCTTCATTTATAGTCCAAGATTTTAGATCATTATCAATATAGTCTGCTTCAGGTAAAGTGCGTTTATCGATTATAAAATCTTTAGCTAAGTTTCCTTTTAAAGCAAACTTACCAAATGATAAGAAATTGATATACTCTCTTGCAACTTTATTATTATCGTCATAAATAGGTAACATTTTTGGAAGAGCTTTACCTGCAGAATCTGTTAAGTTTGTATTTAGATACGTACTTACAAATCTTGAGAAATCCATCCAATCACCTTTATGATTCTTATAGTAGATATTAGTAATCTCATCATCGATGTTATTAGCTAATTTGTTAATATACTCATCATAGTAATTCCATACTCCAGATCTCTTATGAGATATTCGATATAGATTACTTGATTCAGTTTCGATCGGTGTCCATACATCTATATTATCTTTGCCAAAAGCATCACCTATAGGGAACATTTCATTCGAACCTGTATAATAACATTTACCATCTTCTTTAGAAACAAATACTCCATTTCCAATATTGTTGACCAATACTGTATATGAAGTAGGTACTAATTTATTAACACCATTAACTAGCTCATGAGTCCTTCTTATTTTAGTTAATTTCTTAGCAAATAAGAATTTCTTATATTCTACATTATCGATCTTAATAATTTTCTCTGGTTCTATCAATACATTATAATCCGGTTTACCATTTGCATCCATAGCATATGTAGGAGAATTCTCTGTGTAGAGTCCTAATTCACCATTTACAAAAGTACCAGTATATATTAATTTTTCATCTATACCTAATAAGATAGTTCCGTATAAAGTACACTTAATCGCTTGGATTTTTGTATTCCTATATTCCATGATTTTAAAATCTTTCACATAAGAATCTTTTCGTCCACCCAATTGAGAATATGAGTTATCGCCAAAACCAAATACTCTACCATCTTCTAATAAGAATACTGTATGTTTTAGTCCTATAGCAATATCTTTAACGACACCACCTGTTATAATTGAAAGTCTTGTGAGATCATAAGATTCTCTATCAAAATGATGAGCTATATCTAATAATCCATAAACACTTTCTTCGTTACCTGTTCCTAATGCTCCACATTCATTATGACCAGAACACATTACATGTCCATCTTTAAATATGAAATAAGTTCTACCAAATGCAGACTTTATATCTATTAAATCATAAAACACATAATCGAATTCTACTGACAATGAAAGTTTATCATAGCTAACAGATTTAAATACTAAGTGCTCAGTATTATATAAAATATAAATACCATTAATTATTATACCATTTTTATCAATTCTAGATCCTGGAAATATATCCTTAATAAACTCTTCACCTTTTATTTCGAAAAGATCTTTCTCTTCTAGTATAAGTGATGCTGACTTTACAAGATATCCATCGTCTATCATATTATAAAATTTCGATACATGTTTTGGCATATCAATTGAATAAATCTTATTACCAGTTGTCAATACAAATAAGTTCTGATTAACTATACAGTGCTTTTTAATATTATGATTAGATACGAAATCTATTGAATCATAATCAAATTCACCATCAGCTATTTGAACTTTTACATACCCATATTTCTTATCTATTTCTACACCACTATCAATTGATACATTGTGTATAGTAGCAAAGTTTCTGTGCATATCACCTTTTAGATAAATAACTATATCATGATCTCTATAATCAAATTCAAATTTATTAAGAGTTTGTCTTTCATCTTCTAGGTAAAGAGGTTGTGAAGCTCCATCTATTGTGATAGTTCCTAATACATTTGGAATAGTTGTACCTAATGAATTCTTATTTACATAGAACTCTATTGATTTACATTTTGCTGAAAATAAATAAGCCATACTATAAAAATCTGTATCTTCTTCTTTTTTAGTTAACTCGATCTTTAAAATGTCTTCATTTATATTTGTCTTATTATCGGATTTAGTATATTCATCTCTTTCATTAATCATATTAGGATCTTTGGTATTAACAAATAAGTTAGTGAAATAATCTTCTTTGTTTAAAAGCTCATCTCCAACTGCTCTAAATTCAATAACGTGTTCTTTGTATTCCTTTAACTTCATTTTGATTTTACCTGAAGAATAAGAATCTAATGGACGATGAATAAAATCTACAAATAGATTAAATCGAGTTGCATCTTCTACTTCCAATCTTAATTCATCAAAATCACATCTATAGATGTATTTTTTATTCTCAAGATCTGTTGCAAAATAAGAATAATCTACTTTATACATTTGTTTATTAGACTCATTGAATAGTAGAGATGATACGTTTAAGTGCGAATCTTTCTCAACATCAGTCTTATAATCTAATTCAAATCTTACATTATGAACTTCTTCTGTTGGTGTCGATATTACAACTTCACCATCGGTAATCAATTCTTCATCTACAAATACTCTTGAATTAATACATTTACTTTGGAAATTTAATTTGTTTGATAATATTGAACATTCATAAGAATCAGTTTTGATAGGTGTAAATTTGTCACTAATTTTTGATTCAACCCAGCTAGCTTGATCAGTTTTATTATCAATACCAAGTTGTCCATTTTCATTTCTACCACACACCCACACTTTATCATTATAATCTAAAATAAATGAATGATAAGATCCTAAAACTACGGATTTTACTTTAATTCCAGTTGGTAGTTTTGATTCAACCCAGCTAGCTTGATCAGTTTTATTATCAATACCAAGTTGTCCATTTTCATTTCTACCACACACCCACACTTTATCATTATAATCTAAAATAAATGAATGAGATCCTAAAGTCATGGATTTTACTTTAATTCCAGTTGGTAGTTTTGTTTCAACCCAGTTAGCTTGATCAGTTGTATTGTCGACACCAAGTTGTCCGTTTCCATTTCTACCACACACCCATAATTTATTATTATAATCTAAAATAAACGAATGATAATGTCCTAAAACTACGGATTTTACTTTAATTCCAGTTGGTAGTTTTGTTTCAACCCAGTTAACTTGATCAGTTTTATTATCAATACCAAGTTGTCCATAATAATCACTACCACATGCCCATACTTTATTATTATAATCTAAAATAAACGAATGATAAAGTCCTAAAACTACGGATTTTACTTTAATTCCAGTTGGTAGTTTTGATTCAACCCAGCTAGCTTGATCAGTTTTATTGCCGATACCAAGTTGTCCATTTACATTATTACCACACACCCACACTTTATCATTATAATCTAAAATAAACGAATGAGATCCTAAAGTCATGGATTTTACTTTAATTCCAGTTGGTAATTTTGTTTCAACCCAGTTAGCTTGATCAGTTTTATTGCCGATACCAAGTTGTCCATAATAATTACTACCACACACCCACACTTTATCATTATAATCTAAAATAAACGAATGAAAAGATCCTAAAGCCATGGATTTTACTTTAATTCCAGTTGGTAATTTTGTTTCAACCCAGCTAGCTTGATCAGTTTTATTGCCGATACCAAGTTGTCCATTTACATTTCTACCACACACCCACACTTTATCATTATAATCTAAAATAAACGAATGATAATATCCCATTGATATAGAATCAATATTTTTAAACCATTCATCAATTCGTTTTTCTTTATTAAATGTATTAATAGAATTCAAATTAACCCATCGGTTTAAATCTGTTGTACCAGTTCCAATGCCAATTTGTCCATTTCCATTTTTACCACAAATCCAAATTCCACCATGAACATCAGTTAATTTAACTGTTGAATTTGTAGCGTCAACTTCAGCAATCTCAACATCACGCATATTGTATGGTTGGAAAAATTGTTTAGCAGAATATCGACCTTTACCCAAACGAGAGTATAAATCTACACCACCAACCCATAATTTTTTATTCACATCAATTACATATGCAGTATGATATTTATTTGTAGTAGTTGTATCACCAATACAGAAATACATTCTATCTGCTTTCATACCATTTGCTACTTTAGTCCATGTAGTTATTTGTTTAGGATAAGCTTCGAGTGAGAGACCAGTTACACCATTAGTATTATTTCCACATACCCAGAGGTTATTATCATAATCGATCGCATATGAAACATCATGTACTAAATAAGCTTCTCGTATTTTAGTATTTTTGAAAATAGTCGGCTTAGTCCAAGTTAATACATTTGTTATAGTACCAATTCCACATTCACCATTAGTATTTTCACCAGTTACAAATAGTTCACCTTCTTCTGTTATTACAAATGCTCTTGGATACATTTTACCAGAATAATTACACGGATCATGATTTATACAAATCTTCTCAATATTTTTATCAGCGATACTGTTCGGTATAACCCATGTTGTATTATTTGCAGTTGTTCCTACACCTAAATGTCCAACACCGTTCTCTCCAGTGACCCATAATTTTTTATTAGAATCTATTAGATATCTTGAGTTATTTAAAAATTTAAATAATACTACTTTTACATCTTTTAATGACAATGGTGTTGTCCATGTTGTTACTGTGCTTGTATTGCCAGTTCCTAATTGTCCAAGATGATTATAACCAGTTACGTATATCACTCCATTCACATCTATTGCACACGACCCGGGGCCAATAGTCATAAAAAAATCTATTTGAACATCTTTTAATGACTCAGGTAGTGTCCATCTTGTTACTGCAGCTGCAGCTGCACCAGTTCCAAGTTGTCCCCAATCATTTGCTCCACAAACTAATAATTTTTTATTTTCGTCGATTGCCAAAGTCCAATGAAAATTAGAATCTGATTTATTTAAACCCATTTTCATTTCTTTTATTATGTTATCATTTGGTGTGAGACATTCTCTCCAATTTGGCGTTGGATTTGTCGTTGTACCGACACCTAAGTATCCACTACCATTATGACCGATACCGTACGTTTTACCTTCATCATCTTGTACATACATTCGAAATTTACAAACCTCAAACCAGGAGGAAAATACTAAATTGTGATCGGTTGAAAATAATTTAACAATTTTTTTATTTCCCGTCAATGTTTTAGATTTTACCCATGTATTTTTAATACCAGCCCCACCTGTGTCGCACACATCATATCTATTATCACCACACGCCCACACACACCCATCATAATCGAGTATGTGTACACATGTATCAGATGAGCTATATATACTAATAATAGATGTATTTAATTCTTTAACTCTAACATCTTTTAATACAGGTGGTTGTGTCCAAATATGAACGTCTTTAGTATCACCAAGACCTAATTGTCCTACATTATTTTTACCACAAACCCATAAGTGATCATTTTCATCAATAATATAAGATGAGCGTATGTAAAAGAAACTTTGTTTAATAATTCCTTGAAATTCTGGTGGTGTAAATAAACCTAAATAATGATTATCACAATTTAACTCTTTAGTGTTATACCATTCGAATAAATTCGAATAATGTTCAACACCTAATTCGCCATTTTCATTTTGACCGAAAACCCAAAAGTCTTCGTTTTTATCAATGGCAAATAGCGAACCGTTTTCATTATTATAAAATTCTTTTATTTCTATATCAATTCTACTAATATTAGTCCATAAATTATAAACCATAAATATATTAGTATCATCATCATTTAAAAAGATTTTTCCACTTCTTGTAATATTAATATTCTCTAAATTATAATCATTTAGATAATCAATTTTTGTCCAGGATGTAACGCCATCAGAATGTCCAAGTCCCAATTGACTTCTATCGTTTTTACCAACGACCCAAAGAAATCCATCGTCATCAATAATATATTTCGATCCATCGTTTATTAATATTTGTTTTATACCATTACCAGAAAACTCGTCGGATTTTTCAAATTTACCATCTATATTTTTATAAACGTTATTCTCTTTATCGACAAGTGACACTTCATTATCATTTATAATAATAGCGTCTTCAATATCTTTACCAGTTAAATAATCAATTTTCTCAAGTTTATTTCTAAACCACCGATTTGTCCTATCATTATATGGATAAACTGTTGAATAATCGATATTTACACCGAGTTGTTCACTATCATTTATTCCGGATGTATACACTTCACCCATTTCCGTTATAAAGAAATTATACCTACCATTAGATATAGTCTTTAATATTTTAGCATTATTTTCAATATTATTAATTACCGTAAATGTGTTAATAAGTGTAGTCCCTAGACCGAGAGCTCCATATTCAACTTTACCAGATGTAAGAATTTCTCCAGTATCAATATCTAATAGATTTATTAAATAGTTTGCCGGGGATTTATAAAATACAACTCGTCTATCAGCTACAGATTGAACTTGTACCATTCCAATATTTGCTGTAGTAGTGCCAAGACCAAATGCAGTATTGTCAGGCAATGTTCCACTTACATAAAGTTTATAATTCTCATCAATGACAAAAACAGATGTTTCATTCATAACGATAATATCTAAAACTTTTTTATTTTCTAAATCTTTTGGGTGTGTAAAATTTGTAGCATCAGCGGTTGTAGCAGTTCCTATTCGACCATCTGCATTGTAACCAGCAACCCACAATTTATCATTTTTATCTATAACGTATGCTGTCCATCTTGATGCGTACATCCGTTTTATTTTTATTCCTGACAACGATGTACATTTAATCCAAGGTGTTTTATTAGACGAATTCCCTATACCCAACTGACCATCTGTGTTTAAACCCGTCACCCACAGTTCGTCATCAATATCTATCGCATACATATTCATTCCGTAACCTGATCGCTTAACTAAATGTTTAAATTTGATATCTTTTATAGATGTCGGAATTGTCCATTTTGTAATATCAGTCGTATTTCCAGTCCCTTGTTGTCCGTCGGCATTAATTCCAGTTACTCTAATTATTCCATGTTCATCAAGAATAATACACCCCTCACCATTGTCAATAACATTAATAACTCTCGTTTCCGAATATATTTTGGAAAAAGTTAGAATGGGATTAACGTGCCCTTGACCGGCTTCACCATGATTATTTATTCCCGCAAACCACAATGATCCATCTTCATCTATAGAATAATTTGCATCTGCATTTATATTTTCTACATTTTTAATTTTTATATCTAATAATTGTGTCGGAGTTGTCCATTTATTTGTATTTAGAGTACCTCCACCAAGTCCTAATTCACCTGAGAGACTCTGACCTGTATAATAAATTCTATCATTTATATCAACTATACCAATTCTTTTGAAAGAACCATCATTTGTCATATCAATAATTTTTTTAATTATAACATCTTCTAATACTGGTGGTTTAGTCCAAGTAGTTACAAGCGTAGTATTACCAACACCTAATTCACCAACACTATTTACACCAGTAACCCACAAATGTCCTTCCATATCAACTAAATAATACGAATTAATATATCCATAAATATTACGAACTTTTACACCTTCTAAAGCAAGTGGTGAGACAAATACAGTTTGTGGAGTTACACTATGACCAAGACCTAAAGCACCATTTGTATTTACACCACAAACCCACAATTTTCTATTCACATCAATTATAAAATATGAACCATTGAAAATGTACATATCTCCAACTTCATATTCAATTATATTTTCACCACTTGTAAATATTACGGTATTTCCCATTTTAACATCATCTAAAATTACCCAGAAATTAAATAATGGTTTTTTCAAACAAACTTCACCATTTTCACCAACAGCTTTAAAATCACCATTTTTAAGAGCTTCAAAACTAATCAATTTAATATGTGAAAGTGATTCAACTTTAGTCCATATTTTTATAGTATCTTCATGACCAAGACCTAATTGACCTTTATCATTTCTACCAGTAACCCACAACTCTCCAGTTTCATCAATTTTATAAACAGCATCATTTATTTCATGTCTTATTTCTTCAAATGTTTTAACTTTAGTTCTTGTTTTCTTCTGGTTTACTTTCTTTTCTTCCTTCATAAGTATCTCCTAAAATATAATTACCATTATTATCATTATGGTATATGTCGTCTTTTCCACTCAAGACAATAAAGTTTTCACTTTCATCATCACTATTCTTATCAGCAATATATAACAACCCATTCAAATCTTCTTCTTTTAAAGAAGGGATTTCTTTTAATAATCTCTTATTAGATTGAGCTGCAAATACACCACCATTAATAATCTTAGCAATAAAATGATCGATTTTTGTAAAAGCCATTTTTATTTTATTCTCTTTTACATTTTTTAAAACAGTCCATGTGTTAATATTTTCACTAACATCTAATGACAACTGATCCGATGTGTTTATCCCACATGATAAAAATTCACCTGTATCTAAATCTAATAAAATCATATTTGATGTATCGCTATGATACATAAATACTCTTCTATCTTTTAAAGATTTAGGTCTAGTCCATGTTAAAACATCAACATTATCACCAGTTCCTAATTGCCCAGAAGCATTTTCACCTGTAACCCATAAATGATCATTCACATCTATAGCATAAGTTCTCTTACCATTGTCATCATTAAAATCTTTAATCTTAATATTAAGAAATTGTGGTGGTGATGTATAAGTTAATACATTTCCAGTCGTTCCTAAACCTAATCTACCATTTGATGAATTTCCCGTCGACCACATTTTACCATCTTTATCTAATATATGAGAATAGTGAGGACCTGCAGATATTTTAAAAACTTCAACATTTTTAAGAACTGGAGGTATTTGCCATTTAGTCTTATAGTTTGTATCACCAACGCCTAATTGACCAACATCATTTAATCCACAAACCCATAATCTATTACTCGTATCAACCACTTGATTATAATAAGAATTATTTTTTTTATATACAAAGAATTTTATTTTCACTTTCTCTATATCATGACCAGTCCATCTAAATGTTTTTACCATAGCCCCATTGGCTGGATCGACACCAAGTCCAAGTTGTCCATACATATTGATACCACACACCAGCAATCTGTCATCTGTAGTTATAGCAAATACATCATCGTTATTCTTATATATAAATTTTATTTTTATATTAGATAAATTGTTTGGTTTTGCAAACGAGACCACTTTGTTTTCATGATCATGTCCATGTTGACCATTATGTCCTTCACCACAAGTCCATAACATATCATTTTCATCTATAGCATAAGATGAATGATCGAACCCATAAACAGATTTTATATTTACATTTTCAATTGATCCGCGCATTTTTCCAAAAGTTGTTATTTTTTCTGTTTGTGAATTTCTACCACAATTTCCTAATTGATTTTGTCCAGACGACCAAAGTTTATTGTCCATATCAATTACAAATGTTGTCGCGGCATAAACAAATAAATTTTTAACTTTTCCAACACTAGTAATTTTTGTCCACGTAGACACATTGTTAATATTCCCAGTTCCTAATTCACCATAAGTATTTATACCACAAACCCATAAATTATCATTCAAATCTAGAAAATATACTTTATTGACATACATATTATTAAAATTAGGATGATCTCTCCAAAAGAATTCTTTAACAATTACACCAGAAATAGCCTCAGGTTTTGTAAATGAGGTTACATTAGCAAGATTTCCAACACCACATTGTCCAACATCATTAAAACCTGCAACCCATAATTGTGAAATTTCGGTAAATAAATATACAGTATTATTTTGAAATATTAGTTTATCAACTTTAACTCCTGATAATGTTTCAGGACTACTCCATTCGGTTTGATTTTCTATACTCCCAATTCCTAATTGTCCAACGGTATTTACACCATTTACCCACAATTTCTTATTTATATCGATAATATAATATGCACCATTATGTACATACAACTTACCAATTTCATATTCAATAACATTCTCTCCACTAGTTATCTTTATCGTTCTATTCATTTTTTCCTCCTAAGGATTTATTTTGTTTATTTATATATATTAAAATTGTCATAGTATCTATAACAATATAATTTGCAAGTTTACGTTTTTTATTTAAAAGAAATGGAGTGTATTTAAATACACTCCATTTAATTTAACTATTCATCACTTGAAGAAATTTCTTTAACAAAGAAAGTCCTAATTGATGTAATATTGCTGGTAACCATTCCTGTTATTTCATTAGTTACACGTTGAATAAATTCAACGATAACTGGAGTACCAGTAGTTACAAACTCGTAAGAGTCAGCATATTGATTGTAGAAGAATCCTTGAGAATACAAACTAGTATCTAAAGGAATTGCTGTGTTCAAGTGCCAGGTTGTTGGAACTCGACCATTTCTAATTTTAATGTGAGTAGGAGCTCTTACTTCACTACCAAGTGTTAAAGTATTAGTTTCGATCAAATCATTCAAGTTGTTTAGATAAGTAGTATTTGCTCCTAAATGAGATACAAATTTTAATCTACTGTTCATTTTACTATCATTGAATTTCTCTAAATAATAAGTTGTATAGAAATCGTCATTACCCGCACTATTAATACGAGGATAGCTAAATTGAACTATTCTATTCTCATTGTATTCAGATTTAGATTTAAACTGATACTTAATAATTTTATTTTCACCAGAATATACAGGTATATTATGTGTGAGAGTTTTTGCAAATGTAGAATATTCAAAATCGTAAAATATTCGTTCTGGATCTGTTTCGTTTGTAACGTCCCCATCTTCAGCTCCAAAGAATTCATAAGAATGTCTTAAACTTCTAATCTTATATGTTTGATCACAAAGATAAGTGTCTCGCTTACTAGTAATATTTAATGTAAAGATTTTAAAACAAACTCTAGATTTACTTGATGCATCTATAGGACCATCAATCCACATTGTAGGCCACATAAATAAAACTTCATCATCATTATTAGGAATAATTCTTACGTTATATTCACTAGAAATAGATAATGTATCAGGATCAAATAGTGGATTATCAATATTAGTAGTAGTTACATAATAAGATAATTTAACTGGATAACCAGCTTCGCCATCAGGAGTTAAAATGTTAGAATCAATATCTTCTAATCCTTCAACTTTTACTCGTCCGATAGTACCATTAGTTGATGTCCATTCAGATGTAACATCACGAGCAGAACCATCAGAAAAAGAAATGATAACACGTAAGCCTAAATCATTCCAACTAGATCCTCTAAATAGATTAATAGTTGAACCTGTAGTAGCAAACTTAACAGAAACAATACCATTTTCAGGTACAGTATCGAATGTCATGTTTCTAACTGAATATGCTTGGAAAGGAAGTTGTTCAATAACCATTCCTTCACTGTCAAAGAATTGAACTAAATAGTTATGAGCATGCTCTAGTGGTACAACTAAATGTCCAGAACATGTGACACCAACTAATTCACCAGCATCATTAAATACACTATCAGTATTGATCATATTACTAAGAATATTTCCACTACCGTCAGAATCTAAAATACCAGTATAATACATTGGTTTACCATCTTCAACTCGAACGCCTCTTATAGCCCAATATTTATAATTAGTAGAGAAAACTCTTTCAGCACTAATCTTTACAGTCATACGATCAATATCATAATAAACTGTATTAACTGCTGAATTAAATACAAAAGCTTCTGCATTTTTAAATACATTTTCATCTTCTAATTTCTCAAATCGTTTTCGTAGATCTCGAGAAGCAGAAATAGGAACAACTTTGTTATTCTCATCTCTAGTCAATACTACAAAATCACCGTCTTTACTATGAGCAAATTCACCAGCATATGGTACACTTGCATCAGCCCCACCAGGATTTTCGGTGGTATTTTTATTAAACCATTCTTCATCTGTCGAGATTATCGCGACACGACCTTGTCTGTCATCTGCATCATCTGCATACGGACTACTCTTAATTATTTCATTAGCCATTTTATTCCTCCGTTGGTTTGTGTGTGGTTGTATTATTATATATAGGACCTGGTCTTCCACCAATCAACAAGTCTCTATTCTTTTGAGATATCTTAGATTTAGAACTTAAAATTTTTGGAAAATCTCTTGGATACATTGCATTAGAAATAGGGAAATGATCACGTAGTTCATTAAATATATTTCTATTAGCTTTTTGACTTTCATCTATTACTAATTTAGTTTTAGTAATAATTTCTCCGTCTTCTCCTTCAACCTCATAGGTTTCGTTTTTAAATACAGCTGTAGGTAAGTTATTAGCTTTACCAAACTTACTATATCGTCGAACCCTATCAGCATTCTCAAAAGGATATTTAGCAGCATCAAATTGTAAATCATTAAATATCTTAGTAGCAGCTGGAGACACAACAAGATCTTGTCTATCACCCAAACTATTTTCCTCTACATAGAACTTAAAGTATTTTACTACATCGTCAGATATATTGATACCAGGTGTAAATATACTCTTAACAGAATTAGATTTTAACCAAATCAAATAAGCACTTTCATATAGATTATATCTATATGGCACTAAGGAATCTGCTTCTTTCATAGCTTCATCGGAATCTTCATGTCTTCTAACGTTTGGAACTCTTTTCCAAGAATCTACATCCTCGTCAAATGATTCATAAACATTATTAGCACTACTATTCTCACTAGGATTAGTGATTGTGGAGAAGTTATAATCAACAAATAATCTTGCTAACATTTTCTCAAACTCACTATCTTTATAAGGATTGTAATCATAGTCATAAAAAAACTTTAATTTATTTATATCTACATTAAACGATGTTTCTGCAAATATATCAAACATAGGATTTTTAATATCAGGTTCAATTCTTATTAATTTATCACTAATGATTTCAATTTGGTTAGGATAAATATATTTTCCATTTACATATAAATCTATGTATTTTGGAGAGTATGGAAATTTAATTCCACCAAAATATATTAAACCAAACTTATTCCACAAGGAACCAGTAAAAGATAAAACGTCGCTAGAATGTCCAACTGTTATATTTCGAATATTATCAAAATAAATAGTTACAACATCACCCTCTTTACTCTTTCTCTTTAAAGATAAAGAAGTATAAGCTATAAGATCATAGTTACCAGGATGTCTAAATACATAATCTATACCATTGTATAGTCTATCGCCATTTAAAAATACAGTATAAGAACCAGTTGGAATTATAGGTAAACCATAATTATCATCACCTCTAATACCTATACTCATATCAGATAAACTAACTAAGTCTCTAGGTACAGTATATGTAAACTTAAATGAAAATTGTCGACTATATATAATAAATACATCTTCAGGCATTTCTTCCATCAATAAAGTCACAGTCTTATTATCATTTATAATAAACGCAGTTTCTCTATTAATAATCCATCCTTTCTCTGTTTCATCATAATAAAAATATCCAGGAACCTTATTAATGCTTTTTAGATATACGTAGTCGGCTACATCAGTTGGTGTAACTAATTTGTCAAAAGTATAACTATATCTATAATTAGATATAATAGCAGCTTCATGAGTTTTAATTATAGTTTCACATTCTAATATCGCTTCTACACGCTCATCGTCAGTTAGGTTTTTATCCTTTTTAATTTCTTCGATTTGCTTATACAATTCTCGTATAAGCTTTCTATACATCTCGTTAGGAACATCAATAGGTTTATCTAAATAGACTACATCCGATGGTCTTACAACTTTGTATTCCATAGATGTATCAGTTCCACTATCGAACTTACATTCTCTAATGTGCAACTTATTATCACCCTCATTGAATAATTCTTTTGGAAGATTAATATGGTTATACTGATGCATATCAACAACTGTAAAGTCTGTATCTTTGACATGTACACCATTTATATCAACAAGGTAATAAAACTTATTAGTTTTCTCTATCTCATCTTTCCTAGTTCTAAATGTATAAGAGAAATAATCTGGAGAGTTTTTATCTACAGTAACTAAATCATAAATATCATTTTTACTATATAAGTTTAAGAAATCTCGAACCATATAATTACCAGATTCTTTAATAAGATCCCTAACTTGTGATTCGAAATTAGAATACTTTTTAGTAATAGTATTAATTTTATTAGTGTAGTCAAAAGTATATCTTTGACCACCTTTAGTCATTATATCCATTATGTCTAAATTATTCTCTTTATTAAATAGAAATTTATTTATATAATCCTCTGTTTCAATATTGATATTTTTTCCATCAACTACATCTTTGATAAGCTTGGAAACAACACCAACACTAGACATATTACTTAGGTAATAATCTTCACCATAAATATATCTATCAGATTCATTTATAAATTCTCTATCTGTATAAATGATAGTACAGTTATAAGAAGGGGCTGGAGCTCCGGTATAGTTACACATGAAGTTCATACGACCAACTTGATTGATCTTATTATTTGGTATACGCTCATTATTTACATAAAAGTAACAATTCTTTTTAGGAATAGCACCATATAAATAATTTATCTTATAATCTTCTGTAGTCTCATTTAAATTAAAATAACACTTTACAACTGATTGAATTGTATCTACATCAAAAGAAACAGTATTAATCATTTGTATATCAGAATCAATTATTACTTCAATAGCATCGGATGTATTTATAGATTGGCCTAATGTTAATTTAATAATATTATCTTCTTTAGCTATACCATAAGCACTTTGATCTCGATATAAACCATTTATATAAAGGATTATATTCTTACAACTTTCAATTTCATTTGTAGGAACTCCTTCATTTTCTCTGTATTTAATATCTAAATTATATCGCTTATTTTTATCTAATTCGATAGTTATTAATTTATTAGGTACATTCGGTTTGTACAAAGAATAATATTGATTAATCTTATGCACATGCTTTTGTATAAATATATCAGCTGGATTAAACGTTCCATCTTCATTTGCTGGTAAATAATAATCTGGTATCAATATATCTGTACAAGAATCTGTCATATATACATATATAAATTCATCAGGTATCTTTTTTCCATTTAAGAATACTGTTATAGTAGGTAATTGATTAATGGCTCGTTCATACAAAGAAATTAAAGAAAACAATTTTTGATCATCATTAACTTTCTTTATACCAGAATCCATAGATACTACTATATTAGATGTAAATTTAAAATACTCTTCAGTTTCAGGTATTCTCATTATCTGACCATCAGAAAAGATACCATAGTTACGTGTAAATCTTTTCTTTAGTCTACTTATCTCTTCAGAATTAAATGAAAGTAGTTCATAATCTATTATCGAAGAATCTAATTCTCGTCTACCAGTTTCAACAGAAACATTGTGTCGCAATAAATGATCTACAACTTTTTTGTTAGCTTTTAAGTATCCGTCTTCATCAAATTCAGGCTCTAAGAAAACACCACTTTCATAACTTATATCATTAAAGTTTGTTCCTTTTTTCATTTCATCTCCTTCTAAGTATTTCCATTTATAATAGCTAAGATTACATCTATGTCCATCTTTGCTATTTGTAAAATACCCAAATCGTTATAAAAGTTAGTTTTTAAATCTGCTGTGAGAAGCATATTGATAAACGACTCACAATGTTCAATCGCCATCATAGAATTTTGACCATACATGCTAGTGTATCTATCTAATACAGTTCGGAATTCTATTTTACCATTCCTCATTTCTTCGAATTCAGTTTTAAGAATCTGCACATAAACATCAACAGGATATTTAAGATCATTATCATTAGGATAAGCTTTCTTAACTCCAGCCGGTGTCATATCTACAAAATCAAATTTTTGACAATTATAATATTTAGAATTTTCCATTATATATGCACGATTAATACCAGGGAAAGACATAGCAAATAACCTAGCTTTCTCTTGTTCGTAATTAAAAAAGTTTTGTAGTGCAAATACTATAGTTACATATAATAATTTTTGCATCCACTCATCTTTAGCACCTGTAGCATATACTGCTGAAATAGGTTTAGCCATCATACGTGCATATGCATTGACAACAGCTTTTACAAATCTCGGCGTCGTATCATAGGATGCTGCATTCATTTGGAGAGATCGAGCTACGAATCCTCGCTGCATTAATGCGTAAAACTGTCGTTCATTCGACATAGCAAACGCTTCAACCTCACCTGTTAATTTAACTCTATTGTAATGCGAATGTTGACTCGTGTCTACATATGAAACAGTTTTACCACTAGCATCCTTTAAGAGCATACATGAAATAGATGTAGGAAAAGTAATTTTCTTATCTTCCTTATTTTTTGGGTCTGCTAATAATAATGGTCTAATTAATCCAACTTCAAGTGATTTTACAACTTTACTAACTAAAGAAAACTTAAATGTTTTTGATATTTGCATTAAATAATCATATTTATCTTTATCAACAGTATATTTATTTATCCACGAATTCGCAGATCTAATCATAGCTACAACATCAAACGATTTATCTATAGCAGTAAATAATCTTGTGTTCATCACACTATTCATATCATCTCTCCTTATTTTTTATTATTTATAGTGAAATATAATATATTAATGTTTTAGAGAAAAAAAATAATA
The DNA here is from genome assembly GCA_051651765.1 of Anaeroplasmataceae bacterium. Lineage (GTDB taxonomy): Bacteria > Bacillota_I > Bacilli_A > Acholeplasmatales > Anaeroplasmataceae > JBOFSX01. Next base: position 2,601 of record JBOFSX010000157.1, on the reverse strand, counting down.
ATAGAGGGAATTGCTCCCTCTATTTATATTTTTAAAGCTTATTGTCTCAATGGTGTTATGAAACTATTTGCACAAGTATAATGATCTTTAATAGGTAAGAATGTCTTATCTATTATCGAATCTCCGGTTCTATCTACTAGTAAATTCCTAGGAGAGAAACCCTTTATATACTCTGTTGCAACTTGCAATTCGAGTAGTGCATATACGTTCAAAATATCACCATCATAGTCTCCACCCATACTATTTAAACTAGTGAGTGGCGTATTCATGATACAAGATTTAGCATCTTTTATAACATGAACAACTTTTAATGTTTGTTGAGATCCTAAGTCCATAGTAGGATTTCGATTTAAGATAACCCATAAACCTTGTTTATGATTCTTAATCAAGAATTCACATATAGCATAGATATCTTCATCAATGGTATCTGCATATTTAGCTTTCTTTAAATAAGCCAATAATTCGAATAGTGTCATTCTTTTAAACTTAGCGTTGACATATCCTCTCATCATACAATTTAAAATAAGAAATGTATATATTTCAATAAATTGCTTATAATTTAGTACAACATGATCCATTCCAATATACTTGGCATCAGTAAGAGATGTGATAACCGCACGTGAACTAAACGAAGTTCTAGCAGATAATATCGTACATCTAATTACCTTATGTTTGCCTGATAACTTGGAACTAATAGTCATGTTATAATAACCTTGTAATGCTTCTTGGATAGTCCACAATAAGATCTTGTCACCACCATCTTTTACTCTTTTACTAGTACCACTCTTAAGTAATTTAGCATTACTTAAAATACCAGTTATAAACGAATTAAGTTTATCGTAGCTAAACATTCTTTTCTTAGAACTCGCATAAGCTGGTCTTAATAAGTTACTAAATATAGGTATCACATTAGTAAATACTCTATTCTTATTAGCTATTAAGAACTTTGCTTTTTCTGCTTTTAACGGTTTGATCATTGCATAATAATTCATTATTTCTACAAATAGTTTCTTGAATTCTCTTAAACCAATATTCTGATAAGGAATTGATTTAGGATCACTTTTAGATACATCCACATTACCACCTTCGATATCAATATTAATTTGATATTTAAGGATCTTTTCTAAATTCTTATTACCTACTACGGATCGTACGATTTCATAAGCATTAGGTTGTATTATATAATATTCTCCTAATGATATCCATCCATATTTGTTTAGATCGATTCCAAACGATTCTTTACAAATTGTTTCACAATCCTCACAAGTATCACCCTCGTAAAGTCTAGAATTGAGTTTTCCGCAAAAGCATGAATACTCTCTTAAATCTTTGTCTGTGTCTACGATATTACCTAATTCCGCAGAATAGATACCACCCTCTACAGCTTTAACACTTCTTCTGTCAATCCCAATGTCCTGATTAATCATGTAAGCCTTACCATATACCTTATCGTAATGGTAACGAACTCTCCAATTAGGAATAATCAATTGAGCCAATTAAGCACCTCCTTTATTTTTCATTTTCATCTTCACTAACAATATAGATTGTTCCAAATTGTTTAGTGTACAATTTCTTACGTTTTTTAGAAGCTTCACTATACGAATTAAATCGTGTAGCAGTTTCTTTGTTACCAAAAGTTTGTGTTTCATTATTAAAATAATTTTTGTTAAACATCAAAAGGCATTTTTCCATTTCGTTCTCCTTACTGTTATATAATATATTCGTATATTGACTTTTTAAATTAAATTCGATCTTACACACATGTAACTCACGATTAAATAAATCACCAACGATATTCGTAACGTACTTATTATTTGTACTTTCTAAATATTTGAATATTTCTTGTATCTTCTTATAAGAATCACATATGCAATTTAATGTCATTGCATTCTCCAAATAATCGGTAAATAGAGGTCTTACATTAGTAACGCGATATGACTTTAAATACTTTTTTGTAGTCGGACTATATAAAACATATTTAAAGTTCAATTTATTTACGATCTCATCTTTGTTATCTATTTTGTTCTTTATAACTAATTTATTATAGATTTCACCTGTAAAGTCATTGATTATAGATAAATTATAATCATATTTCAAATTACCTGTACTCATTTTAAATACCTTCTCCCTTGTGTATTTTCTTTCATCTAAACAAAAAAATATTCTCTAGGACGTGTTATCGCCCTAGAGAATAATCATTCAATGATTATTGGTATAATCCACTAGCTGGCTTTGCAGCAGCACCAGTGTCTTTATTTCCTTTCATCATATTCATGAGCATGATTGTGTTCATGTCCATTTTTCCACCACTCATCAACATCATCATCGTAGGATCGATACTTCCACTTCCACCCTTACCTTGATTCATCATAAGCATAGGAAGCATAGAGTTCATGTCTCCACCCTTTCCTTGGCTCATTAACATCATCATCATTGTTGGGTCCATTGGTTTTGATCCATCTTTACCTTGATTCATCATAAGCATAGGAAGCATAGAGCTCATGTCTCCACCCTTACCTTGGCTCATTAACATCATCATCATTGTTGGGTCCATTGGTTTTGATCCATCTTTACCTTGATTCATCATAAGCATAGGAAGCA